>JAWSUV010000242.1:0-1534 GCA_033549305.1 Bacillota bacterium | reverse complement strand
ACCCAACAAACAAATGTTGAGTGATCAATGCTCTCGGGTTTCCGAGAGGGTTATTTATCCATAGGGGAGGAATTTCATCTTGAAAAATCATGGGTTTGTTCTCACCGCTGGTTTGGCAATCCTGAAAACTCTGTTACTGGCCATTGTCTTCACGATCGCCAATATGGCTGCCATCTTCCTGTCACCCTTTTCCGAATCATTCCGGCAGCTGCCTGCCGGGCCACCCGTCAGATCCATCCTCAGTTTGCTGGTGCTGGGTTTTTGGAATGCCATCGTTCTGGGAATGGTCGTTTCCAGAACCCGGTGGGGCGGGATCAAGACCAGCCTGTGCCTGATCCTGATTTTCTGGACCGTCGCCTATGGACTGACGCAGGTGGAAACCATTATCTTCAGTGAATCGTTAGCAGCTATTTCCATCTATGACGCCCTGATGCTCATGATCAGCGGTTTCTTCACCCTCATCATTTTTATCCCTTCCGGCGTTGCTCTTCACGGGGGATTCAGCCGGCAGTACAATCCCCTGCAGGATGAGCGAAAACGGCTGACCAACCGTGCCGTGAAGTATGGTGTGCTGGCCGTCCTGTATGTGGTGGTTTACTTTGCCTTCGGTCATTTTATTGCCTGGCAGTTTGCGGACCTGCGGTTATTCTATTCGGGGACCACAGAAAACCGGGGGCTGCTGTATCAGATCAGCACCAGTCTCCATCTGATCCCCCTTCAGCTGCTCCGGGGACTGGTCTTTGTGCTGGCTGCCGATGGATTGCGGTATGTCATGAACAAGGATAAAGCGGCCTATGTCGCTGCTGTCACCCTGCTGTTCATGTCCAGCGGTGTGATGCTGCTGGCACCCAATCCGATTTTTCCGGACGCTGTCCGCATTGGCCATTTGCTGGAACTGCTGTCTTCCATGCTGGTTTTTGGCCTGATTACCGGATTTATCATGGATGCTTCACCCCGCCAGGACATTCTAAAACTCAGTATGCGGTGAATTGTCGCGCATTTCAGGCAGCCGGGTATTAACTTATGTGAAATGCTATTCCCTTCTGATAAAACCCTGGCCAATCGTTCCATTTTTGTACCACCTGTCACATCTTCCTATTGAGCAGCTTCATGACTGAAATTCTTCAAACGAAATAGCGTTCGTTTTGGTTTCTTTACTGTTTTTTTATCCGATATCCGTTATAATCAAATTAGTAGACTTCTCGGAGAATGATCAAATGTTGGCAGGCAGGTGATTGATATGCTGCGTCTTCACCGTCAAAAGTTCATCTTTCGCAGCCTAATGATGGTTGCCGTTTTCAGCCTTGCCATCTTCAGCCCCCGGCAGCTAAACCAGCTCTTTTTTCGGGATTTCGGTTATTTCCGTCTTTACCATGTCATCTGGCTCCTTATGATGCTGGGCATGCTTCGGGTGTTCTTTCCCCAATTCAATCATCATGTGTCCTGCGGCCGTCATCTGGCCAAACATTTTCAGCCATCCACTCTTTCCTATACCGAAAGCCAGCTTAAAAATGCCATACAGGCAAATAATCGG
>JAWSUV010000241.1:0-1535 GCA_033549305.1 Bacillota bacterium | reverse complement strand
TCACCTTGTATAATGAACTCGTAGTCAGGCTGCGGGTTCATTACCCTTTCTTAAAATTACTGTATAATCGACATAGTGTTGTGGATTGGTAGTATCACCTACAGCTTGACTGTTCCATTGAGGCTCCAACCACATCTCTATGTCTTTTTGTTTATTAGTTAGATAACGCTTTGACGTTTTATCTCGGGCAAGGATACATGACATGGATGTATGTGGGCCACGACCAAATCATGAAAGGATGTGTTCTTATGATTTATGTTGGCATCGATGTCGCCAAAGAAAAACACGACTGCTTCATCGTCTCTTCTGATGGCGAAATCATCAAAGATGTCTTCACAATCCAAAACAATTTGGATGGATTTAACCTGCTGCGGTCCTCGATTCCTGATGTCCCTAAAGACGAAATAAGAGTGGGGTTAGAAGCTACTGGCCACTATAGCATGAACCTCATGAGGTTTATCATCGAGAACCAACTACCCCTAGTTGTTCTTAATCCGTTACAAACGAACCTTTTCAGAAAAGCTCATACGCTTAGAAAAAGCAAAACGGACAAGATCGACGCCAAACTCATTGCTCTTATGCTACAGTCAGGTAACTTCAAACTCCACTCAGATGAATCATATCATCTAAAGGAACTGAAGTCACTAACCAGGCATAAATCGAGAATCAAGGAAAACCTTTCAAGGTATAAGCTTTCTCTTAACAGAATCTTGGACATCATGTTCCCGGAGCTCTCCTCCGTGGTATATTCACTCAATCAGAAGTCCACACATGAACTGCTCAAAGCCTTCCCATCCAAGAATGCCATCGCTTCAGCCCATCTGACAAAGCTTACAAATCTTCTTCGTAAAACTTCTAGAGGTAAATATGGCAAAGAAAAGGCAATTCTCATCAAAGAAACTGCATCCAGGTCCATCGGTTCCGATAGCCGGGCCCTATCTTTCGAGCTGTCACAAATCCTTACTCTCATAGAAATGTATTCTGCCGAGATACATAAGATCGACTGTGAAATCAAGGCGATTATGGATGAGATGCAAAGCCCTATCCTTTCAGTTCCCGGCATATCCTATGGTCTTGGGTCGGTTGTTCTGGCAGAAATAGGCGATATATCCAAGTTTGATTCCCCGGCCAAACTCTTGGCTTTTGCCGGTCTTGAACCATCCACTTACGAGTCCGGCAAGTTTACCGCTGCCGGAATGAAAATGGTCAAAAGGGGCTCTCCTCACCTCAGGTGGGCTCTGCTGGAAGCAGCCAGGCTTATTTCAATGAGGGATCCTGTTTTCAAAGAGTACTATCACAAGAAAAAGTCTGAAGGAAAACACCACTATGTTGCCAACTCGCATGTCGCCAAAAAGCTCGTTCGGGTTCTTCACTATTTGCTGACTAATCATTTGAACTTTGTGCCCCAAGGGTAATAAACAATTCCATATTTTTTTAGAAGTAGCCTTGCCTACTTCTAGTTTGCTGTGCGCGTTTTTCTAACGAATTTTGCTTTATCCCTTGAAAATTACCCTTGACTTCATATAGTTAGTCTC
>JAWSUV010000240.1:0-1602 GCA_033549305.1 Bacillota bacterium | reverse complement strand
ATGGTTCCCTTTGTGCCAGGATTCGGAATGTACAATACCATGCTTGCCTTGGTGGAGCAGGATTATCCCCTGGCGGTCCACCATGGAGCCAGCACTTTTTTCATTGGTCTGTCCATCGCCTTTGCCTTGACCATCATGCTGAGTGTCAACACCTACCGCAAGGCGAAAACAGCCCGCAATCATTCAGCAGCCCGTGCGAAAACGTTCAGTCCTTCTGCATCCGATCTCTATGGTGATTACAGTCATTATTTTGATGAAATAGATGAAGATGAAAAATAGAGGGTGCCATTCGTGAACAGAAAGAAAAGAATCAAAAAGGGACGCATTCTCTGCATCCCTTTCAGATTAAACTGATGTGTTATGAATCACCAGCCGTATTTACCAGATGATCCGTTAAAGTGATCTGCTCCTCAATCACATCCGTGATGACCGGGAGCATTTTTTCTTTGTAGCTTTCCCTGCGTTCTCCCCGGTTCAGGATCAGGTAGGCAACAGCCGTGAACCCAAAGGCGATGACTGCGGTAAACACTTCGGCATACTGAACGACGCCCAGTGCCTGGAGGGTGTAATGACCCACGGCAACGCCTGTGATGAGAAACAGCAGCGGCACCACGTACATGAGAAAAGCCGCCTGCAGCACATGCTGGTTTTCCATTTCCACCTCCACCATCTGGCCTTTATCAGCCTTGATCGGGTTCAGCGCTTCCAGCTCAATGGGGTTTTCCGAAGAGCCCATTTTGCAGGCATTGCATCCGGCACAGCTGGAATGGCGCTGCATCCGTACTTTAGCAGTTTTATCCAGGGATTCAATGACGACTCCACACTGTTTCATCTTACCAACCTCCGATAGAAAAAAACCCTTTGAGACAAAGGGTTTAGTCTTCTGACGACACCCGCCATGCCGTATGTCGATTGTTTTGAAACCTGCGCTCGCAGGGGGGTGCTCTGCCAGTGATCTTGTAAGTCCCCGAAGGGCATGTACTCCACAACCGGACGCCAAGCTCCCAATGTAACTGTGTTGGCTCAAAACTAAATCGAATACACGCACACAGCAGGCTGTCTCTTGTGTCAATCATATCACAGATTGTCAATTTTTTCAACTGAAAGCACTTGGAGGGTCAATCGCTCTGCAGACGTCATGTGAGAATTTCCGTCAGGTACTCGGCAATGACTTTGGCTGTCTGCACCACGGTCTTCAGCTCCACATACTCGTCAGGCGCATGAAAATTGCCTCCATGAGGTCCAAAGACATAGGTGGGAATCTTGACCCGGCTGCCCAGGTAATTGAAATCGCCAATGCTTGGGAAATAGGTGATGGCAGCTTCCGTTCCGGTGACCTCCTGTATGCTTCGTTTCATGGTCTTGGTGTAGGGATTGCTCTCGGAAATCGTGTAGGGGTGAAAACCGCCGTTGTCCGGATGAGGCGCCTCCCTGAATTTCATGCTCCAGGTGCCGCTAATGCCAGCCCGTTTCACAGCCTTCTCCACTTCCTGGCGCAGGAGTCCCAGGGTCTCTCCCTGCACGGTGTGGCGGAACACGGTGAAATAGGCTTTGTCCGGGACACTGCAGGCGGCACCGCCGCCCTTGAAATCGATGATGACG
>JAWSUV010000239.1:0-1798 GCA_033549305.1 Bacillota bacterium | reverse complement strand
CATTCTCAAAAGCTGCTGCCGCAAGGAAGACGTGGTGGCCCGGTGGGGCGGGGACGAATTTGCCATTCTGCTTCCCCGGACGGATGAAAAGATCGCCTTTGAAATCTGCCGGCGCATCAGTGACGCCTGTGACACGTTCGAGCACAAGCTGCTGAAGCCGAGCATTTCCCTGGGCGCGGCTACCAAGCGAACGCCGGACATCTCCCTCCAGTACACCATCAAGGAAGCGGAGGATCTGATGTACCGACACAAGCTGCTGGAGCTGCGGAGCAACCAGAGCGGGGTGATTACCTCCCTGGAAAAGACGCTGTTCGAGCGGAGCAACGAGACGGAGGAGCATGCCCAGCGGATGAAGCTCATGGGCTTCCAGCTGGGCCAGGCGCTGGACCTGACGGTGACGGAGCAGGATGCCCTGAGCCTGCTGTGCGTGCTGCATGACATCGGCAAAATCGCCATCACCGACAGCATTCTCATGAAGAGCGGGAAGCTGACCGCGGAGGAATGGCACCAGATGAAGAAGCACCCGGAAATCGGCTACCGGATTGCCAAATCCTCCAATAAACTGGAATACATAGCGGAATACATCCTCTTTCACCACGAGCGCTGGGACGGCTCCGGCTATCCGAAAGGGCTGAAGGGCAGGGAAATTCCCAAGCTCTCACGCCTGCTGACCATCATTGACGCCTACGACGTGATGACACACGAGCGGGTGTACAAGGCGCAGCGGCCTCATTCGGAAGCCATCAAGGAGCTGAAGCGCTGTGCCGGCACCCAGTTTGATCCGGAGATGGTGAAGGCGTTTATCCGGCTTGACTGGAAAAAGCTGCTGGTGGAAGAGAAGAAGCTCACGAATAAAAACACTCTCCAATCCCTGCAGGCATAGCCCGCAGGGACTGGAATAACTCATTAAAAGAGGGTATGTGCATGATTTGATGCGGCAGAAAAACGGAAAGGGCGGCCCGGGCTGGATGGCCTTTCCGTTTTTTTTATGGTAAAATAAACACAATTGTACGGGTATTTTTGGTGGGCATTTTTATGGAAACGGGGACAGGTTATGCTGACAGCCAGCAATAAAAAAGAACTGAAATGGCAAAATTACATGCTTCAGCGCGCCTTCGACATGATTCCGGCCAATGTGTCGGTCATTGACGATAATTACAACCTGGTGTTCACCAACCGTAAAACCCTCCGGGGTGATGTGGAGGACCATTCTCTGGAAGGGGACAAGTGCTTTAAGAGCTGCCTGTACATCAAGAAGCCGGATGACTGCTTCGCCAAAAAGGTCTATGCGTCCGGCGAACCGATACTGGGGCACCAGGTGCAGATCAGGGACGACAAGTGGGTGGAGATTGACTGCCTGCCCATCAAGGATGAATTCGGCAAGATTATGATGGTGGTGGAATACATATCGGATGTGAGCCATTACCAGGAGCGGGTGGAACGCTGGCAGCTGGCCCTGCAGGGGAACCGGGACGGGATCTGGGACTGGCATATTCCCACCGGCCAGATGTTTTTCTCCGAGCAGTGGCTGGAGATGCTGGGTTACCAGCCCGGCGAGGTGGAAGGCCTGCTGAAGGGCTTCTCCGCACTGGTGCATCCGGGTGATATCGGCCTGGTGATGAAGGGGCACAACGACCACATGGCGCAGAAAACGGACCGGTTCGCCATGGATTACCGGATGCGGTGCGCCGACGGCGGGTACAAATGGATCCACGGCCGCGCCCAGGCCATCCGGGACGCGGAGGGAAAAGCCCTGCGCATGACGGGCACGCATTCGGACATCACGGAGCGGAAAACC
>JAWSUV010000238.1:0-1808 GCA_033549305.1 Bacillota bacterium | reverse complement strand
GTCGACACCGCTGGTGCCGGTCAGGCTGCGGATCAGTTCCGGATATGCCTGGCGCACTGTTCCCAGGCTGTCGCCGATGCCAACTCCACGGAAGGTAGCCATTGTTTCATCTGTCGATTCCAGATTATACAGATAGAAACGTTCCCCATCGTCCCTGGGTGAGAACAGGGTCAGCGTGGTATGTTCATAGACCAGGGTTTTCCGGAAACTTCCCGTAAAGGTGTCGGCATTTTCCAGCACGACGGTTTCTTCCAGCAGCGGACTGCCCAGAATTTCCTTCAGCATCAATTCATCCTCATAGGCCAGCAATGTCAGCGGACCCATTGGATATTCGATGATGAGATCAGAAAGCTTCAGCTCTGTTTCAGGCGGGCCCGTTAGATCTGTCGCCGGTATGTCTTCTGTTCCTTCCGCGTCTGGAGCAGCTGCATCCTCCTGCGATGTTTCCGGTAACGGTTGTAACGGCTCTTGCGGCCGGGCGGCACAGGCAGTGAAAGAGAGTATCATGGTGACACACAACAGTATGACAAACAATTTTTTCAACAAAATTCCTCCATTCGCCACTCCTGTTTATTTTTGATAGAGTCCTTTGTCCAGGCTCCTGATCAGTGCATTTATGATGGACTCTGCCGATATAGACGTAAAACACATTAAATTGATTCAACGACTGTCATAAAAATCCTTTTGATTTTTGGGGGAGGATGACTTCTGAACCCATTATTCCACCGGCTCATTTTTCAGGAACCAGTCAACCGGTTTCTTTACCATAGGCCGCAGCCTGTATTGCTGGTTGAACTCCCGGAGAAGCTGGTGCATGATATCAGGTGAGGCTGCCATCCGGTCCACCAGCGACGGATCCAGCTCATTGCTGAAGGGGCAGCTGGCCAGGCACACACCGCAGTCCGTCCCCAGCATGCGCCAGCGCTGATAGCAGGCCGTATCCGTTATTCTCCAGCGCATGTCTCCGTCAATGAGTTCCTTTCCTCCCCTGGGAATGGCTATCCCCGGACAGGAAACGGCGCACCGGTTGCAGAGGCTGCAGAAATCCTGAATCCCGAAGGCGACGGGCCCGTCTGCTGTCAGGGGAAGATCGGTGGTAACCACTCCCAGCCGTACCCGGGGACCGTATTCTTTCGTGATCAGCAGACCATGACGACCGATTTCACCCAGACCGCCATCCCGGGCCACCAGAGGCGCGATAAGGAGATAATTCCCGTCCATATGGTTTCGGGCATCAAACCCGAGGGACCGGATGTAGTAAGAGAGGATCATACCGATCATGGCCCCCTCCATATACCCTTTTACTGCGGCCAGGCTTTCCGGTATACCTGGCGCCCGTAAAATCATGTCTTTTTCCATTTCCACGGCAAAAACCAGCCCATAGGGGTGACTGTTGCGTATCGGATTCCCGTAATGAATCGTTTCCCGTCCACGATGAGAATAATAATGGTAGTCCTCCATGGCACAGACGCCAGTGAGCCTTGCGCCATAATAGGCTGCCAGCCCCTTCAGGAGCCGCGTCATTTCTTCAGGCCCCGGAACGACAGTTTTCTCTGCTGCCGGAAACCCTTCACTCAGATGTTTCATCTCTGACAGAAACTGGAAAGCGGATCCTACCAGGGGGGAGTGGACGGGGTGATAAGTGGCGCTACCCGGCTCCCCCATGGGTGGCATCGCCCGCAGGGCATTATCCACTTCCTTCAGTTCCGGATGACGCCTGTAATAATCTTCGTATTCCGGCGAGCCGGGAGTGTAGTATTTTGTTAATACTAAATCTATAATATAATCTCTTTCTATGATATACTTAT
>JAWSUV010000237.1:0-1858 GCA_033549305.1 Bacillota bacterium | reverse complement strand
GCCGGATTCCCGTGCGGCGGCAGGCCAGGGTTTCCCCGGTGAGGATCGGCGTGTGCTGAGCCTGTCCAGCAAGAAGGACGGCACCTGGAAATGGAACCCGCGGACCAACCACATGGACTTATCGGAGGAACTGCTGGACATGCTGGGGTACCGGCCGGGCGATGTGACGGAATCGTTTGCGAAGTACACGCAGCTGATGCACCCCAGGGACTTCGGCCAGGTGCTGCATGACCTGGAGGAGCTGAAGAAGCAGAAGGCGGATGTGATGACCCGGGAAATCCGGATGCAGTGCGCCGACGGCCGTTACAAGTGGATCTGCTGCCAGGCGCGGTCGCTGGTGGACCGGGACGGCCATCTGGTGGAGATTCAGGGGATCCATAAGGATATCAGTGAACGGAAGGAGCGGGAAGAACAGATGCAGTATCAGAAGATGCGGGACGAGCTGACCGCCCTCTACAACCGGTCTTATTTTGAAGACACGCTGCGGCGGCTGAACACGGAACGCATGCACCCGCTGACCATCTTCTTTGTGGAGGTGGGCAATCTGAAGGAGACCTATGAGGCCAAGGGGGCGGAAGCCGCGGAAGCGGTGCTGCTGAAAACGGCGGAGATGATGCGCAGCATCTTCCGGTATGAGGACGTGGTGGCCCGCTGGAACGACCGAACCTTCGCCATTGTGCTGCCCAATACGGCGGCGGAGATGACGGAGACCATTCACGAGCGGATCACGAAGACCACGGAAGTGTATCAGGAGGAACTGAAGGATGCGCCGCTGGCCATTGGCTACTCCACGAAGAACTTTGTGGAGAATGACATGGAAGCGGTCTTTATGGGAGCCCGGCAGCGGCTGAACCAGTCCCGGGAAGCTTTGAATGAGATTCACTAACCATCGGCACACGAGCGCCTATTAACGGACAAAGAGAGGGTTTCGATGAAAATAACAGTCAATGACCAGGATTATGTTCAACTGAATGAGCTGCTGCAGAGCGTCATCGATATTTTCCCCGGAAATCTGTCGGTGATTGACCCTGCCTACAACCTGGTGCACACCAACCTGAAGAACCAGCAGGAGGGTTTCGGCACCAAAAGCCTCATCGGCGATAAATGCTACCGGCACTGCGAATACCTGCAGAACAGCCCGGACGAGTGTTTCGCCAAAAAGGTGTATTCAACGGGAAAACCCGTCATGGGCGAGCAGCTGCAGATGAATGACGGCCGGTGGGTGGAGGTGAACTGCCTGCCCCTGAAAAACGAGAAGGGCGAAACCCGGATGGTGGTGGAGTTTATCTCCGACATTACCCATCACAAGCGTACGGAGTTTTCCCTGAAGGAAAACGAGGAGCGGTGGCAGCTGGCCCTGGAAGGAAACAATGACGGGATCTGGGACTGGAACATCACCACCAACGAAATGTTTTTCTCCGACCGGTGGGCGGAGATGCTGGGCTATGCCCCGGGGGAGCTGAAAAGTGTCTTTGCCACTTTTTCCAACCTGGTGCATCCGCAGGACATCGGCCTGGTGATGAAGGTGCTGCAGGACCACATGGCGCGGAAATCGCCGCATTTTTCCCTTGAATACCGGATGCTGAAGGCTGACGGGCAGTTTCTGTGGGTCCACGGCCGGGCGCAGGCCATCTGGAATGAACAGGGCAGCGCGGTGCGGATGACCGGCTCCCACACGGACATCACGGAGCGGAAAATCCGGGAGCAGGAGATTAATTACCTCACCTTCCACGACAAGCTGACGAACCTTTACAACCGGGCTTATTTTGACGATGCCATGAACCGACTGAACACCCAGCGCCAGATGCCGCTGTCGATCATCATCGGCGACCTGAACGGGCTGAAGATCACCAACGAC
>JAWSUV010000236.1:0-1866 GCA_033549305.1 Bacillota bacterium | reverse complement strand
CTATTATCTCATGGTGGAGGGGTCATGAACATGTGGGTAGTATTTGACGCTTACGTCTCTGCCACTGGTCGGTTTTTGCAGATGATAGATTAAAAGGAGTGATTGATGTGGGAAGGCGATTCACTGGACTATTGCTTTGTGTGATGTTACTGGTCACCCTGCTGGCTGTTCCGGCATTTGCCCAACAGCAAATTCAGGTCACAGTCGACGGGAGGACGCTGCAGTTTGACGTTCCGCCCGCCATTCTCGACGGCCGTACGCTGGTTCCCCTGAAAGGCATTTTTGAAGCCCTGGGAGCGACGGTCCAGTGGAACGCAGAGACACGCACCGTCACCGGACGAAAGGGATCAGATCTCATTGTGCTGCCCATCGACAGCCGCTACCCGACTGTCAACGGAAGTGTCGTGGAGCTGAATGTTCCCGCCACCATTCTGAACGGACGCACCCTGGTGCCCGCCCGTTTCATCGCCGAAAGCCTGGGTGCGGAGGTGGGCTGGAACCCGGAGACACGCACCGTTATCATCACCAGCGCTGAAGTGCCGGCAATCCCCCCGGTACTGCCGCCTGTCACAGGAACAGAACCATTGAAAGTGGTGCTCCTTATCAACGGCTCCCTGTCCGACCAACCCTTCTTTGATTCGGCCGTCGACGGAATGCAGCTCATCAAAAACCAGCTGGGTGCAGAAGTGAACAGCATCGAGATGCCTGATCCCGGCCAGTGGCGCAGCACCCTCCAGCGCGTTTCCGGCGAAGACTGGGACATTGTCATCACGGGCTCCTGGCAGATGATCGAGCATGTGGAAGCTGTCGCACCGCAGTTTCCCGATAAGCGGTACATTCTTTTTGACGCTGGAGTGGATTACAGCACCGGCGCTCTTGAAAATGTGTATTCCATTATCTATCTGCAAAACGAGGGGGCCTTCCTTGCCGGCGCCCTGGCAGCCCGGGTAACTGCCTCCGATCTGCCTCTGGCGAATGAAGAGAAGGTGATTGGGTTCATCGGCGGCATGGATCTTGAGGTCATCCGCGATTTTCTCGTCGGGTACATCCAGGGAGCGCGCCATGTGGATCCTGAAGTCAAGGTGCGCATCGGCTACACCAACAGCTTTACCGATGAAACCGCCGGCAGATCGCTTGCCCTGTCGCAGTACCAGGCAGGAGCAGACATCATTTTCAGTGCCGCCGGCAGTGCCGGACTGGGACAGATCGCCGCCGCAAAGGAACTGAACCGGTATGCCATCGGCGTTGATAACGACCAGGGGAAACAGTTCGAACGTTCTGACCCGGCAAAAGCCAACCATATCCTCACCTCCGTGGTGAAACGCATCGGCAACACCCTGCTGCAGAGTGTTGAAAAACACCTGGCCGGAACCCTGCCCTATGGCAGTGCGGAAGCATGGGGACTGGCGCAGGAAGCCGTCGGGCTGGCAGACAATGCCATTTACCAGCGCAATGTGCCCGCCGCCTTTCGATCAGAAATAAACCGGCTGGCCGGCATGATTGCGGCAGGATCCATCCGTGTCGACAGCGTCAGCACCCTGAGTGAAGCGGAATACTGGCAGCTGGTGGATTCCGTCACACCTTAAACCGCATGCAAAAACAAAAACACCGGAACAACTGCCCTAAAAGCAGTGGTTCCGGTGTTTTCTTTCATTACTGGCATGGAGCATTGATCAGCGCTCTATGGAATATCCTTTTGCCGCTACGGGGCCGGATAGGTGATGGTGACCCGTCGCTGTACCGGATCCCATTCCACCTGAGCCCCCAGCTGCTGGGCGATGAATTTCAGGGGAAGCATCGTGCGGCCGGGAGGCAGGACAACGGGGGTGACATTGGCATTGTTGGGGTCGATCATCTCTCCACTGC
>JAWSUV010000235.1:0-1873 GCA_033549305.1 Bacillota bacterium | reverse complement strand
ACATAATCGGCCTTGCTGAAATCCAGGTGCTGGGCCATCATTTCGGCAATGGACTGAACGGTATCCGGGGAGCTGATCAGATCGGTATAGTAAAGGTACCCGCCGGTGAGAATCCGTTCCGGTCGGCTCAGTTCCTGCGTCAGCTTTCTCAGAAAATCCTGCTGGGCTTCCCGCGGCATCCGGGGCACCAGGCGAATCCCGCCTCCGGCACCGGTGGCGGAATGAATTTCGCCCACTTCCAGGGCTTCCAGTGTTCGTTTCACCAGGCTCAGGTCTTCACTAAGGGCTGATTTGAGTGCATCCAGCTGTTGACTGAACACCCCCAGGCTGAACTGTCTGTTGGGGTGATTGGTGAGAATGCTGGTCATGGCTGCGATCCGTTCACTGCGTTTAAATTTGGTCTGGCCCATGAGGTTGTCCATCCTTCCCGAAAAAATGAATGTTATCATTTTTTTCTTTTATTTTATTCGTTTTTTCAGGAATTTTCAAGGGCTTATCTTCCGGCCTTGTTCACGGTTTCCCATGAACCCCGTTTTGCTGCTCCCTCTCAGCTGATTTCCATCCACTCATCGGGCGCAGATGAGTTCACTCTCCGCCGTCCTTGGTGTATAATGAAAGGCATACAAAGCTTACAGATTTCATACCCGGTAATCACCGCCTCAAACAATGGATCATAACGGCTGCATCCCTTGTCCGGCCTATAATCCTTTTCAGAAAGGGTGTACGATCAATGACGCCAGCCATCCGTCAGATGAATGCAGATGAAGGCAGCACGAAGACCACTTCCGGTGAACCAGTGCCCAAACACTCCCCCCCGGACATTCCCACAGCTCCTCCCGGTAGACCAAACCACCTGTCCCTGGATCAGGTAAGTTCCGTCCATCTGATCGGCATCGGCGGCATCGGCATGAGCGCCCTGGCCCATATTCTCCTGTCCAGGGGCATCCAGGTGACCGGATCCGACCGGAGTGAATCCGCCATCACCCGCCGCCTGGCGGCGGAGGGCGCCCGCATTGACACGGGACACGCATCGGCGCATGTGACCGACCCGGACTGGGTGGTGTACTCCGCGGCCATCCCGGCCGCCAATCCGGAACGGATCGCCGCGCTGCAACAGGGCATTCCCCAGATGGACCGGGCGGCTCTGCTGGGATGCATCATGAAAGACTACCGTCACTCGGTTTCCGTGGCGGGAAGCCACGGCAAAACCACCACCACCGCCCTGCTGGCCATGCTGCTGGAATGGGGCGGCCTGGATCCCACCATTCTGGTGGGGGGTGAACTGGACGCCATCGGCGGCAATGTGAAGGTGGGCCAAAGCCCGGTGCTGGTGACGGAAGCCTGCGAATACCAGGGAAGCTTTCTCCGCTTTCCGGCCCGGATCGGCGTGGTGCTGAACGTCGACCTTGACCACCTGGACTATTTTAAAGACCTGGCAGCCGTTCAGGCGGTGTTTCTGCAGTTTGTGCGGCAGCTGCCCCCCGACGGCCTGCTGGTGATGTCGGCCACGGATGCCAACAGCGCCCTGCTGCAGAAAGCGGCACCGTGCCCGGTAGTGATGATCGGGGTGCAAGACAGCATGGAACCGGCCGTTTCGGTCCGAAACGGAACCTCTCCCATCGACATGGTGACGGCTTCCACCCTGCTCCCCGGCCCCGGAGGCTGCTGGTCTTTCCGGCTCACGCGGAAGAACGCGGATCTGGGACGGTACCAGCTGGGGATCCCGGGACGCCATAACGTGCACAACGCGTTGGCCGCATTGGCCGTAGCCATGGAACTGGGCCTGGACGGCGAAATTCTCCGGCAGCTGCTGCCCCGCTTCACCGGCATTCACCGCCGCTTTGAATACCACGGCCTGTGGAACGGCGTCAGC
>JAWSUV010000234.1:0-1967 GCA_033549305.1 Bacillota bacterium | reverse complement strand
AACGCAAAGGATAAAACGGTTTGACAGCTTAAAGCAGACGGATCCGGCCAGCGAAAAAGGACGCTCCAGCAGGGGGCGTCCTTTTACGGCGAAGGGATTCATCCGGTTATTGTGCTTTATCCTGTTGTCCAGCAACCTTACCAGGCATCTCAGCATCCTGGCTGACAGGCATGACATCAGCATTTTCACCGGCAGGCACTTCGGACAGCTCCTCTGCAGCGGCGGCACCGTGGGTGCCGACCAGGTCTTTGACGTAATAGACACGGCCTTCAATGGAGCGGGCTTTAAATCCCATTTTGTTCAGATAACTGGTGTGTTTCATCTGCTTGGAAATGGTCCACAGCGAAGTGTATCCCTGTTCCAGGAAAAAGTCCGCCTGCTGCTCATACATGAATTTGGCGATTTTATAGTCCCGGTGCTGGGGGATGGCAAAGTCTACATGTACGTAGAGTACTTGAGGCTCCATCTCGGAAGCAATAAACACACCCGCGGGGATCATATTCCGCAGGATGAAAAAGCAAATGACGTCATCGCCGTGGGGAATGGAGTAGCTGGCATAAATCTGCTTCAGTTCGTCCTTGTAAAACTCCAGAAAAAGCCGCAGGTAGGTATTGTCCGGGTCAATCGGGAATCGCTGGAAATACTCCTTCACCTGAACGGTATACAGCCTGAACAGGTGCCAGGCAAAGCCAATGAAAAAGATGCTGCTGGCTGCCAGTAAGGGGGTCAGGGAGAGCTCCCAGGCATACAGGACGAAACACAGAGCGCCCAGGAGCCCAAACCAGCGTTTGTAAAAGAAGGAACTGCTGATGAGGGATAAAAGCACCATAAAGACGGCTGTCCAGCTGAGGACATCCAGTAACTGTGTTGACATCGTTCCACCTCATTTCATGGCATCTAAGTTGTTGAGAATGAACAGAAAGAAGACACTGATTCAAGAATCCCGTTATACCTTATAATGTTATTGATACCGAATCTGGCACTGCATAATCACCCAAGATTAGTCAACGGCTGCCGAAGGATGGCTGACATCCGGAAGCCCATGTGTTATGATGGTGCGTATAAGGACACCATACGAAAAAAATTAAAAAAATAAAGGCTATGACAAGGAGGAATCAGAATGAGTGTATCGGTTGTTGCACCCCATTCAAAAAGACCGGCGGAGGAAGATAAGGTATTTGCCGCCAACCGACGAGCCCAGGAAGCAGTCAAAAAATATGGAGCCGACAAGGTGATCAACTCCACCATCGGTGCCCTGCTGGAAGATGACGGCAGCCTGTCCATCATGCAGACCGCCATGCAAAACCTGAAAAACCTGCCGGATGCCGAAATCGCCGCCTATGCCCCGATCGCCGGCCTGCCTGACTTTTTGGAAGCCGCCAAAAAAGCCGTGTTCCGCGACTACCGCCCCAAAGGCCATATCCGCGCCGTCTCCACTCCCGGCGGCACCGGCGGGATCCGCCACGCGGTCTGGAATTACATGGAGCCGGGTGACACCCTGCTCACCACCGACTGGTTCTGGGCTCCCTATAAAACCATTACCGAGGAGCATGGCCGCAAGATGACCACCTTCACGCTCTTCAATGAAAAGAAAGCCTTCAACCTGGCTTCCTTTAAAGAGAAGTTCCAGGAACTGGCGGACAAGCAGGAACGCATCCTGGTGATCCTGAACACCCCGGCCCACAACCCCACCGGCTACAGCCTGACCGACGAGGAATGGACAGAGGTGCTCACCTTCCTGAAAAATGTGGTGGAACACCAGAGCAAAAAAGTTATTGTCTATGTGGACATCGCCTACATTGATTTTGCTGGCGATCTGAAGACCTCCCGCGGGTTCATGAAGCAGTTTGAGAACCTGCCGGAAAACCTGCTGATCCTGATCGGCTACAGCATGTCGAAAGCCTTCACCTTCTACGGCCTGCGAAGCGGCGCGCTCCTCTGTGTCAGCAGCAGCGAGGAAGTGGCGG
>JAWSUV010000233.1:1716-2040 GCA_033549305.1 Bacillota bacterium | reverse complement strand
TGATTTCTATACTCATGTTGGTGGTTTTTAGCATTTAGTTTTCGAGGTTACTCTAGTAATGTGTATCCGTCCCCGCTGCGCCATGTCTGCCTTCCCACCGAATGATACTCCGCCCAGGCCTCCTTCATCTCCTTCATCCAGTTCTGAAGACAATTCTCTCATTGTCCTCTTTCAGTTATTCCACTACTTTATCTCCAAATGTATCCCGGTAATTGTTCCAGCTTTCAACTTTGCCATTCGAATCAAAGAAGATCCAAGCCAGTCCGAAGTACCACTGGTCAGGATTCCTTGCCTCAATCTTCACTGCCGACCCCACTGCCTGCA
>JAWSUV010000233.1:0-1616 GCA_033549305.1 Bacillota bacterium | reverse complement strand
CCTCTGTCATTATTCCACCCTGCAACCCGGCCGTTATCATCAAAACTGACCCAGGACAACCCATAATACCACTGGTCAGGATTCCTTGCCTCAATCTTCACTGCCGACCCCACTGCCTGCAGCACTTCTTCCCTGTCTGATCCCAGGCCAAAAGGCGGAGCTCCTGCCACCGGCTGCCGCATGCCCGCATCCAGTCTGCCTCTGTCATTATTCCACCCTGCAACCCGGCCGTTATCATCAAAACTGACCCAGGCTAGTCCATAGACCCAGTTGGTGTTTATTCCGCTTAACTCAATCTTTTCCGGCTCACCCACCAATCGCTGCACCTGGTCCTGCCGCATTCCGATATCAATGAAATCCGGATGTCCGGTCATCGCCGTGTTTGGTGTCTGTGGCACAGCTTCAATCGGTGTATTGCTCTGCTGCAAATCAACAGGCAGTTTTTCAGGCTCAATATCTATGATGATTTCAACCGATTCCATTGCCTGAAGTTCACGGGCTTCATTCTCCAGCTTCTCCAGCTGTTCTTTTAACCTGGCATCATCACCCATTTCCCCGGCAGTCATCGTCCCAGCCGGCTGGATTACCATCTGCTGAGCAGGCACCTCCGGCTGATTTCTGTTGAACGGCCCGATGAGCGGCATTACCACAAGCAGAGCGAGGATCACCCCACCCGCGATAATAAGAGCTTTCTTGCTGACCATTCTGTATGCAAATAAACCAAATCCCCCCAGAAGAATGATTAACAGGTACTGCTCGGAAATCAGAAGTGCCATAATAAACAAAAGCAATAAAACAACCATCCGAATCGCCACACGCACGTCTTTTCGAATGCGTCTGCTTTCCTGGTTCAGCTCCTCTTCATAAGAATCCCTGGTGGGAGCCTTTTTATCCCGTTGGATTGTTGCTTCGAAATCAGTTGTTGTCCGCTCTTTCTGGTGTGAGTTTTGAGAGGAAGCCGCATTTCCACCTTTCAGACTGCTCACATAAGCCAGGTGGCTTTCCCGTGCCTGAGCATCCTTGATGTTCTCTGCCTCCAAAAGCTCGTACACTGCCTTGATTTCTTCGTTTGTAATCACAAGATCCCGGTATTTCCCAAACACCGAAGTAACCTTCGAAAGGTTCACCACATCCACGGAGGTGGAGATCTCCTTCAGCACCGCCTCATTGCCGAACACAATCACATTGTAGATGGGAAGATTATTGATCCCTTTTTCCGCCAGCAGGCTGCGAACGGTTTTGATGTGATTGTCGTTCTGCTTCACCGGATTGCGAAGCTGGTATTTGCGGGATTTTCCGAAACCGGACTGCAGCACCTGGGTCCACTGCTTGTGGTTTTCATCCCCAAAGATCCAGCCCTTGTAATCCTTCATTTCCATCACAAAAATGCCCTTCTTCGTCACCGCCAGCAGGTCAATCTGGTTCGTGCCTTCGTCCGCCCGCTGGAACAGGGCATTTGGAATCAGCCTGAAATCATCGTCTTCAAGCCACAGGCACTTGTTGTATAACTGCAATTCTCCTTCATTCATGCCGTCCAGAAAATGCCGCTCGCGATAATCCATAACCCATCTTTCGACTAAAAATCCCAAAGAGGTTGCAATAAGCCAAACCTCAAA
>JAWSUV010000232.1:0-2068 GCA_033549305.1 Bacillota bacterium | reverse complement strand
GGACGGCCCGACTGCGGTCGACGGGATCAAAGCCCTGGAATCGGGAAACATCAATCACGCACTGAAATGGATCATGCCTGAAGGAGAAGAAGAACTCACCCATATTTTCCAACTGAGCCTTAAGGTCCGCCGGCTGAATGACGATGCCCGTGAACTGGCAGACAGGTACTTCCTGGAAAACCTGGTGCGCATTCACCGGGCCGGTGAAGGTGCTCCCTATACAGGCTTGCAGCCCGTCGGTGTCCCCATTGACGAAAAAGTGGCGGCCGCTGACACGTGCATCGAAACCGGAGACCTAACCCCTCTTAAAGGGCTGGTATCACCGGAAGAAATACCCGAACTGGAAAAAAGGCTGCGTAAAGCATTGGCACTGAAACACTTCGACGTTAATGATGTTCAGGCCGGGAGAGAATACATCGAAGCCTATGTCAGCTTCTTTAAATTCGCCGAAGGCGAAGAACATGACCACGGCCATGGCAATGACCACAGTGATGAACAGAACAAAGCATCAGCACACCATGAACACCACAGATAGTTTGCTGTGAAAGGCGGTGAGCAATCATGATGCAAATCATCAGCCAGTGGGCGGCTCCGGTCCTGGTTGCCGTCGCCGCCGCAATCTTCCTGCGCAAGCATGCCTTTTTTCCTGTTCGCGTAGCTTCCCGGTCCATGGAGCCGACACTGAAACCCGGCGACAGATTGCTGACAGTGAGGATTCGACGGCATGATCAGCTGAAACGGCAGGATCTGGTCGTGTTTTATTCCAGGGAATACAAAAAGGTAATGATTAAGCGGGTCATCGGACTTCCGGATGACCTTGTAACCATCAAACCCAACGGGGAGGTCCACATTAACGGCGAAATGCTTCAGGAGCCTTATGTAACTGCCGCGGCAGGTCCAAGTGGAACGCATGTGGTTCCTTCAGATCACTACATGCTGCTGGGAGATCACCGCACACATTCCACGGACAGCCGTTTCTGGAGAAACCCCTTCATTAGGGAACATGAACTGCTGGGGAGGGTTGTGTTCAGGTTCTACCCCTTCCGGCAAAGCCGCCGCTTTGTGAGCAATCCTGACAAAAGGAGTGTGATCCATGACACACAATCACAAAGATGAAAACATTGCCCGCTGTATCGAGCGGGTCCCTATCTTCAGCAGCCTCACCCAGGAAGAAACCGGAGAAGTGATGGGCGTTTCCACCCACAAAACCTTCCAGAAGGGAGAAATGCTCTACATGGCGGGAGACGGACTAAACTCCCTTTTTGTGGTGCACTCCGGTCGCGTCAAGATTTCGCGGTGGAGCGCCGACGGCAAGGAACAGATGATCCGCATGCTCGGACCGGGGGATTTTATCGGTGAACTGTCCCTCTTTAACCAGACAACCATGCAGGACAACGGAAAAGTGATGGAACAATCCATCGTCTGTATGGTCACGCGGAAGAGCCTCACTGACCTGATGATGAAATATCCCTCCATCGCCCGCAAGATTTTGGAAGAACTCAGCCGCCGGCTGGAGCAGGCAGAAAGACTCATCGAGGAAATCAACACCCTGACAGCGGAACAGCGGCTTGCCCAGGCATTGCTGCGCATGGCAGACACCAACCGGGTCGTGACGCTCACCATGACTAAGGGCGACTTCGCCTCTAAGATGGGCATGAGTCAGGAGACTCTGAGCAGGAAGCTGGCGTTGTTCCAGGATAAAGGACTCATCAGGCTGGAAGGCCAGCGCCGGATCCACATCATGGATGCGGACGGACTGGAAATGGAATAGCAAAAACGCCGGATCCTTTATTGATGGAAACGGCGTTTGCACTTTCAGGGCTGGCTTTTTCCCAGCCCCGTAATGCTCCGGGCCAGCTCATGCACACTATCAGACAAACCTTCAATTTTTCCCTCCAGCCGCACCAGCAGGTAAATGGACAGCACAATGGGGAACCCTACATTGGCCACCGGCGTTAACAATTCATTCACTTTTTCACCTCCATTCAAAAAGCGGGCAGGCCCGAAAGCCTGTCCGCCATGTATGTCAACTGTTCAGTGTACCCTACGCGAAATCATAATCCACCAC
>JAWSUV010000231.1:0-2147 GCA_033549305.1 Bacillota bacterium | reverse complement strand
ATTGTCCGGCGCACCAGCCGTGTCACCGAAGGCTCCACCATCAGCGTCAACTACCGTTCCGGGTCCACCGGCAGCATCCAGCAGATGGTGCTGTCACGCCGGGCGCTTCCGGCAGGCGCCAAAGTGGTGATGATCGACGATTTTATGCGCGGCGGCGGCACTGCCCGGGGGATGCATGACCTGATGAAAGAATTTGACGCCACCGTGATCGGCATCGGCGTGGTGATGGCCTCCCGCCAGCCGGAAAACAAGAAAAGCGGACCCTTCACACCCCTGCTGTACCTGGAATCTGTGGACGAAGAAACCGGGGAAGTGGCCATCACCCCCAACCACTCCCTCTTTCATGAATGAGCGGGCGACAACAGCCGCAAGGGGAATGAATAAACGGTTTATGTGATGCCGGCAGCAACCCTGACAACTGATTTTGAAAAGATCCCGAAAGCTCCTCTCTCCGCTGCACCGGAGAACGCTTTCAGGCCCTCTTTTTAGAATAGCCGTTTCCTGAAAGAAGCGCAACAATCCTTCCACCAGGATCATCGGCACAAAAAAATGACTTTAAAGACACTGGTAAGAAGACTGCGGGAAGGTGGTGAAGGACAGATGCAAGTAACTGATGTGAGAATTCGCAAAGTAGCAGCGGAAGGTAAAATGAAAGCCATCGTTTCTGTAACCTTCGACGATGAGTTCGTGGTACACGACATTAAAATCATCGAAGGACAGAACGGACTTTTCATCGCAATGCCAAGCCGCAAAATGGGAGAAGGAGATTTCCGCGATATCGCCCATCCCATCAATTCAACGACGCGGAACAAGATCCAGGATGCGATCTTCGTGAAGTATGAACAAATGAACGAAGAGGAAGAGGCAGCAGCTGAAGCACTCGGCGAAAAAGAGCTCCCCGGGGAAGAAGAACCCGGTGATCCAGGGTTTGACACCGAACTGTAAACAGCCGGCGCCATCAACCCTTCAGGTGCAGCATATCCTTTCAAAAAAAATAGTCACGGTACATTCATGACGGTTTAAAAAAGCCGCAGGAGAGCGGGGCAGGCCCCCTTATCTTTCCTGCGGCTTTCTTTCATTCTAAATAAGCCCTTCCGTCCCGGGCAAAAATAGGGTAAACTAAGACATAGGAAAGCCGAGGTGAACCCCATCTCGGCAACAAGCGTTTCAACCGGCAGGCGCATGATGATAGCCATCCAGGATACGCTGTCAATGATCACAGTAAAGAAGAAAGGGTAATGACCGCAGTGTGGCTGCGCGTTCATTATACAAGGTGACTCCATGAAAAAACAAGCCGTCATCCTGGCCGCCGGCGAAGGCACCCGGATGAAATCCGCCCTGCCCAAAGTGCTTCACCAGGCGGGAGGAAAACCCCTGCTGACCCACGTGACCGATGCCGCCGCAGGCGCGGGGGTGGACGACCTGATCGTGGTGGTCGGATACGGGGCCGCAGACGTGAAAGCCGTCCTGCCCGCCCATGCCGTGAGTGTTCTTCAGGCCCGGCAGCTGGGCACCGGCCATGCCGTCCGGATGGCGGAAGCCCTGATTCAGCCCGAAGCGCTGGTGCTGATCCTCTGCGGCGATGCTCCCCTGCTGCGGCCCGAAACCCTGCAGGCCCTGATGGATGTCCACCAGAACAGTGGAAACGCCGCCACCGTCCTGTCCGCCCGGCTGGAAGACCCCTTCGGCTACGGCCGCATTCTCCGGGATGACAGCCGGCGCCTGCTGGGCATTGTCGAGGAAAAAGACGCCGACACCGCTCAGAAAGCCGTCACCGAAATCAACTCCGGCACCTACTGCTTCAGCGGCCAGGCCCTGCTGGACGTCCTGCCGAAACTGGCCAACAGCAACCGCCAGGGAGAATACTACCTCACCGACACCCTGGCCCTGCTCCGGGAATCCGGCGAACGCGTGGGGGTCCACTGCCTGGAGGATCCGGAGGAAATCAAGGCCGTCAACTCCCGGGCCCAGCTGGCGGAAGTGGAAAGCCTGCTGCGCCGCCGCATCAACCACCGCCACATGGAGGCGGGCGTCACACTGGTTCACCCGGAAAACACATACATCGGCGCCGCTGTCACCATCGGCCGGGACACCGTCATCGAACCCGGCGTGATCCTGGAAGGGACCACCGCCATCGGCGAGGGCTG
>JAWSUV010000230.1:0-2178 GCA_033549305.1 Bacillota bacterium | reverse complement strand
CGGCGCTATTCATTTATTCACCGGTGCGTCTGTTGGTGATGAGCTGGATGGGGCACTGGCGAGGGCGAATGCCATTGACAGGAGACTGCCCTACCAGACTCAAAATGATCTTCGCAACCAGATTAATCAGGGACAGATCCGATACATGGACATGCACCTGAGTCATGTAGCAGATCAGCTGCGCTATGGTTATCTTGGAGCAGTGGATGTGGCAATCATCGAAGCTGCCGGCATCACTGCTGACGGACAGGTGATTCCCTCTACTTCAGTGGGCAATGTACCGGTTTTTTTGGAACAGGCGAAGCGCATCATGATCGAGATCTGCACTGCCCAGCCAGAAGAACTGGAAGGGATGCATGACATTTATCTTCCAGCGATGCCGCCTGAACGAAAGGCCATCCCCCTCTTAACGCCTTCAGACCGGATTGGCTCCCCCTATTACCAGGTGGACCCGAATCGAATTTCTGCGATTGTCTATTCTGACGTGCCGGACAGTGTGGGCGATTTCAAGGAACCGGATCAAAACAGCCGGCTTATGGCAGATCATCTCATCAGTTTTTTAGAAAGAGAAGTTAAACAGGGACGCTTGCCGGCATCTCTCAGACCGCTTCAGTCTGGTGTGGGAGCTACTGCGAATGCCGTTCTTGCAGGTCTGCAGGCGTCTCCGTTTCGAGGTTTATCCTTCTACTCCGAAGTGATTCAGGATGCGGTCTTGTCGCTGATCGATACGGGCACTTTCGCTTTTGCATCTGCGACTTCTCTGACCCTGTCCTCCAATGGACGAAATCGTTTTTACAACAATCTGTCGGACTACCGTGATCACATTCTTCTGCGTCCCCAGGAGATTAGCAATCATCCGGAGTTAATCCGTCGACTGGGCATTATCAGCATGAATACTGCCATCGAAGTGGATTTGTGCGGTCATGTGAATTCCACGCATATCATGGGGAACCGGATGATGAACGGCATAGGCGGATCCGGAGATTTCACCCGCAATGCATCCCTGTCCATCTTCATGACATCCTCCACGGCAAAAAACGGTGCCATCTCCGCGATTGTTCCTTTCGTATCGCATTGCGATCATACGGAGCATGATGTACATGTGGTAGTAACAGAGCAGGGTGTCGCTGATTTGAGGGGAAAATGCCCGCGGGAACGTGCGCAGGAATTGATTCATCAATGTGCTCATCCTGATTACCGGGAAGCATTGAGTAGTTATGAAAGAAAATATTTACGTAATCACCACACAGGCCATGATCCTAAAGAAGCCCTCAGCTGGCATGAACGCTATTTGAGAGAAGGCACCATGCTGCAATGATATGAAGACACAAAAAATCGGCTTATCAGAGCCGATTTTTATTTGGAGTGAACAATGCGGACGCTTGATGGGAGAAGAGCCGCTTAAAGAACAAGATGATGAAAATGTACGTAAAACGAATCCGGAGACAATGTTTTAAATGTGTAACCACGGTCTTTTAATCCCTGTATAATTGCAGGCAATGCTTCCATCGTCGTGGTTTTTGGGGCTGAATCATGAAACAGGATAATGGCGTTGCGGTGGCCAGACAGGTGCAGAAAGGTATTGGAGATGATAATGTCAGCATCCAGAGTCACTTCAGCCGCATCGGTAGAACTGACATTCCAGTCGAAATACGGCAATCCTTTTTCGCGCAGAGCCTGCATAATTTCAATCATCAGGTAAGGATTTTCCGATTGCACCTGTTGGTGGATCCGGTTATTGGAACCGGCTGGAAAACGGAAGACTCGTGGCCGGAAATCTGTTATATCCTCCAGAAAGTCCTGAAGCTTAATCACGTCCGCCATAAAGGCTTCCGGCGACTGATAAATCGTCTCGTAATCATGAGAGTATGTGTGATTGCCCAGGGCATGACCTTCATCCACAATGCGGCGGTACATCCGGCCTGCAAATTCCGTATCGCTTCCGATGACAAAGAAAGTTGCCGGTATCTGGTGTTGTTTTAAAATACTTAAAATCCTGGCAGTGTTGGGACTGGGACCATCATCAAAGGTCAGATAAACAGTTCGGATATCCGACTCATTCCCGGTGACGGCAGCACGGCCCTGCCTCAGTTCAATTTTTTTTTTAGCAATTCGTTCTCCTCGCGTGAGTTTACAAGTTATTTCAGACACACCTGCTCTGTCTATGTAATTTCAACT
>JAWSUV010000229.1:0-2225 GCA_033549305.1 Bacillota bacterium | reverse complement strand
GCTGCTGATATTCTTTGAAACCTGGTTCCAGGGCTTCTTTAAAGGCCACTGCTTTCGCCGCGATCACATGCATCAGCGGGCCGCCCTGGATACCTGGAAAAATCGCTTTGTCAATCATTTTCGCGTGTTCGGCCTTGCAGAGAATGGCGCCTCCGCGTGGTCCCCGCAGGGTTTTGTGGGTCGTGGTGGTGACGAAATCAGCGTGCGGGCAGGGGTTCTGGTGCAGGCCTGCCGCCACCAGCCCCGCAATGTGTGCCATGTCCACCATCAGGTATGCCCCGGCTTCACGGGCGATTTCCCCAAAGCGTTTAAAATCAATTTCACGCGGATACGCACTGGCGCCGGCGACAATCATCTTCGGCTTTTCTCTCAGGGCCAGATCGCGCACTTCCTCATAGTTGATGAGATGGGTGTCTTTGTCCACACCGTAGGCAACAAATTCATAATAACTGCCGGACATGTTCACCGGGCTTCCGTGGGTCAGGTGGCCGCCGTGGGTCAGATTCATTCCCAGCAGCTTGTCTCCGGGTTTCAGCACGGAAAAATAAACCCCGAAATTGGCACTGGAACCGGAGTGTGGCTGCACGTTGGCATGCTCCGCACCGTAAAGCTGTTTCATACGGTCCCTGGCCAGGTTTTCAGCCACGTCCACTTCTTCGCACCCGCCATAATACCGGTGTCCGGGATATCCTTCCGCGTATTTGTTGGTCAACTGACTGCCCATGGCTTCCATCACTGCCGGTGAAACAAAGTTTTCCGATGCGATAAGCTCGATTTTATTGCGCTGACGTGCTGTTTCCCGTTGGATGACTTCATAAATTTCGGGATCCACTTTTTTCACATTTTCAAAATTCATCGATACCTCTCCTCTCCATTTTCCCTCTCTGTTAAGCATAAACCAGGGGAATGCATCTGTAAAGCCCAATAATTTGCATCTGCTGTTCGTTAAAATCGAATCATTTCTCTGTGACAGTTGTTCGAATGCCGTTCAGAAACATTTTTAATGTGCCAATTTATTTGCACATTTTTCATTGGAGTTCAGTAATTCGGGTTTCCAGTCTTCTCCGTTGCCGGGAAAAGCCGTTACTGTCGCTTCAGATGTCATGACAATGTAACCTGATCTGTCTTGCATTTTGCCGGCAGAAAGCCTATACTAATTTGGTATGCCTTTATGTGGTATGCTTTTAGAAGGAGGAATTTCCCATTAGTCCCGAAAACTCGAAAAAAATAATGATCGTTGCACTCTATGCCGGTGAAATTCTGCTGAAAAACGGTGCGGAAACCTATCGGGTTGAAGATACCATCACGCATATCTGCCGGTCAGGCCATCACGAATATGTGGAAGTTTTTGTCACGCCCACCGGCATTTTTGTGTCCATCGACCAAAAAGGTGAATCCGCCGGCAATATGGTGACCTTTATCAAGCGGATTAAATCCAGGACGATCAATCTGGAGAAAGTCTCACAGGTAAACGATCTGTCCCGCCGTTTCGTCGCCGACAAGGTGAACCTGTCCGCGGCCATGATAGAACTGAAAGCCATTGACCGGTCCACCGGTTACCCTTCTTGGCAGAAAGCCCTGGTGGGCGGTCTGGGGAGTGCCCTGTTCGCGGTCCTTTTTGGTGCCAATCTGCTGGAGTTTTTGACGGCCCTGGCAGCCAGCATCATGGTCAGCACGGTTAATACACACATGGACCGTGCCGGATTTCCGCCTTTTGTCAGTCATGCAGCCGGCGGTGTCACCGCAGCCGTTCTGGCTGTGCTGGCGTCCACCCTCATCACCGGCGTCGAGATGGACAAAGTCATTGTTGGGGCTGTGATCGTATTGGTGCCGGGTGTCGCTGTGACCAATGCCATCAGGGATTCCATCGCGGGAGATCTGCTTTCCGGGATGTCAAAAGGGGCCGAGGCCCTCATTATTGCCACTTCGATTGCCATTGGAGTGGGAGCTGTCCTGAAAATGTGGCTGCTGTTGGCGGGAGGGAGTTTGCTATGATGATTCTCCGCGAATTGCTGATCGTTAATTTCATTATTTACGGATTCGCCTTTCTCTTTAACGCACCGCTGAAATCATTACCCAAAGCCGGCCTGGGCGGATCGGCTGGCTGGCTGATGTATCTGGCCGTTCAATCCCTGACCGGTTCCGTGGTCATCTCCACCTTTATGGGAACGCTGGTGATTGCGCTGCTGGGAGAATTTTTTACAACGGTGGACAGAAAACCGCTG
>JAWSUV010000228.1:0-2246 GCA_033549305.1 Bacillota bacterium | reverse complement strand
CAACAAACTCCTCTCCTCCCAGCCTGCCCACCACATCCGTTGACCGAAACCGCTGCCGGATCAGAGAGCCCACGGTCCGGATCACGGCGTCACCGGCGGCATGCCCCCACAGATCATTGATGCGTTTAAACCGGTCAATGTCCATCATGAAGACACAGAAGGACTCCCCGTAGCGGCGGGCGCGGTCAAACTCCTTTTCCGCAAGTTCCATGAAATACCGGCGGTTATACAGCTGGCTCAGTTCATCCGTGGTAGCCAGCTGCTCTAGGCGTTCCTGGATGATCACCCGATCTGTAATGTCAGAAATGGTTTTGATCATGGCCAGCGCATGCCCCCCGGCGGTCCTGCATGATCCGTGTGGTCACCTCATGCATACGGGCTTCATTTCCCTGGAACTCGACAGGTTCAAGGGACAGGATGATGTCGCTGAGGTTTTCATGATCCTTCAGGACCGATTTCAGCTGTCCCGCCTGCAGAGTGATCCCGAAGCGACTGCAAAAATCAGCGGCTGCGTGGTTGAAGTCGATGATCCGGAAGTCCATGTCCAGGAGCATCAGGGCTTCAGCCGCATGTTCAAAGATCTCCCCCCGGGCCAGGGCGCGCACTTCCAGAAAGTCATACCGGGCAATGGCGATCATGATCAGGATCAGGGATACAGGGAACAGGAGGATGCTGTAATCCAGCCCCCATGCCAGAAAATCCGCAAGGATCAGGATGAGACCGGCAAACGGCAGGAGAGAAGAAACCAACAGCAGCAGATTGCGCTGCCGTTTTGACGCTTTTGACTGGCGGTATTCCCGGGCAAAGAGCAACAGGATGGCCACCATCAGCACCAGATTGTAGGCACTTTGCACATAATACAAGGGACCCTTGGTCAGGTACAGGTAGGGATGATTGCCCACCCACTGCAGGTGCATGGCTGCATAATACAGGTGGTGAGACGCGTTGGTCAACCGGAACAGGAAGCTCAGCACCGGTGCCATGATCCCGGAGTATCCGTTTATGATAAAGCAGTCACAGGAGGCCCTGATGAAATCCGTTTCCGTCTTCCTCAGATACGCCAGTGTTGCCCTGGTCCTTCTGGCAGGCACTTTTTACGGATTTTATCAAATGACGCTGACAGGCAACAGCAACTGGCTGCGAAGATCTCGGAGACGATGGCAGCTTCCATCACCGTTTCATCATAAGCAAAGGGAGGGTAGAAGACTGCCAGAAAGCGCCGCACCACCAGGTCATGACCCATTATATCCTATTGAAGCAAATCGAAAGCCGCGGATTCTTCATGATCCGGTTTCCATTCTCCGTCAAAGGCTGAAGGAACAAAATGATTCGCCGATCAGCTCCATTCCCTATTCATCAGCAGCCAACAACCGGTCAAGCACCTCCGGTGACAGGGAGTAGCCGGCAGGTTCAACTGCCAGGGTTTCAAAGAGTAAAGCCCGCTCTGTCTGATGATTGACACGGCCGGAATCATCAGCCGATTCAACCGGATACGACCAGTGAATTTCTCCTGCGTTTTCAATCAAAGCCAGCAGCAGCAGGCTGTAACGAGTCATTTGACGGTTCAGTTCCTCCACATCCTCCGGCACTTCTTCAAAGACCACTTGAAGCACATAGGGAGGCGCGTCGGTTGACAGCTCCTGGTGGAAAGGCCCAATGGCTTCGCTAATGCCAAGCAGCCGAAGCAGTTCCCCATTTTTGCCGGCATCACCAACATAGGGATTGCGGGCAGCGTAAATCTCCCGGGCAAAGGGAGACGCAGTGGCGGCGGTTTCCTCCGGAGGGATTTCCTGGGAAGAGTTACTGGACGTATCATCGTTTAAGCGCAGTGATAACAGTGCCGCCAGGATTAAGACAGCAATAAATGTGATCGTCAGAATTTTTTTCATTCGGCTCATTCCTTCATCTCCTCATATCATGATGTGTGAAACGGATCTGCTATTGTACTGTACGTAGAATAACCAAAATGGTTTCAAAAGTTACCCACATAAACATGTTAAGGCCATCTCCGGGTCAAAGGAAATGGCCCTATATGGTTGTCTGCCAGTGAATAAACAATTGGAATGGGGGTACTGAAAGAATGTATTTGCATCCCCAATAGCGATCCCTTCATGGATCCGAAGATCCTCCGGTGGCACTGGACGCTTTCTGTCTCTGCCACTGGTCGGTTTTTGCAGATGATAGATTAAAAGTAAGCGTACAATACTACCCACATAGGTTCCACCACGCACTAAACCTGCTACGCT
>JAWSUV010000227.1:0-2293 GCA_033549305.1 Bacillota bacterium | reverse complement strand
ACCGTGTAATGGCCCAACCCCAGACCGATATCGTCATACGCATAAAAACGGACGCTGGCCAGGAGATCCAATAGATCGTCCCTGTAACTGACTGGGTTCTCCTGCAACTGAGCTTTCAGGGCTTCATGCCTGCCCTGGTTCCGGAAATTGGCCGCCGTCAGCACCCCCATGTGGCGGTGCCGCAGATCCTCATCCAGAAATGAGTTGTTAACCGCCAGGAAATCCCTGTCATCCAGGGGATGCTTCCTGGTTCCCGAGGAGGCGATCTCGTAGACGGCTCCGTTATGATCCGCGCGGCTGGCAATGGTGACAGCCCACCCCACCTCTGAAGAGAAATCCCGGAGCACTTCGTCCGTTTCCTTCAGGGAACCGGCTGTCTCCAGCAGGTGACGGTTCTGATAACCCATCAACACTTCCTTCGAAGGAGTTGTTTCTTCCATGACGATGGTGTTGAGGGATAAGCCAATCCCAGCGGTGTTGAAGCCCGTCAGCACACCGCCGTAACCTGCCACCCCGATACTCGTAAAGGCGGTTTTACCAATTGGATCGTAATGCACCACCACGGGATACTTACCCAAAAAAGGCAGAAAATCAAGGTTTCTGGCTAAAATCACTTCATCATCAATGCGGGCGAGGATTGAGGTGCACCCCAGAAATATCTCCGGAAAAGAGGCGAAAAGCCATACTTCCCGCTCCCGGAGCCCGGCGCCCGCCGCAATGCCCCGCAGTTCCTCCTGGTATGCGGGGGGAATGCGGTCTTTTATCCGCGCCGCCTGCCAGTTGAAATAGAAATTGCTGAATGGTTTGGCGTACCAGGGCATCAGCTGCCGCAAAAATCCTCGGCTTTCCCCGTTGATGGCATGGAGCTTGTCTTTTAGCAAGACCCCGTACTGCAGCCCCATCTCATACTCGCTTCCCGCTACCGTGAGGGTGGGAATACCCTGATTCAGGACCATTTCTCCACCTTCAAACACCCAGTGGCTGTCCCCGACTTTGGTGGCTTCAAGACCCGCTTGTGGAACCGGCAGCATCATCTGGATCATTACTGCCAGCAGCGGCACCAGGCAGAGGCCGCAAATCAACCGGACAAACTTCTTCATGGTGATCACCTTCAATCAAACTAAAACCCGGATTCAATGAATGGGAGACTTAATGGGGAACTCGCTGAGGATGTGCAAAGTTACCGGATCTTAAACCCTTTAATCAAGTGATAAATCCCGTAGGGAATCATCAGCACGCCTGCGATGGATATAAAAAATCCTCCTCTGAAAAGCGTGATCAACAGGCCTTCCACCTCCGGATTCCGAAGCGCAAATTCAAATCCCGTCAGGGCAAGGGCAAAAAAGAGACCGGCCAAAATCATCAGAAGACAATGCTTCATGGTATACACAGCTTCCAGTAACACTCTTTTTTGCATGGTGGTGTACTGCGCATTGCGCGAATCTTTACCCTCAAATTCTCTTAATTCATTTCCTTTGTCCCGGAGACTCATCTGCCTGCCTCCTCTGCCACTTCTCTTTAGATGGTCAATCGTATTATGGTCTCTTCTATCAGTCTGGATCATCCAGCAGCACATGATTTGGTGACATTACTGCCCCTGCTTGCCGGTGAGGTAATCGATTTTCAGCTTTAAAACCGCTACTGCGTCGTAGGCCGCGTCTTTTTTCAGGGTACGGGCTTTGATGGGTGCCGGGTTTTCTTCCAGTTGATTAAACAGCACTTCCATGCCTTGCTTCTTTTCTTCCAGCGCCTCCACAATGGTCATATTCCCCCAGAAAACCACTGAGCGGTATGCGTGAGCGCATTCATCAGACAGATAACCCCTGTCTTCAATCACTGTACCACAGACAGCCGGATTCTCCCGAAGGAAATCCAGCTTCAATCCCCTGTTGCCGGCATGAAAATAAAGAGTGTGGCTGCTTTCGTCATACCCATAACTCAGCGTGACCACATAGGGTTCGTTGCCCCGGCACAAGCCGATGACAGTATACTTTCCTTTTCGCAGAATGTCTGTCAATACCTTCGGATTCGTAATTTCGCGTTCTTTTTTCGTCATATGGTATGGATGCATGGCTGGGTTCCTCCGTTTTCTTTCATTTTACCATGAAATGTGTCTGCGGGGTTGAATCTCCCCCCATAAAAAAGAAGCCGGATCGTTTCTAACCGGCTTCTTTTATGCCATCTGTTGATTAACTGATCATCAGGGAAATTCATGAAGCAGCTGGATCCGGACGACTGCTCCCTCCTCAATGAAGAAATAGAGATACGTATAAGCGCTGTCGGGAAAATAGTA
>JAWSUV010000226.1:0-2356 GCA_033549305.1 Bacillota bacterium | reverse complement strand
GATTTATTCGCTGATTATTTTTGAATTTGAGTCTTGACTATCCGTAGCTGGTCTCCTGTGATGCCTTATCTATCCACTACCTACGCGAAGTCGTAATCCACCACATCCGTGGTCACGATCCGCGCACCCACCGCCTGGGTAAGATCATAGCCTCCCGGGGCAAACACACCCAGGGTGATGATCTCATCCATAATGCCCTTGATCTCGGTGCTTTCCACCGCTTCATTGGCATTGGGCAGAGAAATCCGCACCGTCTTGCCGTCAGCGTTCACAAAGATCAGTTCCATTCTTTTTGTCACTTAGCAGCCCTCCTTTCTTTCAAATTTGTTTTTCGTCTTTCAAGCTGTTTTCAATTACTCGCTTCCCTACGCTTCAATCAGTTCCGCCCGGTCAATCCGGTTCACATGCTTCAGTGTTTTCACCTGGAGCATGGCCAGCTGATAGGCCGCCAGCAGCAGGTTGTCATCCGTGGCCGTCAGCTTCACACCGCTGAAGGTCCGGGAAACCAGCTGCTCCCTGCCCTCCACGATGGCGTTGATAAACCGCAGCTGCATGGAACAGGTCTCGTTCATACGTTCGCTCATTTGTTCACCTCCCTTCATATTTTTTTAAGTACTGCCAGTACACATTTCCCTTCTTGCGAAACTGTCTGTTTCAGTGACACTTTGTGTTGCATTTACTTCATTTCAATTTTCCCTGTCACCGCGCCGTACCGTGCTGCCTCTGCAGCCCTAAAAGGTAAAACTCTTCACAATGCTCGCCGGGTCCACATCATCCTCCCCGTCCTCAAAGACCTTCACCTCGATGGGGCTGCCCTCCCGGATCAGCGGCGTTGACAGGTCAAAGTCTGCCACATCAGCCTCCTCGCGTCTCTCATTCTCAGACTTCCGGCTTTCCGGCTCCGGCACCGGCGCCACGTCCGTGTCCCGGTCCAGAAACACCCCTTTCTGTTCCGCCGGCAGATCCCCCAGGGAAAGCTGCAGACTCTTCAGATTCACCAGCACCTCCTCATTGGGCCGGAACTGCCGGATGGCAATCAGGTTCTCGTTTTTCAGCTCAATCTCCCCCAGGGTCAGGGTGATAGTCTGTTTCCAGTCCTCCCCCAGCACCCGGTTGGCAATGTCAATCTTTTTCACCTTGGCAATAATGTTTGTCATGGGCATTTTTGATCAACCTCCTATTTTTGTCTTTCATCACAGTCTTTGCATCAGGGCAGTGTTGCCGGCGAAACTGCGGAGATCGGCGAAACTGCGGGGACTGACCCCTTGACTCAGCCTCTCATGAGTCCAGGGGTCCGTCCCCCTGTTTTGCCCTGTGCTGCATCACCCCCGCCACCGTGCGGGCACCGGCCTTATATCCACATGGGTGAAGCTGTCGTAGATCCCAATGCCGGTGAACCCCACCGCCGCCGCCAGCTGGGCCACCTCGTCCGGGTGCAGGCCTGGGATTCGGATGTCAGCCGCCTCGCCGGTCAGATGCCGGCTGGTGGGGCTGCCGCCCACCCGGGCGTTGTGGCTGGGGTTCCGGTAGCCGGAAGTAATGATCACCGGTTTCCCGGCTTCCTCCCGCAGCCGCTGCAGCTTGTCCAGCAGTTCATGTCTCAGGGCCACCTGGTGACTGCCGTCGTTGCATTCAAATTCTTTCAGGATGAAGTTTTCGCTGATACTGATCTGGTTCAGAAATAAATCACCTCCCGTCTGTTTAAATAGGTGCAAATTATTTGGCATATACATACCATACATGAGTTGAAAAGACCGTCGCAAGTTTTTTGGTACACTTTTTTTGGCCAGCAGTGCCAACCGCGGGAAATCATCATTGCGCGGGGCGGCTTCCTTCGGTAAAATAGTGGGGAGAGTAAGGAAAGAGAGGGAATGAGATGCGGTTAAGCGGTCTGGAGAAAACCTGCCTGGTCATCATTCTGGTCATTGTGCTGTTGATGGTGCAGCCCTTTGGACCGTCGGTGTATGCAGGCCCGGAGCATCTGGAGGAACCGGTGCAGGTTTCGCTGCGGGTGCCGGATGTGCGGATCCTGGAAACCAAGGACGGGCCGGTGACGCTCCAGCTGGTGGCGGAATACCGGGTGGAAGCCGGGGTGCGCAGCCGGAGGAACTACCAGTTTGATGCCACGGCGGACGTCTCGCCCATGGACCTGGTGCTGGCCTGGGGCAGCCTCAATCAGGAGGAGGCTCTTGATTCGGTCTCCTACCGCCAGTCCGGCCGCTGGTACTATTACCGCGCGGAGGAGGATTCCCCGGTGTCTCTTTCCTATGTGGGGAAGAACTCCGCCAACACCCATATCATCCCAGCGGGTCGAGGAGTGGAAAGGAAGCTGAAAAAAATACGGAAGAATGACTAC
>JAWSUV010000225.1:0-2453 GCA_033549305.1 Bacillota bacterium | reverse complement strand
TACGGAAGCATGGGAAGCCATTGATCATGACATGATCGAAGAGGAAGAGGAGGAAATGGATGAAGCGCCGGCGATTTTAAGTGTTGTGGTTACCGTCGATGACGAGACTGGTGCCCGAACCACCTCGGGAACGGTTTCCGGCGACGTCGCCCAGGTATCGATCGGTTCTCTGAGAGATCTGGACAACAACACGTATGCTGATACAGACCGGGGCCATGGAGCAACCATGGTATCCGTCATGGCAGACGGCACTTTTTCCCATACCATCACACCCGGTGCTGACAGACCTCATCCTGTACTGCCCGGCCGGCACCAGACGCGTGTCGCCATCCTGGATGCCGAAGGAAACATTGTCACGTTCATGGATTCCGCAGAATTTATGACCGAATAGGAATGGTCTTGCCAGTCATCGAATATGACACTTATAAAAGCAGGTGCCTGATCTTTATGGCACCTGCTTTTTCGTCACAGCTCTTCATTTCAGCAGCCCCGCGGCCTCTTTTAATGTGAGGATTCGAAGGACAGATTCATTCAGCCGTTCCTCAGTGATCCGCCCTTCCTGAACAGCTTCCAGCAGTCCTGCGTATGCCTCCTGGAGCGAAGCCGGCATCAGCAGTATGTCCGCACCCGCCAGGAAGGCTTCAACTGCCGCCTCCCCCGGCGGCCAGCCGCTGGTGACGGCCCCCATTTCCAGTGCATCGGTGATAATCACACCTTGAAATCCGAGTGCCATCCGAAGGATTCCTGTCAGCATTTCAGGGGACAGCGTTGACGGCCTGTCATTCGGAATAATGGCCGGGACTTTCAGGTGTGCTGTCATAATCGCCGGCAAGCCTGCTTCAATCCCTGCCTTGAAGGGGACCCATTCCACAGATTCCAGCCGCTGCCGGTCATGAGGCACCACCACCTGGGAAAAATGGGTGTCTTCCTGGGTATCCCCATGCCCCGGGAAATGCTTCAGCACCGGAATGACGCCGCCTTCCAGCATTCCGGAAGCCATGGCAACAGAAAAATCCGCCACAAGAAAAGGGTCAGCGCCAAAGGACCGGGCACCAATCACCGGATTTTGCGGATTTGTGTTGACATCTGCCACTGGAGCCATGTTCATGTTGAACCCCAGTTCCTGCAGCCTGCAGGCCATTTGCCTGCCCAGCTCCGCCGCCTCTTCCGGACTGTGGCGGCTGCCCAGCACCTGGTTCCCCGGTGAATCGGGAAAACTGATCTTCCCGCTGGCCGTCAGGCGGCTGACGATCCCTCCTTCTTCATCCACGGCTATAAACAGGGGAATGGCCGAGTGTGACTGGTACTCATTAATCAGGTCAGTGGTCTGTTGTTCGGTATCAATGTTTTCATTGAACAGAATGACTCCTCCGGGCTGGAAATCAAACAGAAAGTCCCGGGTGGTTTCGTCCAGATGAAGCAAAGGGCTGCCGTCCACGTTCCGGCGAAATGCAGGCATCAGCAGCTGACCGATCTTCTCCTCTGTCGTCATGGCGGACAGCATCTGTTCCGCCCACCCGGGTTCTTGCCCCATGACAGGCTCTTCGGGCATTTCCCCTCTAACCGGCTGATCCGGCATGACTGGTGTTGGTTCCGCCGGAAGTGGCCGCTGCGCGCAGGCGTTCAGAAAAAGGATGGCCAGGATCGTGAAGACCGTCCAAACGGATACCCTGCGGCCCTGGTGTCTGCCGTGAATAATCAATATCATAAACCCCCTCCTTCTAGGCGGAGATAAACGGCGCGTGTTGGGTATGAATGTGCTATGCAGTCAATCAAACAGGCAGGTGAATTCATGATGACACTCAATCTCAGTATGGTGCAGATGAACATTCAAAAAGGAGATTTTGAGGCGAACTGCAAAACCATTGAACGGTTAATGCAGGAAAGCCGCCACCAGCCGGATATTATCATGCTGCCGGAAATGTGGTCCACAGGCTTTGATTACCGCCGCCTGATCAAACACGGCCAGCGGCTTTCGGAGACGCTGGCATTTCTTAACAAGCTGGCCAGGCGCTACGGGTCGGTGGTGATGGGAGGCAGTGTTCCGGAGCTGAAAGGCGGCCGGTTGTTTAACACCACCTATGTACTGAATCCCGATGGCAGCACCCAGAACCGGTACCGGAAAATGCATCTGGTCAGCCAGCGGCACCTGGAGGAAAAAATGTTTCACCGGGGAAACCGGATCCCTCTTTTCAATGCGGCCGGTGTTTCCTTCGGCGTCGCGATCTGCTATGACATTATGTTCCCGGAGCTGACACGGGGAATTACCCTGCAGGGAGCCACACTGGTACTGGTGCCGGCTCAGTATTCCATCCCGTTTTTTGACCAGTGGATGACCCTGCTGCGGGCCCGGGCCATGGAAAACCAGGTGTTTGTGGCAGCCGTGAACCGGGTGGGGCCCCAATATTTCGGACACTCCTGCCTGATTTCCCCCAGCGGCCGGATGCTGCATG
>JAWSUV010000224.1:0-2523 GCA_033549305.1 Bacillota bacterium | reverse complement strand
GACAATGATCATTCCGTCCGTTTTAAAAGAGCCGCTGGAAATGGGAGCCGCCAGGTCTTTGTTATCATGAGTGACTGCTGCCAGCTGCTTAAGCTCTTCCATTGTCATTCCGCATTCATGCTGAACCACATATTCACCCATGGTGGAGACAACCAGGTGGGTTTCAATGTTCAGCTGTTTTAATACCTGCAGAAGCGCGACACCATAAATGGCACAACTCCCACCCGATACCCCAACGATGATTTTCATGAATTCCCCACTTCCCTCCTTTTATCAAAAGCAGGGAAGTCTGACGAAACAGGCTTTATGCACATTCCCAGACTTCCCTGTCATTGAAATTTATTCTACCTTATTTTCTGCATCACCACCGCCAAGCCAAGGATCTTCGCCCTTTTCCCAGGCCTCTATATACTCGTCGATGGTCATCACTTTTGTGAAAATGCTCAAGTCCACCAGACCGTGTTCATGCATGGCCTGGGTTTTGGACGCGCATCCGTCACTCAATGTAATCACTTTATAGGCGTTGGCCAATGCATCTGTAGCAGTACTGCGTACACAGACATTGGTCCAGACTCCGGTGACAACCACTGCTTCTATTTTTTCTTCCTTAAGGTACAAATCCAGGTCTGTATGGGCAAATCCGCTGTGGCGGCGTTTTTTAACAATGTATTCGTCCCCTTCTGGATACAGAGCCGGGATAAAGTCCGATCCCCAGGTGCCTTCTACAGCATGTACGGGGCGGACACGAAAATCAGCATCGTTCTTACGGTGTGCTTCCTGGATATGAACCAGATGCACATCATCATCCTCCCGTTTTCGAACCCACTGAAACAGTTTCTGTAATGGCTCAATAATATCATCGCCGCCGGGGCAGCGCAGGGGCGCTTTTTCACCCACAAAATCATTCAGCATATCAATGACTAAAATCGCATGTCTGGGCATTAAATTTCCTCCTTAAATTGACAGCCAATATCGTTCCAATGCTTTCTTTATTGATCCGTGTTGCTTAGGATTAAGGCCTGAAGTCGACACCCGTGAAAGTAATGGTGCGGTCAAGCTTCTGAATACTCTGCCGCTTAACAAACTGGCCAAATCCCGGTTCACCAATGACTCCTTTTTCATTATCATAAATCAATGTGCCGCGCACGACGGTTTTGACGGGCTTTCCTTTTAGTTTTATCCCATGAAGTGGATTGTATTTGGCCATGGAATAGGTTTTTTTCTGATCAATCGTCCATTCCCTGTCCAGGTCGATAATCGTGAAATCCGCATCAGAGCCGATGTGCATGGCTCCTTTTTTGGGATACAGACCGTACTGCTTGGCAGCGTTGGTACTGAGTACTTCCACGAGGCGGCTCAATGTCAGGCGACCCTTATTGTACCCTTCACTGACCATGATGGGTACGAGCGTTTCTACCCCTGGAATTCCAGGAAAAGCCGTCCAGATATCCAACTCCAGGTCTCCTACCTTACCTTCCTTTTCTGTGGCAATTTCGTAAGGAGCATGATCGGTTCCCATAAAATTGACACTGCCATTGCGCAAGCCTTCCCAGAGCTCTTCATTATCTTTTTTGGTTCGCAGCGGCGGCGCTATTTTCGCAAACTGCCGGTGTTCTGTCATGGCATCCTGGTAGTTAAGCATCAAATAATGCGGGCAGGTTTCAGAGGTGACATCCAACCCCTTTTTCTTTGCCTCTCCTACCAGTTTAGCGCCGATTCCGGTGCTCATGTGAACGATATGCAACCGGGCACCCGTTTCCTCAGCAAAGCTGATTCCCAACTGGATGGCCGCTTTTTCAGCCAATTCAAGTCGTGCTTCAGCCCAGGCAGGTCCATCCATGCGGCCTTCCTTCTGGAACTTTTTGACATAGTAATCACACATGGCATAGTTTTCAGCATGAATGCCTACCACCAAACCCGTTTCAGCCACCAGCTTGAAGGCTTCCAGCATCTCTGGGTCAGTGACTCGATCGTAAGTGGGTACTGATGGAGTCATGTAAACTTTAAATGCGCAGACGCCATAATCCGCCTGTTCTTTTACGATGCTGTACTTGCCGTCACGGATATCCTCACCGGTCACCCCGCCCCAGAAAGCAAAGTCAATCACTGCCTTGTCTTTGATCCGGTTGAGTTTGCTTTCCAGCTCCGGAATGCTGCGTACGGAAGGCTTGGAGCAGCATGGCATATCCATGATTGTCGTAAGACCGCCAGCGGCAGCTGACTGTGTACCTGTCAGGAAATTCTCCCGATGTTCGAAACCCGGGTCCATAAAGTGTGTGTGGGAATCAAAGCAGCCAGGAATGGTTAGATGCCCCTGGGCATCTATTTCCCGGTCGAACGTCACTCCCTCCAACTCAGTCACAAAGCCGGCAATTTTTTCATCCACCACCAGAATATTTGTTAATACTGTGTCGTCTCCCTGTGGAATGCGGGCATTTTTAACAACCACATCAGCTTTCATTATTTACCCCTCCTATCTCTTTATTTGAAGAATATCTTTAAATATCTCCGCCGTTCGTAGAA
>JAWSUV010000223.1:0-2544 GCA_033549305.1 Bacillota bacterium | reverse complement strand
CGAGATGAGATCATCAGGTTTCTTGCTTCAAAAAACATCCAGGCCCGACCCATTTGGGGACTGATCAATGAGCAAGAGCCTTACCGAAACAGTTTTGCCTACCAAATATCAAACGCAAAGACGTTCCATGAACACGTTGTGAATCTTCCCTGCAGCACCAATTTAAGCCAGGAGGACGTGTCTTATGTGCTCAGTGTTTTAATGCAGCCGGAAAAAACAGTGATTTCACAAGAGGAGTGAAAAGGGTGGACATTAAGGAATTCCTGGTGGATGAAGACTGCACCATCCTGGAGGCAATGGCGCTTTTGGAGAAGGTGGCGAAAAAGGTTCTTTTTGTGACGCAGGAAGGGCGGTTTGTGGCTGCTTTAACGGACGGTGACATCAGGAGATGGATCCTCAAAAAAGGAAACCTGGAGGCGCAGATCAAGCATGTCGCGAATTACAGCCCGAAATATCTGAAGGAAGGCGAAGAATGCAGCGCCAGGGAATATATGAAAAAAAATGCCATCGAAGCGGTGCCCATCATGAATCATCAACATGAGATCATTTCGATTGTTTTCTGGACAGATGAAATCGCCAAACCCAAACCGGACTTACAGGTGCCGGTTGTGATCATGGCAGGAGGGGTAGGAACACGTCTTTCTCCTTACACAAAAGTTCTGCCGAAACCACTCATTCCGATCGGGGAAATTCCCATCGTGGAGCACATTATCAATCGATTTATCCAGTACGGCATTCGCCAGTTCTTCATGGTGGTTCACCACAAGAAGAATATGATCAAGGCCTATTTTAATGAGGTTGATAAGGATTATGAGGTGACATACGCCGTTGAGAATACGCCCCTGGGGACAGGCGGAGGCTTGAGTTTGCTGAAAGGCCAGGTTCATTCAACGTTTTTTTTATCCAACTGTGACATTCTCATTTTGGAAGACTATGAGAAGATCCTGAAATATCATCGTTATGAAAAGAATTTAATCACCATGGTCAGTTCATTAAAGAACATTACCATTCCTTACGGGGTGATCGAAATCAGTGAATCGGGAGAAATTGAAAAAATGATTGAGAAGCCCCATCTGAATTTTTTCATCAACACTGGCATGTATGTGGTGGAGCCTTCAGTCATTGAAGAATTGCAGGATGACAGGGCGATCGATTTTCCCGGCATCATCGAAAACTACAGGAACGCGGGTGAAAGAATCGGGGTTTATCCTGTCAGCGAAAACAACTGGCTGGATAAGGGCCAGCTGGACGAGATGGAAAGGATGAAAATGCGGCTGGGATGTGAATAACAGTCCGGGAGGATGCTGTGTATGTCGGAGAAGCTTAGAATCGGATATTTTGCTGACGGGATCTGGGCGCATGAAGCCTTTCGCTTCCTGATCAGCGACGACAGCCTGGAGATAAAATTTATCTGTGTGCGGTATGACACAGCGGATCCGGTTTTGAAAGAATTTGCGGACCGATACCAGATTGATTATCTGAAGCACAGGGATATAAACAGTACCGCGTTTTTACAGAAGATCAGTCAGTATCACTGCGACCTGTTTATTTCCATGTCATTCGATCAAATTTTTAAAGACGGGATTTTGAGCTTACCCACACGCGGAACAATCAACTGCCATGCGGGAAAGCTTCCGTTTTACCGGGGGAGAAATGTGCTTAACTGGGTATTGATAAATGATGAGAAAGAATTCGGCATCACCGTGCATTTTGTGGATGAAGGAATCGATACGGGTGATATCATTCTGCAAAGAACATACCCGATCACGGATCAGGATGACTATGGCACATTACTGGAAACGGCGCATGTCAAATGTGCGGAAGTATTATATGAGGCAGTCAGACTGATTCAGGAGGGAAGCCATCAGCCCCGGAAACAGAACGCGATTCATCCGTGTGGCTTTTACTGTGGCAAAAGAAAAGCGGGCGACGAGAGAATTGTATGGAATCAGTCAAGCAGAGACATCTTTAATTTTATCCGGGCCCTGTGCAAGCCTGGCCCGATGGCAACAACCACGCTGCATGACAGCGTGCTGAAAATTAACCGGTCGGAAATGATTGACAATGCTCCCCGTTACCGGGGCATACCCGGCCAGGTGGTTGGCTTGACTTCAACAGGCATTATCGTGAAAACAAAGGACACAACCATTAAGCTGACCGAGCACGAGTATGAGGGCATGATCAGGTTAGGAGACAGGATGATATGAAAAAGGTACTGATTATTGCGGAGGCAGGCGTCAACCATAATGGATCTTTAACCCTGGCGAAAAAGCTGGTTGATGAAGCGTGTAAAGCGGGCGCGGATATCATTAAATTCCAGACATTTATTGCAGAAAACCTTGCGTCCAAAAGAGCGGAAAAAGCGGAGTACCAGAAGCAGCAGACAGGCACCTCGGAAAGTCAGCTGGAGATGCTGAAGAAACTGGAATTGACGTTCGATGAATTCGTTCAGTTAAACGATTACTGCCGCCGGAAGGGGATTGAATTTCTTTCCACGGCGTTCGACCTGGACAGCCTTGCGTTTCTGAACAGCCTGGGCATGAA
>JAWSUV010000222.1:0-2576 GCA_033549305.1 Bacillota bacterium | reverse complement strand
ACTCATCCCTCACCATTTTGAAAGGAGGGAAAGTCGAGACAGAGTCTACTCGACGAGCATTATGACCGCATCTGGCAGACACACCACTATTTTCATCTATGCCATCATCCTGTCACTGCTCCTGCTGACAGGCTGCTCAACAGGGCCGGAAGCGATGTCATCTTCAGGGGAATCGGAAGTGCAGGTTGCGGAAAATACAGGGGAAGCCATCAACGCCGAAGAAGGCATTGATATACCTGCCAGCACAGCAGAGGTATTGGGAACAGGTTCAGCACATGAATTGCCTGAAACACGTCCTGCAACAGCGTCAGGCGAAACAGGTCAGGGGGATTCGCCGGCCGCTTCATCGGAGCCGGTGGATCCACCCCCCTCCATTGGGAAGGAACCGACCCAGACGGATGGTGATCACGCGGCTTCACCGGCTTCAGTTGCAAACACTCCGGAAGTGCCGGTGGAAGATCCGGCAGAGAAACTGACAGTTATGATGACCATCCGCGGGTTGCAAGGATCCCCGGCGATTCTGCCGGCCCATCCAGTACCCTGGGAACCGGGTGACACGGTCCTCGATCTGCTGATCCGCGTCACCCGGGAGCAGCGGATCCACATGGCCTTCCGGGGAAGAGGGCGGACCGGTTATGTGGAAGGCATTGACAACCTGTACGAATTTGACCATGGCCCGGCCAGCGGATGGGTGTACAGTGTTAACGGCGTTTTTCCTGACAGGAGTGCCGGCGGATGGGAAGCGGATCAGGGAGATGAGATCGTCTGGTGGTTTACCCTTGATGCCGGGCGCGATGTGGAGGCGGTGTCCCCATGATCGGTGGTTTTTCATCATTACATCCCGGCGTGGCAGCTTTTTATTTTGGGGGGATGCTGCTGCTGATCATGTGGCTGTCGCATCCCGTCTACCTGCTCACTGCGCTGGGGTGCATGCTGCTGCTGAACTTTCTGCTGGACGGTGGTGAAGGTTTGAAGAAAAGCTGGCGCGGATACCTGTTCATGGCCCTGGTGGTCATGGTGCTGAATCCTCTTTTCTCCAGCCGTGGTGCCACCATCCTGGGTTACTTCCGCAACCGGCCCATCACCCGTGAGTCTATTGTATACGGTATCACCTTCGCACTGACACTGGTGACCATGCTCATGGCCTTTCAGGCGTACCAGCGCGTGATCACCGTGGATAAATTTCTTTACCTGACGGGTTCCGTTATGCCGCGTACCGCTTTTGTCATCGTCATGATCATGCGGCTGATCCCGCTGATGCAAAGGCGCCTTAAAGAGATCATGGCAGTGGCCAAAACCATGGGCAGGCTCAAGGGCAAGACCCGCCGCCAGCGCATCCGGGAGTCCATGGAACAGATCAACACGCTGCTGGTGTGGACCCTGGAAGAATCCCTGCACACAGCCACGGCCATGCGGGCCAGCGGCTACGACACCGGCCCCCGCAGCACCTTTAAACCTTACCGGATGGAACGCAGGGATGTCTGGCTGGCGGGGGTTTTGTTGCTGGGCGGCATCGCTGTTACGGTTGGAAGCCTACAGGGCATCGGACGGCTGGAATTCTTCCCGGTCATCTCCGGGATGCCCCTTCACTTGTTCCATTACACCGTGTTCCTCCTGTGGAGCACAGTCCCGATTATCATGGATACGGGAGAGATGATTCAATGGCAGCTTATCAAGTCAAAAATGTAAGTTTTCGTTATCCCCTGGCATCGTCCCCTGCCCTGCAGCAGATTGATCTGAGCGTCAAACCGGGAGATTTCATTCTCATCGGCGGACCAACGGGATCCGGTAAAACCACATTGCTGCGCCTGCTGAAAAAACAGGTGCAGCCTGCAGGTGAACTGACAGGCGACATCCTGTACAATGGCATAACCCTTCATGATATGCCGGACAGAGCATCAGCGGAAGAGATTGGGATGGTGTTTCAAAATCCGGACAACCAGATCATCATGAACACTGTCCGGCAGGAATTGTGTTACGGAATGGAAAACCTGGGTTACCCGGCCACGCTGATGCAGAAACGGATGGCGGAAGTGGTGCCCTTTTTTGGTATGGATTCCTGGCTTCATCAGTCAGTGGAAACTCTTTCCGGCGGACAGAAGCAGCAGCTGAACCTGGCGGCGGTGATGATGCTGCGCCCCAAAGTCCTGCTGCTGGATGAGCCTACCGCCCAGTTGGATCCCATTGCCGCAAGCGAATTCATTGACCTGCTGGTGCGGATCAACCAGGAGCTTTCCATCACCGTTATCCTGTGCGAGCACCGGCTGGAAGGCCTCTTTTCTCAGGCAAACCGTGTTCTGCTGATGCAGGAAGGACGCATCGCCTACCAGGGGAAAACGGATGAAGTGATCCGCCAGGTATGGGATGAGCATGATTCCGATTTTTCCCTGTACCTGCCTTCTGTCAGCCGTCTTTATCTGCAGATGGAAGACGAAATACAGATGAATCGACATATCCCCGTCACCGTGAAAGCGGGTACACGGTGGTTTAACCGTTATTTTTACCAGCATGAGTTTTTGTTCAGCGATGCACCCAAAGCCACTCCCTTAAGGCAGGAGGATCCTGCGGAAGCCCTG
>JAWSUV010000221.1:0-2656 GCA_033549305.1 Bacillota bacterium | reverse complement strand
ACCGTTCTCTATGCCAAACAGGTCTATGCCCAAATGGGCGGAGGAATGGAAAACCTGGACGACCGGGGCTACGTGGAACCCAACCCGGAGCTTTACGCCCGGCTGGTTTCCCTGGTGAACATGACCCGGGAAGGACTGGACCAGCGGGGGCTTTTAAGCGAGCGGGACCGGGAAAGCCTGGTGAAGCTGGAGACCCTGGCCTTCTCGCTGAAAACCATGTCGGAAAAACTGCTGGAAAACCAGGTGCTCACCGACGAGGAATACAATCTCATCCGCTCGTATGGCGGCCAGCTGGAGCATTTCTGGCTGCAAGCCCTGGCGGATGAAGGGGTGGATCACCGGTCGGCCCTCTCGGACAACCCCGCTGCCCTGGTGACGGATGTGGCCACCGACCCCGGCGGGCAGGTGCTCACACAGGCCACGGGAAACATTTTTGAAATCTATGTGGTGGTGCCGGTGGAAGACAGCCTGCGCATTGCCCGGGGCGGGGTTTACTCCCATTACGAGTTCCCCTGGCCCCTGAATGACCGCCTGACCAATGAAAAGTGGCGGCACATGGTGCAAGCCGGTGAACTGCCGCCCGTGGCACCCTGGACAGAAAGTTATGTGAGCCCATGAAAACAAACCTTTCGTCACCGGCTTTTCTGGTGTTCGTCGTGGTGCTGGCGATGATGCTGGTGCTGGCGTTGGGAGGGGTGGGCAGCTCACTGGCCGGAGCACCCCCGGAAGCCACTGGACCTATTGAAAGTGACGACCCTTTTGAAGCCTTCCGGGCCAGCCGGATGGCGCTGCCGGAAACCACCCCGCCCATCACCCCGGTGGCTGTGGGGGATGATTCGGTCATTGGCCTTTTTCCGCCCCAGCGGCTGTTCCGGGAAGAACTGGCCGACCTGAACGGCGACGGCCGCGGGGAAACCTACTCCCTGCGGAACGGCCGTCTCACCGTCACCGATCCGGAAGACCGTCTCCTGTGGCAGTCGCCGGAGGAGTGGTGGGTGGACGACTTCTTTTTGGGGGACATCACCAATGACGGCCGGCAGAACCTGTGCCTGTCCCTGTGGCGGGAAGGCAGCTATGGTCCCTACCGGCCCTTCTGGGTGGAGGCCAATGATTCCCTGGTGAGAAACCATCTCTTTGTCTACCAAATGGAAGCAGCTGGGGAACACTCCCCTGAGAAGCCTTCCCTGAAAGCCGTCTGGCAGTCGTCCCACCTGGCCCGCCCCAACCACAGGGCCTTTATCGCCCGCATTGACGGCGAGAACCACCTGGTGGTGGTGCAGGGGGATTATGAAGATCCGCAGACGGGAGAAACGGCCTTTTGGAAATGGAACGGCTGGGGGTTTTCCCCCAGCCGCGACTAAAGCAATAAATTATCCGAAGGTTCCAAGTTTAATCACCTCGTCCTTGCCTTTTGCCCAGTTTCTCAGATTCGCCAATCTCTCTCCATGATCTTCATGGCCTGGTGTATTAAAGGCCTCAATGAGTTTCTCGCATGGCACTTCACTGCACAACCCACAGTGATGGAGGTTACATTACCTCCGTCCCGGTGTAACACGCCATGGGACGGCAGCTGATCATCGTCATTTACAACTGGCAGTGGTTCATCGGAGATCTGCGGGTCACCCGCGTTTCCACACGCCATAAGAAACAGCATTGTCATGAAAATTAGGGGGATCATGTTGACTTGATAAAGCCTTTTGTTCATTGCCATAACTCCTTCTTCCTCCTGACGTTTAGGGGGCACCCGCCGGTACAGGAACACTTCATAGGGAAGATTTAACTGGTCTTTCGAGAATAATTTCAAAATATGCGGCAAAACCATATCCTTTTGTGGCCGGTGCAAAGATTTGAACAAGCCGCCACCCATCTTTTGCATGGCTTTGAATAATGTACTGGTAATCTTCTTTCGGCTTGCTTGCCCACGTTGTCAGCCCAATTTTAACAAATTTATATTCGTACATGTTGATCACTCTCCTACATTTTTTCTGATCAGATAATCCTTCTACATCCGGCTGGATACTCCTGCAAGCTTTTTATTCAATCAAGAGATCCATCCAGAATACCGCTGGCATATCATGAGCAACTGCTCTTGCTTCCTTTCTCATTTGCCTGTAATATTTTCGCTAAAATGATAAAATGGACCTGGAACATGTTCAACCACTGAGCACAACGAAAGGAGCTTGCAGCCATGTTACTGGAAACACACCGAAAAGAACTGATTGCCTACGGCCAAAAGCTGGTGGAGGCCAACCTTACCAAAGGAACCGGTGGCAATTTGAGCATCTGTCACCGCGAAGCGGGAATTATGGCCATCACCCCCAGCGGCATTGATTATTTTGACATCACACCCGAGCAGATCGTCCTCCTGGAGGTGGAAACGGGAAAAATCCTGGAAGGGGATGCCGTCCCTTCCAGTGAATCGGACATGCACCGGATCCTGTATAAATACCGGGATGACCTGAACGCCGTCATACATACCCACACCCCCTACGCCACCACCCTGGCCTGCCTGAACATGGCGCTTCCCGCCCTTCACTACCTGGTGGCCCTGGCTGGGCCGGATGTGCGCTGCGCACCCTATGCCACCTACGGCACGGTGGCCCTTGCGAAAAACGCCTTTGAAGCCATGAAAGACCGTAAAGCCGTCCTGCTGGCC
>JAWSUV010000220.1:0-2731 GCA_033549305.1 Bacillota bacterium | reverse complement strand
GTTGAATGGTTCCTGGAGAAGCACCGCAAAATCATCTGGGTGAGAGTAGCGGGCGCCGTGCGCCCAGCGTTAACCGGGCAGGGTATCGATCTTCCGATGATCCGTACCTGTAATGAGTGAGACAGTTAATCTGTCTAACATAGGTGGCAACACGGAATCTGCGCATTTCGTCCTATCCGGGACGAAGTGCGTTTTTTATTTCCCGGAAAAGCCTCTTGTTGGATCGGTGCCGGTGCTGCCGGCAGCTGTCTAAAGCGGGTGGTACCGCGGTGGCCGACACAGGCACATCGTCCCTGATGCAGGGGAGGATGTGTCTTTTTTTTTATAACAGTTCAAGGAGGTGTCTGATCACATGATGACCTATGAAACCTTTCATTCACTGGCAGTGCAGCAGGACCGGGTTTGTCTGTCCAAAGAAATCAACGGCGACATGGAAACGCCCATCAGCCTGTACCAGAAACTGCGAACCCCCGGAGGATCCTTTCTCCTGGAAAGCGTCACCGACGGTGTCCAGAGAGGACGGTTCTCCTACATGGGAAGCCGTCCGGCACAAATTCTGACCAGCCGGAACAACACCTGGACCCTGACGCAGACAAATCCCGGCGCAGACGACAGCATCATCCGGGGAACCGGCAGGGTGCTGGACCAGCTGCGGTTGATGCTTGAGGCTTCCCCCTCGGATGCCGCCGCAGAAGAAGGACTGCCTGATTTCACCGGCGGAGCCGTGGGCACCCTGTCGTATGACCTGGTGCGCCAGTATGAAACCCTGCCGGACACCACCCGGGACGACCTCCGGCTGCCGGAAGCCTGCCTGATGCTGGTGGATGAGCTGGCAGCCTATGACCACGCCCGCCAGACCATTGTCCTCATGGTGAGCGTGGATACCACAAAGTGCCGGCATACGTCAGAAGCATTCCCTTCCGGAACTGGTGATCTGAAACCGCGGGGCCTCTACGAAGCGGGGATGAAGAAACTAAAAGCCCTGGAGGCGGCAGTCAACCGCCCCGCCCACTCCGAACACACAGGGCAAATTTCCCGGGAAAAAGGAAGAAATCCCCGGCTCGCCAGCACCGAAACCCGGGAAAGCTTCTGCGGTAAAGTGGCGGCAGCCAAAGAATACATTCGCAACGGCGATATTTTCCAGGTGGTTCTCTCTCAGCGGTTCCAGGTGTATCCGGCACCAGACCCCTTCGACACCTACCGAGCCCTGCGGAACCTGAATCCTTCCCCTTACCTGTTTTTTCTGGATTTTGATACCTTCCAGCTGGCGGGGGCTTCCCCGGAGATGCTGGTGAAGGTGAACCGTGGCAAGGTGGAAACCTGTCCCATCGCCGGTACCCGCCCCCGGGGAGCGGATACGGCGGAAGACGAAGCCTACGCCCGGGAAATGCTGGCAGATGAAAAAGAACGGGCGGAACACCTGATGCTGGTGGACCTGGCCCGCAATGACGTGGGACGGGTATCCCGTTTCGGGACTGTTACCGTGAACCCCTACATGGAAGTGAAAAAATTCTCCCATGTCATGCACCTGGTGAGTCAGGTGCAGGGAGAACTGGCGGAAGGCTCCACGCCTTTTGAAGCTCTGACCGCCTGTCTGCCCGCCGGCACCCTTTCCGGCGCACCCAAAATCCGGTCAATGGAAATTATCGACCAGCTGGAGACGAAACGCCGCGGCCCTTATGGCGGCGCTGTGGGCTATTTCAGCTACAATGGCAGCATGGATACCTGCATCACCATCCGCAGTGTCGTCTTCACCGGCGGCAGCGCCTATGTTCAGGCCGGCGCCGGCATCGTGGAAGACTCCGTTCCCCAGGCAGAATACGAAGAAAGTGTCCGCAAGGCATCTGGCCTGCTGGAAGTCCTGCAGGCACCGGTAAAGGAGGCTGTCTCATGATGATCCTCATTGACAATTACGATTCCTTTACCTATAACCTTTACCAGTACCTGGGGGAAATCAGCCCTGACATCACAGTCATCCGCAACGATGCCGTCACCGTGGAGGAACTGGCAGCCATGGACCCCACCCACCTGATCATTTCGCCGGGTCCCGGCTTTCCCCAAAGCGCCGGAATCTCCCTGGAAGCCATCCGGCGCCTGGGACCGACCATCCCCACACTGGGGATCTGCCTGGGTCATCAGGCCATCTGCGAAGCCTTCGGCGGGCGCATCATTCACGCCTCTCACCGGGTTCACGGAAAAACCTCCTCCATTCACCACCGGCAGGAAGGCCTGTTTCAGGATCTTCCCGTTCCCTTTACCGCCGCCCGGTATCACTCCCTGGTGGCAGACCCGGAACAGATTCCACCGGAGCTGCTGGTAACCGCCCGCACAGAAGCGGGAGAAATCATGGGCGTGCAACACCGCCGTTATCCGGTACACGGCCTCCAGTTTCACCCGGAATCCATTGCCTCTGAACACGGCAAAGCCATGCTGCGACGGTTTATTCATGAAAGGAGCGAAAGCCATGCCTGATCAAACGACGGCTCATAAACTGACTGAACGCACTGCCACGGAAAAACAACTTTCCATGAAATACTACACCCAGCACCTGATGAAGGGTAAATCCCTGAATGTGAAGGAAATGACCGGCGCCATGGACATGATCATGACCGGTTCCGCCACCCCGGTTGAAATGGCTGCCTTTCTGACTGCCCTCAGCATGAAGGGGGAAAGCACAGAAGAACTGGTGGCTGCCGCTGCGGTGATGCGTCACCATGCCCTGCGTCTGCCC
>JAWSUV010000219.1:0-2832 GCA_033549305.1 Bacillota bacterium | reverse complement strand
CCGCGCTTTGAATACGGCACCCGGGAAATGGAATACCTTAAAAGTCGAGACCGCAAACTGGGAGAAGTCATCGACCGGATGGGCGTGCTGGAATGCGAAGTGATCCCGGATCCATTCGCCGCACTGATATTCAGCATTGTGGGCCAGCAGATTTCCAGCAAAGCAGCAGATACCGTCTGGAACCGCCTGCAGGCTCTGGTAGGGGACATAACCCCGGAAGCCGTCACCATGACTGATCCTCAGGCTATCCAAAGCTGTGGCATGACGCACCGGAAAGCCGGATATATCCGGGGCATTGCCGAAGCCATCTGTGAACAGCGGACTGATTTTCAATCCTTGCACAACCTGAGTGACCGGGATGTGATCCGCCGCCTGTCAGAACTCCCGGGAGTGGGTCCCTGGACGGCAGAGATGCTTCTCATTTTTTCCCTGCACCGGTATGACGTGGTAAGCTTTGACGACCTGGCCATACGCCGGGGGATGATGACCCTCTACGGCCTGGATTCCCTCACGAAAGAGCAGTTTCAGCGGTACCGGAAGCGTTATTCACCCTATGGGTCTGTGGCCTCCCTGTATCTTTGGGAGTTGTCGCTGGAATAAAGAATAAAAAGAGTGTCAGTATTGGGTGCCGGGTACCACCATGTAATGTAACGTTTTTCGCCGGGGATGAATTCTCTCCGGCTTTTTATCGCCTTAAAACCTGCAGAGCTGTAATGCGGAATGAATTCATTAGAATCAGACAGGCGTTTACAGTCACCTGGTCTGGCTTGAAAAGTGAATCTTGTTCTGTTCTTGCCAACGGTGCAGCAAGGTAACAATATGATAAAATGATTTCAAATGAAAAGTGGGAGGAAAATGTGATGGAATGGACAGGTAAAACGATACTGATCACCGGTGCCTCCAGCGGCATCGGTCTGGAAACGGCCACGGCTTTCCTGGAAAAAGGCGCCCTGGTGTACATGAACGGTCGGAATTCGGAAAAACTGGAAAAAACGGCAGCGAAGTTGAAGCCTCTGCCGGGAATCGCAGCATCCCTGCCAGGGGATGTGTCTATTGTGAGTGAGTGTGAACGAATGCTTCGTCAGGTGACCGATAACACTGCCGGACTGGACGTGCTGGTGAATGCTGCCGGGATCTGGGTGGAAGGCCGGTCAGACGCAATGACGGAAGCCCAGTGGGATACCACCATGAACATCAATGCCAAAGGCACCTTTTTCATGTGCCGCTATGCCATTCCCCTGCTGGAAGCATCAGGCGGTGCCATTGTCAACGTCTGTTCCGACTCCGGCCTCATGGGCAACAAAGAAGCGGTCGTCTACTGTGCCTCCAAAGGAGCCGTTACCCTCATCACCAAATCCCTGGCAGTGGAGCTGGCTGCCAGGGGTATCCGGGTCAATGCGGTCTGCCCCACCGAAGTAGACACCCCCATGCTGGAAAAAGCTTTCCAGGAATCTGAATATGATAACCGGGAAGATTATTACCAGACCATGCTGAAACACTATCCCCAGGGAGAATCCGCCCGGTTTATCCGACCCCGGGAAGTCGCGGAAACCATCCTGTTTTTGGCGTCCCCCGCAGCACAGGCCATTACAGGCGCGTGTCTTCCCATAGATTTTGGGATGACGGCGGGATATTAGGGTAATGAGAAAATTGAAGAAACAGCATTACTGAATAATATCAGACAGAGAAGAAGGCCCGCCTCCCTGGGCGCCGCCGCATGCCCGGGCAAATGGGTAGCGGGAAGCATCTGAAGAATAAGAACCTCATGACGCGACAGAAAGATGAAAGCAGTGCTAGATAAAGAGTATTCCAGTTAATCGAAGAAACGCTATGCATGAAAACCGATATCCTGCCGCCCGTTAGTTACGGGCGGTATTTTTAGCGGATTTTTTTATCCTGAATCAGCATGAGACTTGATTGAATATCACTGAAGGAAATACGGGACAACAAATTGGCCCATAAGAATAAAGGACAATGTTCACCAACAAAGAGGACAGAAAAGGACACCCCTGCCTGCTGGAAATGGCAGGCAATACGTTTACATAAAAAAATCCTTATGATATACTGCAGTCGTGTTTAAGTTCATATGTATTGGGTAAAGAATCAAGACACATGAAAGGTCCCGCGATAAAGCAGAGGACATCATAAAGCACATGCGATCGAGCGTGTGTAATCTACGAGGAGCGACTATATGAAAAAACCTATAGCAGGACTGATGATTGGGATGATGGCATTTTCCATCAGCACCGGAACGACTTTTGCCGACCATCAGTCAACCACCGGCTTTACCGATATCCACCTTACGGACTGGCACGCAGGTTATGTACTCACTCTATCCAACCTGGATGTGATCCGGGGATACAGCGACAGCACCTTTCAACCAAAAGCCAATATCAGCAAAGCAGAATTTATTGTGCTTGCCATGAAGTCACAGCAGATGCATTTTCCGACAGGAGAGGGCGAGCATTGGGCAATGAACTACATACGCCAGGCAGAAGCGCTGGACGCCATTGAAACGGATGAAGCGGCAGCCGCCGGACTCAACGAATCTATCACCCGGGCGGAAGCGGCACGGATCCTGATCCGGATCAACGGTACGCAGCAGCAAGCAAAAGACAAGGACCTAACCAATGAACGACTGGCCATCTTAGACTATAACCTGATTTCCGATATCTATCAGCCTTATGTGCTGCAAGCTTTTGCCAATGGCTGGGTATCCGGCTATCCCGACGGCAAATTCAAACCGGACAATCATATCACCCGGGCGGAAGCTTCGGTGATGCTGACCAAATCCCTGGGCGATGAAGCCGTGAAAAACGTGGAACTCGTGCA
>JAWSUV010000218.1:0-2842 GCA_033549305.1 Bacillota bacterium | reverse complement strand
ACCGGGCCGGATTCCCACCGGCTAAACATGTGAAACCGAACTGGCGCACTCCTCCTTTCATCATTTTTACCTACTTATGGCGGGAGTCTTAAGTCGGGCTATGCGGAATTGCTTGTTGTAATCTCAATATAACGTCTTTCGCTAATGATTTCTTTGATCCAGGTCATAATTCAGAAAGAATTATTCTTTTCTAATCCATCTGCCGGATCGGGCCAATCGCTGACTCCGGCAGCCTTAATGTTACATCTTCTACACCTTGATTCATGCTATATCCTACAGGTTATTAAGTAAGAACATGCAAAAGATCTCATTTACAGCATACCCCCTACTCTACGTTAATCACAAATCTATTAACTCAACCCTATCCATTTTCTTGCCCATTTTTTTGAAACAGAAAAACCCTCGATATAATTCCATGAGTGCATATCGGGGGCAAGGTTTATCTTGTTTGAATGTGGGCACAAGTGGATGTTTATTGCCAGTTAGCAGGGGTCCTTTAAGGTCTGTTAATTGCGTTTTGCTTTGGTTCGCGATTAGTGTGAAAAAATCAACGGGCAGAGACAGCACACCACTAACTAAAAGTTCCCACAGATTTTCTTCAGAAACAGAATAATGGTTTCATACCATTTCATTTCCTGGTGAATTTGTTCCATTTTCCGGTCCAGTTGCGTAATTGTTTCTGCTGCATTTTTAAATCATTCTTCAAATGCGTAGGTACGTCCTTATCATACTTGTAGTAAATTGTGTGTTCAAGGCTGGCCCTAAAATCCATGGCAATGGTTCTTAGTTGAACCTCGACGTAAAGATCAACCGTGCGGTCAGAAATTAATACAGAAATTTGAGAAATCAGGTGAAGGCTTTGGTACCCATTGGGTTTAGGATAGGCAAAGTAGTCGTTGAATTTAACACCTGTAATGTCTTTTGCTTTGATTCAACGTTACCGTCGGAATGAAGAAATACTTTCACAGATTTTCGTTCACGTTACTTCCATTGTAGACTAAGGGGCTGAAAGAATTCATGGAAATCGCATAACCATGTTAAATGTTTAACATTTATCAATGTCAATGAGAGGCTATCAGGGTCGATGACAGAGCGATTCTAACGTCTGGGCATCGATCGCAGTAACGTGTTTTCCCTCAATCAAAAAAGGCATACCAGGAGGTTGGTATGCCGCTGTCATTTAGGTGATGAAGCCGTAATGCGGGTGTTATCCGGTCACATACTGGGTGGACACATAGGCGCTGGTGTTCAGGGCCAGCATGGCACCGTAGCTGAGGGAAAAAGTGAGTTCATCCCCCACTTTGTAATCCTTTCGGGCATCGGTGATGTCCAGGATCAGGTGATCGCTGCTGGCGCCGAGAATTTCGACGCCCTGTTCCATGGGCTTGATGCTGTGGGTGGCGAAGTCCTGCTTGCCGACGGCGGCAATGGCCCGTTTCCGAATACCCCGGTCTTCAAAATAGGGGATCTGACCAAAAGCGTCTTTGCCGATGGTGCCAATGGGCATGGAGGGCTTGGTCTCCACTTCCACCAGCTCAGCCACCAGCTGAAAGCAGTCGTAATGCATGTGGGGCAGTTTGGCGCCGTAGGCGCTTTCGGTGCCCAGCAGGATGCTTTCGCCGATGCGCAGGTGGTTGATGCCTTTCGGCAGCCGGCCCTGCTGGAGCAGGTAGATAGTGCTGCTGTTGCCGCCGCTGACGAATTCCAGGGGTTTGCCCACCAGATCAGCCGCCTCATCAGCAAGCGAAACCAGCTGTCCCAGGTTCTTTTCGTCCGGAATAATGGCGCCGAAGCAGGTGAGGTTGGTGCCGATGCCCTTCAGGTCGATGTGGTTGACGCGGCTGGCTTTTTTGACCAGCTCGAGGAATTCGCGGCGGTCAAAAATGCCTTCCCGCAGATCACCCAGGTCGGTCATGAGAATGATGCCGTGGCGGACGCCCCGTCGTCCTGCCGCCTTATTCAGTGCCTGGATGGTTTCCCACTGGGAGTTGAGGCTGATGTCGGAAAACCAGACCACTTCTTCCGCCTGGCTGATCATGGGGATGCGCAGCAGCATCTTTTCGGTTTTCAGGGGCTGAAATTTTCGCAGGTTTTCAATGCGTGAATCCGCCAGGCTGTTGATGCCGCCCTTTAGCAGCGCATCGGCCGCCTGGGGTTTGGCGCAGAAGCCTTTGGTGACGGCGCTGACTTTTACGCCGGCCGGGGCGCAGAGTTTCACGATTTCAGCAGCGTTTTCTGTGAGTTTTTTCAGGTTAATCTTGATTCTGGGGTTCATTTTTTCCCACTCCGTTCCAGCGCATGCTTTTTTTCATTAGTCGGAAGGCGCTGTCCGGATACTTTTTGGACAACACGCCCAGAGAGGCCATGATATAGTCATGATCCAGGAGGATCACTGCATCCTCTGTCGGCAGCAGCTTGTTCTGGTGCTGCTGATTGAGGATGTCACGAAGAATCTGGTACCCGTGCGGGAGCCGTGTCAGGGCGCCGCCGGTGCCGATGACGTACTTGATATTGGACAGGTCTTTGCCTTCGGCAATGGTGGTTTTGCCGCCGGGACCGTAGAGGTGCTTCACATGGCCCACATGGCGCAGGAGAGCGGTTTTGACCGCTTCCCGGGTGAGGCGTTCCGCAAAGGTGATCTGCTCGGGAGAGTTGGGGATCGCCTGATGGTTTTCCACCAGGTAGGACAGGTCCATGTTCAGTTCTTTTTCCAGGACTTCTTCCCCGATGAGGGCAACTATGTTTTTCAGGTTTACATATACCCCCAGGTCTCCTTCAACGGTGCGCTTGGCTTCCGGTTCAGGACTGAGAAGAATCCGGTTGATTTCCTCACTGCCTTCGG
>JAWSUV010000217.1:0-2915 GCA_033549305.1 Bacillota bacterium | reverse complement strand
ATACTGGCTGTTCCCGGGGTACTCTCAACCCAGAGCCGACCTCCCATATTTTCTGCAAGTCCTTTCGAGATCGCCAGCCCAAGTCCTGAACCCCCATAATTACGGGTGGTTGAAGTGTCCACTTGATGAAAGCTTTCAAAGATATGCTCCAGCTTGTCTCCGGGAATCCCTATTCCTGTGTCCTGAATTGAGAATAACAGCATCCGCCGTTTTGGCTCATTCTCCCATAAGAGACTGACCTCAACTGCAACAGCACCTTTTTCGGTAAATTTGACCGCGTTACCCACAAGATTAATTAAGATCTGACGTAATCGAAAAGGATCTCCCACCCATTTGTCAGGAACCTCCGGATGAATAGCGTACATGAGATGAAGCGATTTATCCCTTGCAGAGACCTTAAAAAGCTTCATCAATTCCTCTAAAAGTTCTTTTAGATCAAATTCTATTTTTTCCAGAGATACTTTTCCAGATTCAATGCGCGAATAGTCCAGGATATCATTAATAACTGCCAACAGCGAATGGGAGGCTGATTTTGACAGCTTAATATACTCCCGCTGGTCTTCAGTCAGATCTGTCAATTCCAGCAACTGTATCATTCCCATGAGACCGTTGAGCGGGGTCCTTATTTCATGACTCATATTGGCCAAAAACTGGCTCTTGGCACGATTCGCTGCTTCCGCCTGTTCTTTGGCTTCCAGCATCTTTTCTTCAGCCCGCTTACGGTCTGTTTCATCAAGAATATACCCCCGGATACGTACCACGTTGCCCGCTGCATCATATTCAGGGACATTATAGTCATAAAGCCATCGGTATTCACCGTTTTTGTGGCAAAAACGGTAGGACTGGATATAATTTGCTGCCTTAATCTGGCGATAGGCAGCCGCTTCTTGAATGATCCGCGGACGATCTTCAGGGTGCATCCGGCTGCCATAGGGATTATCTGCTGAAATCATCTCTTCCGGGAGATATCCCAGCATTTTTTCGACGTTAGCCGAAACATGTTCCACTTCCCATGTACCGATGTCAGCTTTCCACGAGAAAAAAACCACTGGCCCACCGGTATATGTATCTCTCTCCCGACGGACTCTTAACTCCGCTTCCTTCTGCCTGGTAATTTCGATATGGGTACCTGACATCCATAAAGCCTTTCCGTCCGCAGTCTTTTTCACCACTTTTCCACGATCCTGCACCCAAATCCAATGTCCTTGTTTGTGTCTCAGACGGCATTCAACTTCATAGAATTGCTTCCTGCCAGAAAGTACTTGGTCCAACTCCCGCTGACTTGTAACGGCATCTTCAGGATGGATTAATTCATGCCACAAATTGATATTAATTGGTTCAAGCTCTCTTCTGTTGTATCCCACCATCTCAAGATATCGGTCTCCTACGCTCATCGCGCCTGTCAACACATTCCATTCCCAAGTGCCTGCATGGGTTCCTTCTATGATGTCCGCAAGTCGATTGCGTTCTTCCTTAAGAATCTTTTCTGTGTTGATGCGCTGGAGAGAGATACTGGAGATAGATACAAAAAAATCGAGCACTTCTTCCGCCGGATCTCGTTGATCAGGCATCAAAACGATAGTGGAACTTCCATACAGGACTCCCCTCAACACATGAACAACAGTGATGAAACGGTCTATTGCCGTGGTCGAATGAAACAATTCTGATGCTTTTTCCGAAACTGCGCCTTCAGAAACTTCCGTAAGAGATTTCCACTTGAAAATGGTCGTCTTTCCATGATGTGTCAACCCTTCCACATCCACCGGAACTTCAAAATGAAGCTTCTCTTTTCCAACAGTTTCCACTGCTCCGGTGTACAACCATTCAGCTGCGTCTATATGACGGGTAACCATGACGCTTTTTTCGACGTCATAAGCTGCAAAAATCGATGCCGCTGAGCCTGTAATCTGTCTCAATTGCTTCAGCATTAGCACAATAAGAGTATCTTCATCCCGAACCATTGACTGTTCCTTCGCAATGCGGCTCAAGTGACTAAAGATCCCTGCTGACTGATTAATTATGTATCGGTTGTCTTGATGAACCATAACAGCCTCCCTCTACTTTTCTTGTTTTAATGGGTAGTTCGCCGCTAGCGTCTTCATTCCTGCCAGATTGCTGACAAACTTTCTGTTCGGATTAGTAACCGGGAACATGCCGCCGCCGCATGTTGTAAATCACATATTCGGCAGTGAACAGGGTTCCATGATCCACATCAATGATATAGGTGTACTTTAGTTGATTGAGTTTCGGTAACTTTTCAACGTTCGCATAATAAAGCCGGCGCTCAACGTTCAACCGATTTTCCTCGAAAAACTTTTTCAAATCTTTTTCATCTTCAAGAGACACGAGTTGGCCTAAAGGATATTTCCCATGAGAAGTTCGATAAGTTGAAATCCAATTTTTTGCTTTTCCATAGGCCAGGGCATAGTCTTCATGAATCTTCTCCTCATAGCGGAAATAGAGTGGCAGGCTGGCTGCCGCGAGTACAATCAGGATAAACGTAAAAAAGATTCGTTTGCCCGTATACCTTGTCTGCCTTACTTCGAACAGGCTTTCAACTTTCTCATACAGGGTTTCTGGCATTCGCCTCACCTCAAACAGTTATTATTCTCCTTCACCATCATAATGCATGTGAAATCGTTGTGTTTCAAAAAAACTGGCATCTTCGCCAGTTTTTCCTGATTTTGTTCTATCTAAAGGATATTTTTATTTTTCAATTCTTTGACAGCATTTTTTATCGCCAGCTTCATCACAAAATAACTGATCAGGATGGGGATGATCATAAGAATCGGAAACAGCACCATTCCAAACAATCCACGCGCAAAATACATTCATAACACCTCCTGAAATGTCCTAATTCGGGTCTGTTGAAAAACCTCCATATTTACACTGCTATATAACACCCTGTCAACCAA
>JAWSUV010000216.1:0-2998 GCA_033549305.1 Bacillota bacterium | reverse complement strand
TTCTCATTGAAATCCAGGAATTTCAATCCCGCAATCTTCCCGACACCCTCCCGGTAACGATCATAATTCCTTTTCTTGATTTGGATGAACAGTTCAAGCTGTTCCAACTGAGCCAGTCCCATAGCTGCCTGTAAATTCGTCATGCGGTAATTGTACCCGATCTCATCGTGCAAATAATAAAGCTCGTCACTTTTAGCCTGCGTGGTCAGGTGTTTCGCTCTTTCAAGCAGCCTCTCATCTTCCGAAACAATCATCCCGCCGCCTCCGGTCGTCATGATTTTATTCCCATTGTAGGAGTAAACGCCGATGTCTCCGATGGTGCCGGCATGTTTTCCCCGGTACATCCCCTTGATATACTTCGTTCCAATCGCTTCTGTGGCATCTTCAATCACTTTCAGATTAAAGTTTTCAGCAATCTCCATCACTTTTTCCATGTTTGCCATGTTTCCAAAGACATGAACCACCACAATCGCTTTAACATGCCGATTGCTCCGATTGTTGATCAGTTTCCCATCGGTAAACCGGCATTCTTTGACACAAAACGCCATCAGTTTATTAACATCCATCGTCAAAGAGTCATCACAATCCATGAAAATAGGTTCTGCCCCGATGTATTTCACCGGGTTTACGGTTGCGATGAATGTCAGCGCCGGAACAATGACTTCATCCTGATGCATCACACCACAGACGTTCAACGCAATATGGATGCCTGAAGTGCCATTCTGGCAGGAAACAGCCCCTTTTGCGTTAACGTATGCAGCCGTTTTTTCTTCAAACTCACTCACGAATGGTCCGGCGGTTGATACCCACTCTTCTTTGATGGCACGTGTCACATATTCCAGCTCATTGCCTTTGAGGTTTGGGACTGAAAGAGGAATAAACCGTTGATCCACTGTTTTCACTCCTCATCAAATGTTGTATCTGTCCGTCTTGTAATGATGCAAGTTCCCGCTGATGAACTCAATGGTCCTGGCCAGACCCTGTTCAAGCGTATAGGCAGGTTTCCAGGCTGTCAGCTCCATAATCTTCCTGTTGCATCCCAGGAGTCGATTGACTTCACTTTTTTCAGGCCTTACTCTCTGTTCATCGCACACGATGTTCGCCTTCGGATTTATTTGTGTGATCAGTTCCCCCGCCAGCTGGCCGATGGAGATCTCCTGCTGGCTGGCAATATTGATTTCTTCGCCAATGGTTTTATCTGCCTTTTCAATTTCAATAAATCCGTTTACCGTGTCTGCCACATAATTAAAATCTCTGGTGGGTGTCAGGGAGCCGAGCTCAATCGTCGTTTTGCCGTCAAGCAGCTGCATGATGATGGTCGGGATAACCGCTCTCGCTGACTGCCTCGGCCCATAGGTGTTAAAGGGGCGGACAATCGAAACGGGCATATCGAAGCTTCTGTAAAACGATTCCGCCAGGCGGTCCGCGCCAATTTTCGTCGCTGAATAGGGTGACTGCCCCTGAAAGGGATGCTTCTCATCGATCGGCACATATTGCGCACTCCCATACACCTCAGAGGTGGAGGTAATGAGAATTCTGGATAACGCATGATGGCGCGCAGCCTGAAGCACGTTGAGCGTGCCTTTGATATTCGTGTCGACATAGGCATCCGGCGAGTGATAGCTGAAGGGGATGGCGATTAAGGCAGCCAGATGAAAAACGCTGTCAGTCCCTTTTACAGCTTCTCTTACCCCATTTGGATCCCGGATATCTCCCGGAAACACTTCCATTTCCGCAAGAATCGCTTTTGGAATCGTGTCCAGCCATCCCCATGAATTAAAGGAATTGTAACAGACAAAGGCCCTCACCTGGTGACCCTGTTTCACCAGTTCTTCCGTCAAATGACTTCCAATAAAGCCGTCAGCGCCTGTTACCAATACTTTTTTCATTTCATCCCTCCCTGTCCGGGGTTGTTTCTGGAATGCGGATCTCCTCCAGGGTCACTTCTCTTTTCTGTTCCAGTGACCGGCGGCCGGCGATCAGCACTTTCATGATGGTGAGTGTCGTTGACGGATCGATGGCAGGTGCGCCGGTTTTGATCATCTTGAGAAAATGCCACAGGGTCCTTCGAAACATCGTAAAGTTATCCCGGATATCAAACGTGTGAATCCCGTCCTCCCGGATAGTTTCCAGCCGCAACACCACGGGTTTACTGCCCAGACAGTCGATCTGCAGGTGCTGCCTGCTTTTTAACTTGATCATCAGAGATGAGTTTTCTGTGTTAAATGCTGTCACAGAGACCGGTTCAACCTCGGTTAGTCCAAAGATGGCGTCCAGTAAATGAACGCCATATTTCTCCCATGAATTGACGATGGTGCCCCTTATGAACTTGAAGGAAGGGTCCGACGCGAACACTTTTCGCATGTCATCCAGTTCCGTAGCATACCTCATGCCGGAGCATGACATCAGTTGTCCCTTGTCAAGATATGGTTTCAGCATGCTTAGTTCATTAAGATCCACTGAAAGAGGCTTGTCGACAAAAACAAAGATGCCTTTCTTCAAAAATGGCAGCGCCATCTCATAATGCGTCTCAAAATCATCCCGCGCAATCAATACACCGTCCACGGCATCAAACATGTCTGTCCTGTCAGATAAGGCATGGGGAATCAGGCAGGCCTGGCATAACCGTTTGGTTTCCTCATGATCCTGCGTCCAGGCATGGGTTACCTGAACATCATGAAACCCAAACTCGGATGTGTCCTTTTTGCGAAGGTATTCGTGGATCACCGGCCATCCGGATGTTGTCATTCCCTGATCCGAGTACCCATTGATAATGGCTGAGAAGGAATAGGGGTGTCCATTTCCTTCGCTCGTTCCAATCACACCCAGTTTAATCATGGCAATACTCTCCTCAGCTTTTCATTGCCAATGCCTTCGAGCCACTGCACTCCCTCCAGATCAGGGTACAGCGGCACTTCATACCCGAGCCAGAAAAACTTTCCTGTCGGTCCGTCCGAATCCAGGCCGAGCAGGTATTCCGCTGTCGGATGGCACACCT
>JAWSUV010000215.1:0-3123 GCA_033549305.1 Bacillota bacterium | reverse complement strand
GGCAGCGCCGAAACGGCTCTTGATCAGCTGCATCCCCTGGCTGGCGGATTCAGTAAAATTGCCGCTTGCCAGACCGCCCAGCAGTACCACTTTGAGTGGTTCCGTCTCCGTAACCGGCGGTTGCCCAGGTACTGGCGGTGCGGAATCGCTGCTGGTGATGCTGACGGTGCGGGTCTGGGCCTGCCATTCAACCCTGGCCCCCAGGGCCTCAAAAGTGGCTTTCAGGGGCTCCAGGGTGCGCCCGTCGATTATGGTGGGGGCACGTCAAACGACAGCGTCTTCCCGTCGACAGTCACTTGAATTTGCTGCTCGGCAAATGCCGGAACAGGCAGCAGGGTGAACAGTAACACGGCACACAGGGTCAACACGCTGATACACCGCCTCATTGCAATCACTCCTTGTATTAATTTATAACAAAAACCGGCCAGGTGACTGGCCGGTTACGCTATTCACTCCTCTCTGGCAGAAAGCGTCCAGTACCACCAGAGAATCTTCGTGTCCATGAAAGTGTGGCTATGGAAGATTTTATTGTCAAAGGAAGCCGGGAGACGTCATTGGTTTGCATTATTTCAGACCCTTAATATCATTGATGAATCATCATCATTCATCATCAAATACAAGACTCTCAATGCTGTCAGATCTATGACGACTATGGTAACTTTGGGCCGGATATTCTATGCTATAATAAGATGGAGACAAGTCATTCGACCGGTGTTTGCTGGTTTGCGTTCACATAACCATTAAGAAAACCGGCGTCAGATCAATCCTGGTCTGACGCTTTTAGTGAAAGGACTGTTGACATGAATAAATCACTGGTACTGGCCGAAAAACCCTCCGTAGCCCGCGACATCGCCCGGGTGCTGAAAAGCGCGAAAAAAGGCAATGGCTTCCTGGAAGGAGACCGTTACATTGTCACCTGGGCTCTGGGTCATCTGGTTACGCTGATGGAGCCGGAAGGGTATGATCAAAAGTATAAGCAGTGGCGGCTGGAAGATCTTCCGATGCTGCCCAAAGAACTGAAGCTGGAGGTCATCCGCCAGAGCCGGCAGCAGTACAATGCCGTGACCGCCCAGATGAGGCGTAAGGATGTGGGTGAGATTATCATTGCCACTGATGCCGGCCGGGAGGGGGAGCTGGTGGCACGCTGGATCCTGGAGAAATCCGGTGTCCGGAAGCCGGTTAAGCGGTTATGGATTTCTTCCGTCACGGATCAGGCCATTCGCCTGGGCTTCCAGAACCTGAAGGACGGCAAGGCCTATGAGAACCTCTACGCTTCTGCCGTGGCCCGTTCCGAGGCAGACTGGCTGGTGGGCATGAACGCCACCCGGGCACTCACCTGCCGCCATAACGCCCAGCTCTCCTGCGGCCGGGTGCAGACCCCCACCCTGGCCATTGTTGCGCAGCGCCAGGACGACATTCAGGCCTTTCAGCCAAAAACCTATTACGGCCTGGTGGCAGAAACCACAGACCTGAAACTGACCTGGCAGGATCAAAGCAGCCGGTCCACCCGCAGCTTCGACCAGGACAGGATGCGGCAGTTGCAGCAGGTGCTTTCCAGGGAAAAAGCCCGGATCACCTCGGTGAAAAGGACGGCCAAAACCAAAAATGCCCCGGGTCTTTACGACTTGACCCTGCTCCAGCGCGAGGCCAACAGCCGGTACGGTTTCTCTGCAAAGGAAACGCTCTCCATCATGCAGCGGCTGTATGAAAGCCACAAGGTGCTTACCTATCCCCGGACCGACTCCAAGCACCTGTCTTCCGATATGGTCAGCACCCTGAAGGAGCGGGTGAAAGCCTGCAGTATCGGCCCCTATGCTGCCTATGCTGCCAGGGTTTTGCGGGATGGCATTAAAACCAATAAATCCTTTGTCGACGACTCAAAGGTGACCGATCACCACGCCATCATTCCCACAGAGGAAACGCCGCTGTTGTCAGCGTTGAGCGATGGCGAACGAAAAATCTATGACCTGGTGGTGCGGCGCTTTCTGGCAGTCTTCTACCCTCCCTTTGCTTATGATGAAACGGTGATGGAAGCAGCCATCGGTTCCGAAACCTTCGCAGCCCGCGGAAAAGTCATCCGGGACGCCGGCTGGAAAGCGGTGATGGATCGGTCCAACTCATCAGACAGCGAAGATCCGGATGAGGCGGATGACCGGGACGACGAACAACACTACGCTGACCAGACCCTGCCTCCTATGGAAAAGGGGCAGGAGCTGAATGTAAAAACCCTTGCACTGACTACCGGCAAAACCAGGCCCCCGTCCTTTTTTACCGAAGGTACCCTGCTGGCCGCCATGGAAAATCCGGCTAAATACATGGCTTCCGACAATAAGGATTTAAAGAAAACCCTTGAGGATACCGGCGGTCTTGGCACGGTGGCCACCCGGGCGGATATCATCGAAAAACTGTTGAAAAGCTTTCTCATGGAGAAAAGGGGTAATGCGCTTCACATCACTTCCAAGGGAAAACAGCTGCTGGATCTGGTGCCGGAGCCGTTAAAGTCACCTGCTCTTACGGCCAGGTGGGAACAGCGGCTCAGTGCCATTGCCGGCGGCAAACTGAAAAAAGACACATTTGTGAATGATATGCGGGAATATGCGAAAGCCATTGTGAAAGAAATCCGGCAGAGCGACGCTGTTTTTAAGCACGACAACCTTTCCCGGGAAAAATGCCCGGAGTGCGGTAAGTACCTGCTGGAAGTGCAGGGCAAAAAAGGCAAAATGCTGGTGTGCCAGGATCGGGAATGTGGTTACCGGAAATCGGTGGCCGTTGTCACCAATGCCCGCTGCCCGGAATGCAAAAAGAAACTGGAGCTGCGGGGCGAAGGAGAGGGCCGGATTTTCGTCTGTCGCTGCGGGTACCGGGAAAAGCTGAGTGTGTTTGAGGAACGCAGGAAGAAAGACGGCGGCGGAAAGGTCTCCAAAAAAGAGGTGGCTGATTACCTGCGGCAACAGGAAAAAGCCGCCGATGAACCAATTAACACTGCCCTGGCCGATGCCCTGGCAAAGCTGAAACTGGATCAATAATGCTTCTTTTAAGGCACCCAGTAGGAAAGGCTGCCGTCCGTGTTGAGATGATAGTGCAGGCCTTCGGCTTCCAGCAGGCGGATTGTTAAGTCGGTAC
>JAWSUV010000214.1:0-3181 GCA_033549305.1 Bacillota bacterium | reverse complement strand
CAGTTGCCGACCCTGGTCAGTGGCAGCGAATGTTTGGAGTGGATATTGAGACGGTTGATCAGCTTGACATTGTGAATGTAGCGGAAGCGCTGGATAGTGTGATAGTGGATAAACATGTGGAATGGCTGAAAAATAAACTGAAAGACGTTTGCTTTACGAACCATTTCACCCCCCGTAATCTTGAGCGGCAGGTGAGGAGCTATCTGGCAACGATGCAGCTAGTTCAACAATATGGATTCGACTTTGTCGGAGTGAAGTGCCAGACAGAGCTTTCAGATGGGTATGTCAGCCAGTGTGTCGCGCACATGTTGATGAACAGCCATATGGATATGAATGGTGAGAAAGAGATTATTGTCCATGCATGTGAATCGGATGCGGACGGCGCGCTGACCATGCAGATCCTGAAATTGCTTTCCGGTGGCAAACCGACAGCGCTACTTGATGTCCGTTGGTATGACAGTGCGCGAAACACCATGATCCTGGCCAACTGTGGTGCCGCCAGCTCGAGTTTTAATGCGACCAGTGAAGATCCAACCGGGTTGTCAGGTATTTCAATGGTTCAACATGCTTTTGGTAAAGGCGGAGGAGGTGCACTTCCTTTTCAGATTTCGCCTCAGGAGGTTACTCTGGCAAGACTCTGCAGAAAGGATGGGGCCTACTGGATGGCCATTGTTGTCGGTAGCGTCACAGACGGGCGTGACTATCAGGCGCTGCCAACCACACCAGAGTTCCCGAAGGCTTTCATAAACGTGCACTTGGATGAAACGTTCCTTCAGAAATTTGGATCAAATCACATCCACATGGTTTCGGGCAACCAGGTCGAAGCACTGATTGCTTTCTGCAGATTGTCAGACATTCCGTATGAATTATGGAAATAGGAGGGTTATTAAATGGAACAGCAACACTTTGGATTTTGGGGCAGAATACTGCGTGTCAACCTTAAAGACGGCACAACACGTGTGGAAGAGCCGGATCCCAGTCTATACCGGATCTTTATGGGCGGGCGGAATATGGCTCTTTATTACCTGCTGAATGAAGTGCCCCCGGGCACGCCAGCGCTCAGTTCGGAGAACAAGCTGATTTTTGCGACATCGATCACAACCGGAGCCCCTGTTTCCGGGCAGGGCAGACATACGGCAGCAACAATTTCACCATTAACCGGAGGTTTGGCTGATTCTCAGTGCGGCGGCTGGTGGGGTGCTGAGCTTAAATTTGCCGGATATGACGCCATCATCGTTGAGGAATCCTCTCCTGAACTGGTTTACCTGCTGATAGAAGATGACCTGGTAAAACTGATGCCGGCTGAACACCTGCGGGGCAAAGAAACCGGTGTTGTTCAGAAAATGCTGCATGAAGCACATTCAACAAAAGTCAGGATTCTGCAAATGGGGCCGGCTGGTGAAAATGGTGTGAGGTATGCAAATGTCACTGCTGATTTGCGCAACTTTCATGGAAGAGGCGGCATAGGCGCAGTCATGGGAAGCAAAAATATACGTGCCATTGTGGTGAAAGGAAGTCACAAAGTCAGGACAGCAGATCCTGAAGGATTGAAGAAGCTGGCATCGTGGTTTGCGAAGAGCACCAAAGACCATCCAGCCATCAGCTTGCATCATGAACTGGGAACAGCGAAAGGTGTTGTCCCCCTTAGTGTAATGGGGATGCTGCCCACCTATAATTTTCAGGATGGTTCCTTCAAGGGTGCCGAAGGCATCAGCGGTGAAACAATGAAAAAGGTGTTGAACGGTAAAACAGAAACCTGTTTTTCCTGTGCGGTTTCCTGCAAACGCTCCGTGGAAGGAGAAAATGAAAAATTTAAGGTAACGCGGGAATATGGTGGCCCGGAATATGAAACAATCGGCCTCATGGGTTCATCGCTGGGAGTGGACGATATTGTTGCGGTGGCGGCATGTAACGAAAAATGCAACGCCCTGGGTCTGGATACCATTTCCACCGCATCAACCATTGCCTGGGCGACCGAGTGTTATGAACGGGAACTTTTAACAGATTCAGATACTGGCGGCATTCAGCTGAAATGGAATGATCCGGAGACATCGATCAAATTGATCGAAATGATCGCCTATAAGCAGGGTTTCGGTGAATTACTGGCGGAGGGCAGCCGGCAGGCGGCGAGAAATATCGGTCGTGATACTGAAAAATATGCCATGCAGGTGAAAGGTCAGGAAGTCGCATCACATGAACCAAGAGGCAAATGGGGAGTTGGACTGGGTTATGCGGTTTCACCAACTGGTGGTGATCACCTGCAGGCAGCTCACGATCCGTGGTTTGATAAGCCTGGTGATTATTCCAAAGAATTTAACTGGGTTGACCTGGAAGATCTGAGTCCTCTGGGCATCATCAAACCGGTCCCCGCAGAAGATCTGAGTGCTGAAAAAGTTCGCTTATTCGTCTATTTGCAGTACGTATGGGCTTTTCATGATGTGCTTGACTGGTGCATCTTTACAGCCGTGCCGGAATTCAGGGCGTTCAGCATCAAACAGTTGTCAGAAATTGTCAACCATGTGACGGGATGGCGGACCAGCGTCTTTGAAATAATGAAAGCGGGAGAACGAAGCATTACGATGGCACGGGCCTTCAACTGCCTGCGAGGTTTTACTTCGGCGGATGATAAAATCCCTGACCGTTTTTTTGAACCGATGCGCGATGGTACGCTGAAAGGACATGCAATCGACCGGGATCAGTTCAATAAGGCACTCAAATTATACTACGGCATGATGGGGTGGGATGAAGAGGGTGTCCCGCGCCAGGCAAAACTGGAAGAGCTGGGAGTAGGATGGATCTGGGATAAACTCAAGGCTGTAGAGGTTCCTGGTGATGAAAAGTGAGAATAACAGTGAAGCTTTTTGGAACACTACGCCGTTTTTCAACTCCCCAGTCACCTGGTTTTTGGACTGGTGAACTGCCTGATGAATCAACAGTACATGATCTGATAAAATCGATCGGGGCAGAAGTCGATGAAGTGGCAGCGGCCTCGATAAACGGGACGGTGAGACGCCTGGATACAAAAATCGACGGCAACGATGAGATTCTGCTTGTCACAACCATGGGAGCCGGGTAAACAATGGAAGAAGCTAATCAGGATGTTGAAGTGATGAACCAAAGGAGGTTACTGATGTTTGACAGCAAATTCAAAAGCCCACTGCACGAAATGACTGAAACCATG
>JAWSUV010000213.1:0-3187 GCA_033549305.1 Bacillota bacterium | reverse complement strand
AAGTTGTTCAATGAGTATCCATTGGTGTGAAAATTACTTTTGACACCTAAACCATGTTTAACACCTTACGCGCTCATTAATACTGTGGCATATGTGACAGTCACTGTTTGAAATAATACAGGTTCAAATCTGTGTTCTGTGTAATGATAGGATTACAGCACATTTTCTGCACATTTACATGTTGCGGATGCATGTAAGGTGCTCGAATGAATCTTATGCGAGGATGGAGGATAAACCATGATTACCCGAGGGGGTCGGAGGATTCAACAGAAAAAAGGACATCTCGAAGGATGCCCCGGAATCACTAAACCCCCACTATGCATTAATCTAATCCATACCTGATGAATAAACTGTCTGGGTATAAAACACCCCTGCGGCATAACAGCCGGAGGGGTATTGCTCTGTTCCACATGTCAGCGTTGTTGTCTTTCTAGTCGATCCATTTATCCCATAAATCATCGAGGTGGCCTTTTAGTTCCATTTCTTCCATCCAGAAGTTCACTGTGTTGGTGAAGATGGGATCGCCGCGGTGCATCAAATAACCAAACTGTTCCCGGGTCAGCGGATTGTCGCTGAAGGCATCATGGAGCCGTTCGTCGGCCCGTGCATAGACGATGGCCTCGATACTGTCGGTGAACATGACGTCAAAGGTACCGTCTGCCACCATGCCGGGAATTTCTGCATTGAACTCATGCACAACGATGTCCGCATTCCTGATGTTGGCCCGCACAAACAATTCATTGGTTCCTCCTGGATTGACGCCGATGGTCACGCCGGCCTGGTCAATGGCTTCCAGGCTGGTAAACCGGTCTTTGTCTTCTTCCCTCACAAGGGGCGACTTGCCAAAAAGGATGTAGGGGTGTGAGAACTGTGCCGTTACCTGGCGGCCCATTCTTCGGGTAATGCCGCCCATGGCGATATCGTATTTGTCGTCCAGCAGGTCCTGCATTAGGTTTGGCCAGGTGGTATTGACAAACTGAACTTCCACCCCCAGGGATTCTGCCAGCATGTGAGCGGCGTCAATGTCGTGCCCTTCATAGGCTTCCGTTTCAGCATTCCAGAAAGAGAAAGGTTTGTAGTCGCCGGTGGTGCCTACTCTGATATAGCCGTTTTTGAGCACTTTGTCCAGTCTGGATTCAACGGTGACGGTTCGGGTGGCGTGGTCCCAGGATACAGTTCTTCCGAGTGCCTCGGCAAGGTCTTTGGCGGACACATAAGTGGTGCCCTCCACGATGACTCCCTGCAGGTCATTGCCATCGGCACTGACATTCACCACCGGTTCATGGGACGCAGCATGGATGGCGGCAAACCCGCCCAATAGTAAACTCAAAATAAGGACACTGATGATTACTTTCATTTTTCTGTTCATTCTGTCACTCCCTCTTTTTATTGTGATTCGACAGCATATGTTCATTTCACCTCCTGCTGATACTGCCAAAAAATTGATGATGGGTCTGGATGATTATGACCTTGTGGTATTTTTGTATTTTCACAATTTTAAATATTAAATCTCAATCTATCATCTTTTTGAATGGATTGCAATGACTTAATGACAGATTGAGATGAAAATTTATTCTGATTTTCAAAAAAAGGCGACCCAAAAACATTCCGGACCCCTATTCCGGTAGTGTATGATCGATATAACAACCGCATCAATGAACCGGCGCTCGACCACAATTCCTTGTGGTCGTTTGCTTTTGAGGAGGTGATATATGAACCAGATCCGCATCAGCAAAAACTTTTTACTGAAAGAATTTGAGTGCAACGACGGCAGCCACCAGGTGAGAATCAAGCGGGAACTGCTGGAAGGCCTGCAGCAATTGCGGGACGAAGCCGGGCAGCCGGTGATCATTACCAGCGGTTACCGGAACCCTGCCCACAACCGGGCGGTGGGCGGAAGTCCCACCAGCCGACACCTGACCGGCGAGGCGGCAGACATCCGGATCCCGGGTTTGCACCCGGATGAGGTGGCCCAGCTGGCAGCAGCTGCAGGATTTACCGGCATTGGGATCTACGCCGGCTTTACCCATGTGGACGTGCGACCGGTGCCGGCAAGGTGGCACGGCTGACACATCGGGGACGGTTCCAGCTGCGTCATTCTGGAATGGTTACATTGTGACGCAAAAGGAACCGTCCCCACTGCACAAAAAAAATATTCTATTAGGAGGGTACGCCATGCCCATGACCAACATTATTTCGAAGGTGAAAAAGATTGACATCCAGAACCGGGTGACTGGGAAGGACTGGAAACAGTCCATTACCGTGACCATGGGGGACATCGAGCTGCAGAACGAGAACCTGATTGCCATCCGGCAGTTTCGCCCCAACGAGGAGGTGCTGGTGAACCTGAAAAGCCTTCAGCTGTCCCTGGGAGATCTGCCGACGGATCAGAAAAGGGTTTTTCTGGGCCGGGACACGGATGTGGCACCGGTGGCGGAGCAAGAAATCCGGAAGCCTGAAGATCAGGAAGGATCGGAACCGGCGGATTATGTGCTGTCGGAGCCGGTGGTCAGAGAGGGCAGTCCCATTGAAGTCAAGGTATTTGAGGATGGGGAGGATGATGTGGATCCTCGGAACATTGTGAAGAGCTATACCTTTTAGAACGCATTCAACCATACATGAAAGGGGGTGAAAAAATGAGCGAACGAATCAACGAAACCTGTGCCATGCAGCTGCGGTTCATCAATGCCATCGTGGATGGCCGGGAACAGCTGGTGTCGCGTACTTTCAACGGTGTGAAGCTGTCGGCGACGGATGACAACCTGCTGCTGGCAGCCTACCAACTGGCAATGCTTCAGATTAAGACACTGAAGCATGTGAACCGGGTGGATCGCACGGAGCTGATTGAAGCGTAAGCTTGATGGAACACACAGGTGAATCCATGCAGAGAGTATACCTGGGTCGATTGACGTTGAGGACCAGTGCCTGAAGAGGCACAGCTGTTTGGACGATTCAAAATCCAACGGAAAGGAGGGTTGCTGAGTGACGAAGAGGATGGAATTGATTTTTATGAACGCTGACGGCAAGACGGTACGGATTTCCCTGCCCAATGCCAACGAAGCGGTGGAAAGCACCGAGATCAAGAACATTATGGATGAGATCATCACCCTTGGTGTCTTTGCCCCGGGAGGCTATGACCTCACCCAGGCGGTGGGTGCGCGGATCGTGACCACGGATGTGGTGGATT
>JAWSUV010000212.1:0-3197 GCA_033549305.1 Bacillota bacterium | reverse complement strand
AGATTTTTTTCATATAATCCAGGGACAGCAGCGCGCCGCCATACATGTTGTGGGTGTTTTCCAGGGCAATCAGCCCCGTTTCAGGAAAATGGATGTTTTCAGGACGGATGGCCTCTTCAATGCATTCCGGAAAAATCTGACCCCGGGCGCTGCTGAGGGGCCGTGTCTGGACACCGGCGATCCGGGCGACGCTGGCCACTTCATACAGAAACATATGGGATTTCTCCTCAAGAATCATTTCCTGGCCGGGACGGGTATGGGTCAACACGGCAATGAGATTGCCCATGGTGCCGGTGGGGACAAAAAGAGCGGCTTCCTTTCCCAGTTTTTCAGCGGCCTTTTCTTCCAGCAGATTGACAGTGGGATCATCTTCGTAGACATCGTCTCCCAGTGGTGCCGTCGCCATGGCTTCATACATTTCCGGGGTGGGTTTGGTCACTGTATCACTTCGCAGATCAATGGGTTTCATGGGCTGACATCTCCTTTTCTCCATCAGGGGTGTGTTACTTCCATTATAGACCAAGGGGCTGAAAGAATCCATGGGAATCGCATATTCATGTTAAATGTTTAACATTTATAAAAGTCAATGAGAGGCTATCAGGGTCGATGACAGAGCGATTCTCACGTCTGGGCATCGATCGCAGTAACGTGTTTTCCCTCAATCAAAAACGGCATACCAGGAGGTTGGTATGCCGCTGCCATTTAGGTGATGAAGCCGCAATGCGGGTGTTATCCGGTCACGTACTGGGTGGACACATAGGCGCTGGTGTTCAGGGCCGGCATGGCACCGTAACTGAGGGAAAAAGTGAGTTCATCCCCCACTTTGGTAAGAGTCAAAGTGAAAAAGGATATAACTCCAATATGGATGATAAGGGGGTTAAGTGATAATGAATGGAATATACACCAGAAGAGATCAAGTCCAATTTAAATGGCATTACCTTCTCCGCCTGTCAGGGGAGAAGGTAATGTCTCAATATGTCATCGACGACGCTATTTGTGATGCTCATGAAGCGTTTCGGCTGCTTCATGAGCATGGCCGTGGCCATGATCGTGGTCTTCGCCTTCGGCAAACTTAAAGAAACTGACATAGGCTTCGATATATTCTCTGCCGGCCTGCACGTCATTCACGTCAAAGTCTTTCAGGGCCAGTGCCTTATGCAGTCTTTTTTCCAGTTCGGGCATTTCTTCCGGTGATGCCAGCCCTTCCAGAGGTAAAAGGTTACCGATTTCAATGCATTTGTCGGCGGCAGCCACTTTTTCATCGATGGGCACTCCGGCTGGTTGTAACCCTGTATAGGGGGCACCCTCACCCGCCCGGTGGATGCGGACCAGGTTTTCCAGGAAGTACCTGTCGGCCACTTCTTTTGCATCATCATTCAGCTCCCGCACCTTTAGGCTCAGTTGAAAGATGTTCGCCAGTTCTTCTTCTCCTTCGGGCATAATCCATTTTAATGCATGGTTGATGTTTTTCGTTTCAAGGGCTTTCATGCCATCGATGGCTGTTGGACCGTCCATCGTGTCACAGTGGGCGCTTGCCTTCTTAGGCAAAGCCAGGATCATGAGTACCGCCATTGTGAAAATAACCATCATTTGTAACATATCATCAAACTCCCTTCACATTTTTCTACTTACAATCAGTTTTTTTATCTCGTTTCTGAAACTAGATCACCTCCGTTTCTTCCGCAGGATCCACGCGAATGACACAGTATCGGCAGCCTGTTCCCTGTTGCACACGCTCATGCACCGCTTCAACAATCCGATCTGCTTCTTCGATGGGCATACCTCTCTTCACCACGATGTGCATACCGGTATGAACCGTGTCCGGACCAATGTACTCTGCCCGCAAATCATGCACATCCAGCACTCCATCAACGGACCTGGCCAGATCTGCAACCTGTTTGAGAAACGCCTTTCCCGGCGAACGGCCAATCAGGAAACTCAGGTTTTCTTTGAATAAGCGCATTCCGCTGAACCCAATGAGAACGGCCACCGCGAGGGAAGCAATGGGGTCAATCAGCGGATACCCCCATCTCAAAAATAGTGTTCCAATCAATGCGGCCACCGTACTCAGTTCATCAATGAACAGTTCAAAAAACTGCGCTTTAGCCAATGCTCCGCGATTCTTTTGACCAAACATAATAACAAGGGGAATCGCCGGAATGATCATTGAAATACCAATCACAGCAAAAGCGATGGTGTAATTGGGGCTTGCTTCTGCCGGTGTTGTGAACAGTCTGGGAATGGACTCTCTGAATAGTCCAAAGCTGGTGACGGCGATGAACAAAGTCGCCGCCACGAGCGCCCCCACATTCTGAGCGCGGCCATAGCCAAACATATGCACTTCATCTGATTCCTTGCGGGACCAGATCATAGCGATATAAAGAAAACTGTAAATGAACAGGTCACTGAGTGAGTGGAGTGCATCGGCCAGCAGCACCATAATGCCTGTCAGATAATAACCGGCAAGCTTGATCACAAAGGCGATCACATAGAGAATGATTGTGAATTTCAGCATCGTCAGCTCTGATGTGGTTCCCTGAGAAGCAGCTTCATTCTTCACTGAGATCTACGCTCCTTACCCGTTTCAAAATAGATAACAATACCCTGCTTTGTTTATGGCTTTTTTGCGACGATCGTGTAAAAATGTGGTGTTGGGTTTCCCTGCAGCAACTTGTCTACCCGTTTGCGTGCTTCCGCCTGATCGGCACTGGTGTGCATCGCCATGAATGTGTCGTAGCTTTCATGTTCAACAACTCCTACATAGTCACCATTTTCAATGGGTTTTAACAGCTTTCTACTGATGAAACCCTGATGGCTTTTATACAGTTCAGTTGACCAGTCAAACCATTCTCGAAACGCTTAATCCTGACTCTCTGCTACTGGTGGAAAATAGATTATATTCATAAACATTGTCTGCCTCCTCCCTCCTTCTTAATACCCGGTTAATTTTCAATGATTGTAATGGCTGAAACAGGACATTGGTCAGCAGCTTCTCTTGTATCCATCTCGTCCTGAACGTCGATGGTGTCAACTTTAACGATAGCAATATTTTCATCGTCCATCTCAAATACATTCGGGCAAATAGCGACACAGAGACCACAGGAAATACACGTATCTCTGTCAACTGTTGCTTTCATGACCACGTCGAGTAGACTCTGTCTCGACTTTCCCTCCTTTCAAAATGGTGAGGGATGAGT
>JAWSUV010000211.1:0-3212 GCA_033549305.1 Bacillota bacterium | reverse complement strand
TGATGGTACTCGGATGTAATGTCCTGGGAGAGTAGGTCGCTGCGTCTCTTTACCCTTATCAAGTTAAGATTAATCCAGAGTAGCTCAATGGTGGAGCACCCGGCTGTTAACCGGTAGGTTGGAGGTTCGAGTCCTCTCTCTGGAGCCATCTAGGCCCCTTGGTCAAGCGGTTAAGACACCGCCCTTTCACGGCGGTAACAGGGGTTCGATTCCCCTAGGGGTCACCATATGTGGGAGCATAGCTCAGCTGGGAGAGCACCTGCCTTACAAGCAGGGGGTCACAGGTTCGAGCCCTGTTGCTCCCACCATTTCCGGCCCGGTAGTTCAGTTGGTTAGAATGCCAGCCTGTCACGCTGGAGGTCGAGGGTTCGAGTCCCTTCCGGGTCGCCATTTTTACATTTTCAAACAGGCATATGTGCTGGTGTAGCTCAATTGGCAGAGCAGCTGATTTGTAATCAGCAGGTTGCGGGTTCGAGTCCCATCACCAGCTCCACTTAACCACATTTACATGGAGGGATTCCCGAGCGGCCAAAGGGGGCAGACTGTAAATCTGTTGTCAACGACTTCGGAGGTTCGAATCCTCCTCCCTCCACCATCAGATAAATCGTGCGGGTGTGGCGGAACTGGCAGACGCACTAGGTTCAGGGTCTAGCGGGAAACCGTGGGGGTTCGAATCCCTTCACCCGCACCACTTTTTATCTGGAAAGGTGTCCGAGTGGCTTAAGGAACTGGTCTCGAAAACCAGCGCTCTCTTACTGGGAGCCGTGGGTTCAAATCCCACCCTTTCCGCCAGTGATTAATCTTGGTTATGCGTAAAGCAACAGCCACATACATAGTGATATGCCCAGATAGCTCAGTCGGTAGAGCAGTGGACTGAAAATCCACGTGTCGCTGGTTCGATTCCGGCTCTGGGCACCAAAGATCGGCTTTTTGCAATTAGTTGCAAGGGGTCGGTTTTTTCGTTTTTGTTGATTCTTTTAAGGTGCTCATTTCGCGTTCGCTTGATTATCGCTCTGAATCAGATTGCTCAGAGAATCCACTTTTTCATTTTTTCAGCATCGGTGAGTGGAACAGTCCTTGAAGAAATATGGATATATTGATAAGATCAAAGATACTGGAAGATCAACAGCAGTCATAATGAGGGGGATAGTGCTGTGAAGTGATCTTTTTTCAAACAATATCATAATGAGGATAAAATGGGGAAAGGAGCTTCTGACCAATGAGGTGGCAGCCCAGTATGGTGTTTAGAGTTCGTGCTTCAGCAGTCATTATCAATCAACGACAGGAAGTCTTGCTGGTTTTACATGATGATCCTGTCACTGGGGAAACCTGGTTGATGCCGCCGGGAGGTGGCCTGGAAGCCGGAGAGAATGCAATGGAAGCAGTGGTGAGGGAAGTAAAGGAAGAATGTGGGATCATCTGTCAACCTGGTAAGCTGCTCTACATCCGGGAATATGTCAGCAGTGAAACCGGGTTGCATCATCTCGGATTATTTTTTGAAGCACATGTTCCCTTATCTGAAGGACCACTCATTGCTGGTCATGATCCTGAACTGGAGCATCAGCTAATTCAGAGTTGTGGCTATTACAGCCGTGATGCGATCTTGAAAAGCCAACTGGCAGTCTATCCTGAAATTCTGAAAGATCAGTTTTGGCGGGACCTGAAACAGGGATTTACGGAACATGACGTTTACCTTGGCCAACAAAGAGAATAAGATCATTTCTTTTAACTAATGCCCAGGGGATGCATGTGTTCTGTCCTCTATTTCACCCGACGGTATTCTGTCGGGAAAGAAGGATTTGATAAGAGTGTGTCGAACTGATGAAATGATCAATGGAGTTATCAGAATCAATGATAAGAGGAGGAGGATCAAGTGATCAAACCAGTTTTTGAAATGATGAAGGATGAAGAATTTGAACAAATTGTGTATGGGTATGATAAGAATTCTGGAATGAAAGCGCTGATTTCAATCCACAACACTTCGCTGGGACCGGCTTTCGGAGGTACGCGCATGATGCCTTATGAAAGTGAGGATGATGCGCTGCAGGACGTAATGAAACTGGGAAAAGCGATGACCTGGAAAAATGCTGCCTGCGGCATCGATTTTGGTGGTGGAAAAGCCGTGATTATTGGCGATGCCAGAAAAGAGAAAACAGAAGATCTGTTGCGGGCTTTTGGCCGGATGGTGGAAGGGCTGGGCGGTCGTTACATTACGGGAGTCGATATCGGAACCGATGAAAACGATATGATCATTGTTCGTAAGGAAACGCAATACAATGTGGCTTTACCCGAATCCTACGGTGGCGGTGGCAGCACTTCAGCGGCAACGGCCTTCGGTTGCTTTGAAGGAATCAAATCAGCGGTGAAGGAAGTGTTTGACGATAAAGGACTTAAAAACAAGCGGGTTGCCATTCAGGGCGTCGGAAACATTGGATCTGTGCTGGCCAGGTATCTGGTGAAAGAAGGTGCTGAAGTTATCGTCAGTGATGTAAACGAAGAAGCCGTTCAACGGCTTTGTCAGGAACTGGGTATCCAACAGGTGGATCCTGAAGCCATCTATGACCTTGAAGTAGATATTTTCTCGCCCTGTGCCCTGGGCGGGATTCTGAATGACACGACCATCCCGCGTTTACAATGCCGACTGGTGGCGGGATCCGCAAACAACCAGCTGGCTGACGAGGAAAGCCACGCGACCCTGTTGAAGGAACGCGGCATCGCATATGCGGTGGATTTCATTATGAGCGCCGGCGGGGTCATCAATAATTCCCATCAATTTATCGGCTATCATCGGGAGCGGGCTTATGGCCAGGTAGCCAGGATTGGTGATGCCATTACCCAGGTCTTCCGCATGGCCCGGGAAAAGAATGTAACCACTCAGGAAGCAGCCATGATGCTTGCCAGGCAGCGTATAGCCAGCGCTGTTCAGCGGAAGAGCTATTATCTGGAAAAATGAACCGGGGAAGAAGAACGTTCATCCTGCTCGTCATTGCCATGGTGTTGGGATACCTGCCCTGGTATAATTTTTCAGCGGTGCTTCCATATCTTGCCACAGATTTTTCTCTGACATCGGGACAGACAGGCTTGATCCTGTCTGCCTTTCAGGCGGGGTACGTGATGGTGGTTTTGGCCACCGGCCGGCTGGCCGACCGGATAGGGCCCCAAAAAGTGGCAGCCTGGGCGACGCTTTGTACAGCGATTGCATCGACTCTCTT
>JAWSUV010000210.1:0-3225 GCA_033549305.1 Bacillota bacterium | reverse complement strand
GGATGCCTATTATCCACAGGAATATGAGTATGTGTTCTTTGAAATGAATCATTTGAACATCCAGGGTGGGGTTGATTCATTAACCATTGAGTTGCGGGATGATTTTGACGCTTATGATGAAGACATGATTGTGGCATTTCTGGATGAACTGCCGGTGCCGCGGAACGTTTACCGGGGAAAAGAAATTTTCTTTGTAAATGGCTTCAATGCCGATTATGGAGCGGTGCATGCCAACGGCCAGATCATGGTGTTCAACCTTTATGAAGATGCCGCGGATGTGCTGAAGCTCATTTCTCATGAGATTGGCCATGAGGCAGGTTACCTGATCTTTGGCCGTGATGGATATGAAAATGAAAACGAAACAGCCAAGCAGTCCTATGCGGATCTTTACGGTCGCGAGGTACCGGTGGATGAACGGATTCCATGGGAGCTTCGCTTAAGCGAAAACTTTGCAGAAGATTTTGCCTGGGTATATGGTGATTTCCCTAAATGGACGTACTGGGAGGGGGTCGAGGCGGAAACCATCCGCGACTTTATCGAAACCAGGCTGGAACAGACTGATCTGGCAGAAGCGGTGCTCATCCGTGACAATCTGGATGTCACATCAGGCGGCAGTACGATGACTTATTTTGGAGGCATCCATCATGATCATCTCTTTTTGACAACCGATCCGAAAATAAACATCCGCATTGATGGATTCTACCGTGGGCCTTATGGACTCTATGCCCATGTGCGCAACAATGTCACAGGCAACCTGCCCCGGCAGGCGTTTCATGAATCAGGTCAGGTTACGCTGCCGCTGGCAACACTGTCAGAAGAACAGCGACGGATGTCGGAAGAGAAGTTTGTGCTTTATGAGGTGCAGATAAAAATGTATCACTATACATCCCTTCAAAAATTTCACCAGCCTACCATCGCACGATTTCATGTGCTGCTGTGGCAGGCTGGTGAAGAAATGTAAACCGTATTTCTTTCATAACTGAATTGGCCTGGGGTTCCTGGTCTTACTTCAGGGAATGAATGAACAATCCACTGCGCAGCTTGGGTTCAAACCAGGTGGATTTTGGCGGCATAATCTTTTGTTCGTCCGCCACCTGCAGCAGGTCTTCAATGGTGGTGGCAAACATGGAAAAAGCCAGCTTCATGTCTTTCTCTAAACGCTGCTCAAGTTCTCCAATACCCCGAATGCCTCCAACAAAATCAATGCGCTTATCGGTGCGGGGATCGTTGATGCCCAGAATGGGTTGCAAAAGCCAGTTCTGAAGGATGCTCACGTCCAGTTGCGCGATCACATCGCTTTCGTCATAGGTGTGAGATTTGGCAGTAAGGTGATACCACTGACCCTCCAGCAGCATTCCAAAATGATGTTTTGATGCTGGCTGGTATGCCTTATCAACAGGTGAGCACTCAAAATGGGCACCGACCCGGATGAGAAACTCCTCTGGGGATAAGCTGTTGAGGTCTTTCACGACCCGGTTGTATTCCATAATCAAAAGGTCTTCCTGCGGAAAGCTGACCGCCATCATAAACTGGCTTGGATCATCGGGATCCAGGTCTTTTTGTTTTTCTCTGCGCTGCAGGCCGATTTTGGCAGAAGACGCACTGCGGTGATGGCCGTCTGCAATATACAGGCAGTCGATGTCCTTTTTGAAAATATCCTGAATCTGTTGAATCGTAGCATCATCTTTCACCACCCAGAGAGCATGGGCAATGCCGTCCTCCGTTATAAAATCGTATTCAGGTGCATGGTTCTTGGCGAACATTTTTAATAAAGTGGTTAATGACTCATTACTCCGGTGGGTGAGAAAAACGGGTTCCGTATGGGCATTGCAGACATCAAAGTGGCGGATCCGGTCTTCTTCCTTTTCCGGCCGGGTCAGTTCGTGTTTTTTGATGACATCATTGACGTAGTCATCAATGGAAAAGCAGGCGACGATACCCAGCTGGCTGCGGCTGTCCATGATTTGACGGTAAAGATAAAACGCGGGGGATGCATCCTTGATCAACACGCCTTCTTCCTGCATCATCTGAAGGGTTTTTGCCGCTTTCTCGTAAACAGCAGGGTTATAAGAGCCCACTGATGGATCAAGGTCGATTTCTGAACGGATGACATGCAGAAAGGAGAGGGGTTTCCCTTCGGCCATGCGCATGGCTTCAGCCCGGTTCATAACGTCATAGGGCAGGCAGGAAACCTCCCGCGCCAGAGCGGCATCAGGGCGAATGGCATTGAATGGTTCGATCAGCATTTAAGCATTTCTCCCTTCACAGAAGGTAGTGAAAATCTCCACCAGTTCATCACCGATTCGCTCCTGGGCTTCCTGAGTAGACGCACCAATATGGGGAGAGAGGGATACGTTTTCATGTTGTATGAGTGCCATATTTTTCGGCGGTTCATGCTCGAAAACATCCAGTCCGGCTCCGGCTACTTTTCCTGAATTAAGGGCTTCAAGCAGGGCGTCTTCATCGATGAGCCCTCCCCGGGCGCAATTGATCACATAAGCGCCTTCTTTCATCTTGTCGAATTCAGGTTTTCCCAGTATGTGAGGTTCCCCTTCAATTTTCGGGACATGAAGAGTAATGAAATCAGAGGTCCGGATCAAGGTGTCAAAATCAACATAGGTAAAATCCGGCAGCTGCTTTACTTCACCCATGATGTCGAAGTACTGAACCTTCATACCCAGTGCCATGGCTTTTTGAGCCAAATCACGACCAATACGTCCAAAACCGACGACACCCAGGGTGCTGCCTGAGAGCTCCACCCCTTTATACACCTTTTTGTTCCATTCACCACGGCGCATGGTGATATTCGATTTTTGAAGGTGGCGGGCCAGTGTGAGCATATGCCCCAACGCCAGTTCAGCTACAGATTCAATACTGGAGTTAGGTGTATTGTGTACTTCGATACCCATCTCACGAGCAGCCTCCAGGTCAATGTTGTCCAATCCAACACCCGCACGGACGATGAGCTTGAGTTTTGAATCAGGACCCATTCTATTCAGTACTTCCCGCGTGATCTTCGTGGCTGAACGAAGGATCAGCGCATCATAGTGCTGCAGTTTTTCCGGAAGTTCATCAGGGCCATATGATTCTTCATGAACAGGACAGCCCATTGAACGGACATGTTTTATTGCATTCTTGGGGACATTGTCAGAAGCAAGAATTTTTTCATCTTTGGTTGTAGTGTCAAAATAGACGTTTTTCAAGCACATAATCTTATGAAATGTT
>JAWSUV010000209.1:0-3262 GCA_033549305.1 Bacillota bacterium | reverse complement strand
ATATCACGGCCTGAGGCTGGATTGGCAATAATGCCAATGCTTGACATGGATTCACCTCCCTGTCAGTGATTAAGGATCTCTCCGGTTCAGGAATGATCGCCTGCCAGCGAGACATTCCAGGTGGTAGCGCCACAATAGAGGGAGCAGCAGGCAGCCGGTGTCAACCGCAATCATCAGCCACCCACCGCTCATTAACCCTTTACATCATTTCCTTGATGACTTTCACAATCCGTTCTGCATTCGGGATCACAAATTGTTCCAGTGTCGGGCTGAAAGGAATGGGCACATTGAGAGCGCCGATCCGTTTCACCGGGGCGTCCAGGTCGTCGAAACATTCATCGGCAATCATGGCGGCAATTTCACCGCTGAAACTGCCGCGTTTTACGGCTTCATTCACGATAACAACCTTGTTGGTTTTGGCGACGGAGGCCTTGATGGCTTCCTTATCCAGGGGAACCAGCGTCCTTGGGTCCAGCACTTCCACGGAAATCCCTTCGCCGGCCAGGGTTTCGGCAGCGGCCAGGGCCTGCTGGACCATGGCGCCGGTGGCGACGATGGTCACATCGGTTCCTTCCCGGTGAATCCGGGCTTTGCCCATGGGAATGGGTTCAATCACATCCGGCACTTCTCCTTCCAGGCCGTAATGCATTTTGCTTTCAAAAAACATCACCGGATTTTCATCCCGAATGGATGTCAGCAGCAGTCCGGCGTAATCCTCCGGCGTTGCCGGCATCACCACTTTCAGGCCGGGTATGTGGGTGAGCCAGGCTTCCAGTGACTGGGAGTGCTGGGCAGCCGCTGAAATACCGCCGCCATAAGGCAGCCTCACGGTCATGGGCACGGTAGCCTTGCCGCCGAACATGTAGCGCATTTTAGCCGCCTGGTTGACGATCTGGTCCATGGCAACAGTGGCAAAGTCATTAAACATCAATTCCGCTACCGGCCGCATGCCGACCGCAGCCGCACCGACGGCAGCACCCACAATGGCAGTCTCGGAGATCGGGGTGTCCCGCACCCGTTCTTCGCCATAGATCTCCACCAGGTTGCCGGTCACACCAAAACAGCCTCCGAACTGGCCCACATCTTCTCCCAGGATGAAGACCCGGTCGTCCCGTTCCATTTCCTGTCGAAGGGCTTCACGAATTGCTTGTGCGCAGGTTATTTTTGCCATCAGGACCACACCTCCTCAACCAGATCTGTGTAAACGTCCTGGACAGCCTCTTCAGGGGCAGGCATCGGGCTTTCCTCTGCGAATTTCACAGCCTGTTCCACCTGCTCTGTCACTTCCTTGTCGATGGCGTCCAGTTCGCCTTCTCCGCACAATTCCATTTCCAGCAGTTTTTTGCGGAAACGGCCAATGGGTTCTTTCGCTTTCCAGCGGGCTACTTCTTCGTCCGGTCGGTAATTGGTGGGATCTCCTTCAAAATGGCCCCGGTGGCGATAGGTTTTACATTCGATGAGACTGGGGCCTTCGCCGTTTCGGGCCCGCTTGACAGCTTCCCGGATGGCTTCATGGACGGCCACTACATCGTTGCCGTCAACGGTCACGCCGGGAATACCGTAAGACACCGCCCGGTCTGACACATCTTTGATCTTCTGGTGGTGCTCCTGACTAAGGGAAATACCGTACATGTTGTTTTCGCAAACAAAGACCACCGGCAGGTCCCAGATGGACGCCAGGTTAATGCCTTCATGGAAGGTGGTCTGGTTGGATGCACCGTCTCCGAAGAAACAGATGGTGACATCGTCTTTCTTTTGCAGTTTGGCAGCCAGTCCGGCGCCGGCAGCGATGGTAAACCCGCCGCCCACGATGCCGTTGGCTCCCAATATGCCCAGATCCACGTCGGCAATATGCATGGACCCGCCTTTTCCCTTACAGTAACCGGTGGCTTTTCCATAAAGCTCTGCCATCATTTCGTTCAGCTGGCCGCCTTTAGCAATGAGATGGCCGTGGCCGCGGTGGGTGCTGGTGATATAGTCAGTATCCTTCAGATTACTACAGGCGCCCACTGCAACAGCTTCCTCTCCCAGATAGGAGTGAACAAATCCGGGAATTTTCCCTTCTGCAAACAGTTCCACCACCCGGGTTTCAAAAATTCTGATTTCCTGCATTTTCCGGTACATGTTCAGTAACATGTCTTTTTCCAGTTCCATTCACATGACACCTCCTCATGTCAATCCACTGATACCGATACTTCCACACAGGCATTGGCGATTACCACACTGCTGTCTTTGTCTCCAAAGCCAGGCACAAGCAGGCCGGAGACTGTCATCCCTCCCTTCGTGACTTCCATGCTTTTCTGCCCCACAGGCAATACTGACAGCACCTGTGATTCATTGACAGCTTCAGGGTTTGGGCAGGCGATGGTGACATGCACCCGCACTTCGTCAAAATCGGTGATGCCCAGCACTTCCTCCAGGCCACAGAGGCAGCTCTTTCGGATGGCGTCCTCCACCGCCCGCCGGGCTGCTTTGGTCACATCCTGCCCGTGCAGGTCGGCGCCCCAACCCAGTTCAATAATATAGCGCTTCCACAATGGCTTCACCTCCCGTTAACATAGGTAAGCATAAATCATGCCACTTAGAATCGATATTTGAAGCCGCGCAACTGCAGCCTGTAAGAATCAGGCTTACCCAGTCAAAAGACAAAACGTTCGTTTGTGGTACGTTCCATTTTGGGGCGTTCGGCGCAAAAAACCCGGACAGGTTCTTGAAGCAACCCTGTCCGGTCTTTGTTTCAGCAGTGATCTCCGCTGTCAGTTCATCCGTTTCATTCGATTCATTTTTCAGCGATCAATCGTTCCTACCCGTTGATAAAAAGGAAAAACTGGAAAAAAATGACGATGCAGGTCAGGCTGTCGAGAATGCTGAGGGTGTATCTTCTGGAGGACCGGTCAAAAATCCATTCCATCAGAGCCCGGAAGGCAAAGAAGATTCCCAGAGCCCCGATAAAGTAATGGGGTTCCAGCCGTTGGTCAAAAATAAACCCGAAAACAAACAAAAACGCCAAGAGCCCCGCAATCAACAGAATCTCCCCCCAGCGGTGGATGCTGTTTTCCGGCCGGTAAATCAGCTCCGTATCCTCCAGCTTAAAACGGGTGATCATTGATTTGCGGATCCCCAGAAAGAGGGTCACGATCAATATCAGTACGATGAGTTGGGTTAACATCGCTGCATTTCCTCTCAGTAAACTACCTGATTTTATATTATTGGTTGTAGTGTCAAAATAGACGTTTTTCAAGCACATAATCTTATGAAATGT
>JAWSUV010000208.1:0-3307 GCA_033549305.1 Bacillota bacterium | reverse complement strand
TCCTGGTAGGTGATAGGATTGTTGGGCCGCAGGGTGTTGTCCGGGTAGCCCACAATGTAGCCGCGAATGTAGCCGCTGAACACCGCACGGGAGACCATGCTCTCATACCGGCCGATTTCTTCGTAGTCCTGAAAATCCGTCAGATCCAGCGGCACGTCCGGAATCGGCCATTCATACAGCCGGTCCAGGAAAATGATAAACTCCGCCCGGGTAATCGCTTCTTCCGGGTTGTAGTTCAGGTTGCCCGACGGCGGGAATACGCCGCGTTCGCCCAGCGCATGCACTGCCTCCTCTGCCCAGTGGCCTTCCAGGTCTTCAAAGGGAACGTAGGGCCGCTGCGCCAGAATGGCCTGTTCAGAATCACGGAACAGGTACCGGACCTGGAAAAATCGTTCCGGAGCAGCATTAGAGAAAGGGTTGCTTTTCACAGCCTCCGCATCCTGGAACCACATAAACAGGCGGTCAACCTCGCCCGTCAGGTGCGCCAGGTCATACAGGTTCATCTGAAAGTTACCCGACAAATTGCCGTTGTCGCCGGCGTTCATGTTCATCTGGCCCACCACAATCTTCCGGTCAAACTGCCAGATCGCCCGCAGCATGTTCAGGAGAGCCGGATAGTTGGACTGATAGGATAGGGTCACATCCATCCGGGACAGCTCCAACTCTTCCACCGTTTCTGTCGTCGGCGGCGTAAACGCAACGGCCGTGGCATTCACGTCCGGGTTCATCAAAAATTCGTTAAGCAGCAGAATGATTTCTTCCTGCTCTTCGATCAGGGAGAAGAACTGTCCGGTCACTTCTAGCTGGTCCTCCCTGACGGAAGCAATCTGTTCGTCCAATACGCGTTTTTCTTCTTCCAACGTGCCCAAGCGGGCAATCTGTGCCTGCAGCTCCGCCAGTTCTCCTCTGTCCTCTTCAATGTCTGCCAGCTGGTCCACCACCAGAAAACGGTATCCGGCAAAGAACAGCAACGCAAAAAGCAGGATGGCCAGCAAAAATTTCTCGCGTCGTGTCATTCTCATTCCACGTCACCTTCCTTCAGGGAGAAGGCCATGTTAAACTGCCACATGTCGCCGCTCTCGGAAATGGAAGGGATAAAGATCCGCTCGAACCGTTCCGTGTTCCGGATGTTGTATTCAAATTCCGCGATGGCCGGCTTGCTGCGGGCCACGCCGTTTACCGTGATGTTTCGCCCGCTGATGTTCATGCTGTTCATGGCCGTATCTTCCGGCATGGAGGAAACAATGGTGAAGAGCAGCAGCTCATCAATCACTTCACGGGAATGAATCTCTTCCGCGGAAGCTTCCAGGGAGGCCAGAATGCGCTGTTCTTCCGCCAGTTCCGCTTCCTTCTGCTCCACTTCCTCAAACAGCGGGTAACGCGGATCCGTCACCAGCCGCTGTTCATGCTCGGCGATACTGTTGTTCAGCTGGTACAGCTGAAAAAAATTGTACGCAGGCCAGGCAGCCGCTGCCAGCACCACCAACACCAGCACCAGTGGGTAGGCGATCCGGGGACCGTCACCGCGCTTTTTCTTCTGTTCAAAGGCTTCAAAAAAGTTGAAATCACGCATCGAACCAACCCCCTTTCTATCTTCTGACCATGGCGCCCAGCGAATTCAGGTACGACGAGAGCGTCCCTTCGCCTGCAAAATGGTTGATTTTCACGTTGGTCAGGCTGTTCACCGTACTGGTCTGGATATTGAAGGCGTCCTGAAAATACTGGTCCAGTCCCTTCATATCCGCCGTGCCGCCATACAGGTAAATCACGTCAATGATGTTGCCGGTACTGCGCGTGGTGTAATACTTGAAGATCCGTTCAATTTCCTCCACCCAGGAGTCAATGGAGTTGCGGACAATGTTGAGTACACGCAGCTTGATGGCTGCCTCATCGTCCTGGTGCATATCGTCGGACAGGTCAAAATCCCTGTTGAGGTCTTCAATGGCCAGCTTGTGCTTCTCCGCTTCATCGTAAGAGATGTCCATGAAATTGGCCAGATTGTTGTCAATGTTCCGCGCTCCCAGGTTGACAGAGCGGTTAAACTTATAGCTGCCGTTTTCAAACACAATCACATTGATGTGGCTGAAGCCAATGTCCACCATGGCCACGGCTTGGGCTTTCACGTTCTCATTGTCATTGATCTGCCGGTTGAAGGAAATCAGCTTGTCAATAGAATTGGACTGGATGTCCAGCACCGCCGGCTGCAGGTTCATGGAACTCAGCAGTTCGTAATAGTTCTGAGCCAGCTCCTTGGGCACCGCCGTCACCAGCATCCGGATCTTGGCCGCGCCGTCTTCCACCACATCCTCCAGCTTCTTGGTCTGCACCATGTAATCCTTCAGTTCAATGGGCATGTACTGCTGAATCTCAAACTCCAGCATCTTTTCCAGCTGGTCGTCGGAAGCCGACGGCACCACCACTTCCCGGGTGATGACTTCGTTGGTTTCAATGGAACACAAAGCTGTCCGGGATCTGATCTTTAACGCATCCAGCACACCGCCGATGCTTTTCTTCATCCCGTTGAAATTGGTGATCCGTCCTTTTTCATAGCTGTCCCGCGGCGTCGGGATCGAGGCTGCATGGTTGACCGTAATTTCGTTTTTGGTAAGTTTCCCAGCCACAATCTTGGTCGTGTGCTGCCCGATATCAATGGACACAACGTCTTTTCCTGTCAAATTCAGTGCTTTTTTTCGCGCCAATACCGCTACCCCCTTTAAGAACAAATAAGTTCATGATGATGATCTTTATTCAAAGACAGTTACCACCCCGTAAGGTGCGCTGTAACCGTTTGGAATCGAAACGGAATAAGTCTTGGTCGCTGTGCTGCCGTCCGGGCCCGTTGCCCGCAGCGTGATGCTGCCGGTCCGGTTCTGGTTTTGTCCAGGGTTGCGCACCACCGAGGCGCTGCTGCCGCCGCCGGCAATGTTGACCGCTGCCCCCTCACCCGCCGATGCGCTGATAAACACGAACGTATACTCCCCGGTGGTGGAAATCGGCACCATCACCGTGGGCGAGAGGCTGGCCGGGTTCAGCACTTCCAGGGACCCGATCCGGGCAATGATTTCCGAAGCCGTCGGCTGCGCCGGCGTTGGTGGCGGTGCAGGTGCCGGTGGTGGCGGCTGAGGAGCAGGTGCAGGAGCCGGTGTGGGAGCGGGTGCTTCCACCACTTCCTCCGCTTCTTCCTCGGGTTCCGGTTCTTCCTCAGGCTCCTCCACAGGCTCTTCTTCCGGTTCCACCACGGCCGTCTCGTCAATCTCCACCGGGAGGATCAGGTTATAACGGTCACGCAAGTCGATACCCGGCCCGG
>JAWSUV010000207.1:0-3310 GCA_033549305.1 Bacillota bacterium | reverse complement strand
AGCAGCAGCTGGGCCTTGAAAAGACGGGTATCTCGCTGATCTGGGAGGAGGCAAAAAGCTTCCAAATCATTCCAGCCGGCGTAATCGTCGATAAAGGAGCCCCCCTCTTTAAACGACTGGATCTGGAAAAGGAAACCGTGGCGCTGGCGGAAGCCAATGCCGCCTATGCCGCCAGGCTGGCCGGGGATTCCGGCGCGAAAAAAGAAGAAGGGAGCACTTCCAACAAAGAAGAAACGCCTGGGGAAGAAAAAGCCGAAATCACCATTGACGACTTTGCGAAAATCGAACTGAAAGTGGCCCGGGTCATTGCGGCGGAAAAGCACCCCAAGGCCGACAAACTCCTGGTGCTCCAGCTCCAGGTGGGCGATGAAACCCGCCAGGTGGTATCCGGCATCGCCGCGGAATACACGCCGGAATCGCTGGTGGACAAAACCGTCATCTACCTGAAAAACCTGAAACCCATCAAGCTCCGGGGCATCGAATCCCAGGGCATGATCATGGCTGCGGAAGACAGCAAAGGGCTGGGACTCCTCACGGTGGACAAGGCGATGGAGGATGGGGCGTCGGTGAGTTAAGAAAAAGCCAGCCCATGGAACCTGACGGATCAAGACACCCCTATCCAGGAGGCTAAACCATGTTTTTCGACAGTCACGCCCATCTGGGCGACCACCAATACCATGACGACCAGGCCGACACCATTCAGCGGGCCGCCGACGCCGGCGTTTCCCTGATCCTGAACCCCGGCGCCGACATGGAAAGCTCTGCCAAAGCCATCCGGCTGGCCCAGCGGTACGAAGGCATCTATGCCGGCGTGGGTATGCATCCCCACGACGTGAAGGATATGAAGCCCGGGGATCTGGACCAGCTGGAAGCCTGGACAAAGGAACCCAAAGTCATGGCCATCGGCGAAATCGGCCTGGATTACCACTACCATTTCTCCCCGAAGGAAGACCAGCAGCGCTGGTTCAGGGAACAGCTGCAGCTGGCGAACCGCCTGAACCTGCCGGTCATCATCCATGACCGGGAAGCCCACGGGGAGGTCTTCGAGATGATCGAAGCAGCGGGAGTGGCCGGGTCCGGCTGCGTCATGCACTGTTATTCCGGAAGTGTGGAAATGGCCCGGGAATACGTGAAGCGGGGCATCTATCTTTCCCTGGCCGGTCCCGTCACCTTTCACAACGCCCGGAAAACCCGGGAAGTGGCGGCTGAGATTCCCCTGGAATGGCTCCTCATCGAGACGGACTGCCCCTACCTGGCGCCGGTTCCGCACCGCGGGCGGCGAAATGAGCCCGCCTACGTGGTGAAGGTGGCGGAAGCCATCGCCGCCGTGAAAAACGTGACCCTGGAGGAAGTGGCCCGGCAGACAATGGCCAACGCCAAAAAACTGTTCCGCATCCCCTGACGCAATCGCCTAACACTCGTTCGATCAAATTGGCAGCCGCCGGATTTTTCCGGCGGTTTTTGTGTGGAGAGACTCCTATGACTTAAGGTGGCATGTATTGATCAATAACTATACGAAAAACATACGAATAAACGTTAAAATAGGTAGATTACAAAAAATATAATCGCTGAAGCCGTTGGTATGCATAGCTTTAAAAATCAATTTGATAAAAAAGACTTGACAATAGTCCAGAAGCATACTAAAATGAGGACGCTTTTAAATGAGCGTTTTATTACTGTCGTTACACGAAACAGAAAGAATGGCTTAAGGCGCGATTTTCCGACCGGCAACACCGACTGATGCAATCAACCGGCGATCGTGCAGCAAAGAAGGAGGCACCAATGAAAAAGAGAGTATTGCTGATCGTTCCCATGATCATGGGAATGATGCTGACCACCGCCTTTGGTTTTCCAGAAAACAAAGCCGTGGTGATTCAGGCCGGCACGGAAACAATGACCGTACAAACAGCGGCAGCAACGGTAGGGGAACTGCTGAACGAGAAAAACCTGATTGTGGCTGATGAGGATTATGTCACACCCGGCACCGGGGTCATGCTGGAAAACGGGATGACCGTCACTGTGCATTCCGCGCAGCCCGTGTGGCTGATGGTGGACGGCACCGAGAACCGTATCCTGACCACCGAAAAAACCGTCCGCGGATTTCTTCATGCGGCCGGGATCGAGCTGGGGCCTGATGATGAAGTGGAACCGGCCATCATGACCCTGCTGAAACCGGAGACGCACATTCAAGTGACCCGTGTCCACAAAGAATATTCCAATGAAACGATCGTGCTGCCTCCCCAGGAAATCACCCGTTTCACCGATGAGCTGAAACCGGATGAAGTCCGCCAGGTGCAGGAAGGCGAACCGGGAATGATGGTGGTGCGCCGCGCCCGGGTGACCCGTGACGGGGAACCGGCTGGCGAGGAACTGGTCAGCACCCATGTGATCAAACCCGCGAAGGATCATGTGATCGAACAGGGCCGGGAACGGCTGGTGCTGACAGCTGACGGCACCCTGCGCCGCTACACGGCCGTTTACACCATGACGGCCACCGCCTATGACGCCGGGTACCACAGCACCGGCAAGAACCCCGGTGATCGCGGTTACGGCATCACCCGCAGCGGCACCACAGTCCGTCCGGGAGTTGTGGCGGTTGATCCAAAAGTCATCCCCCTGGGCAGCACGCTTTATGTGGAGTCCAAGGGCAGAAGCGCCAGCTACGGCCTTTCCTACGCGGAGGACACCGGCGGCGCCATCAAAGGCAACCGGATCGATCTGTACTATGAAAGCCGCACCGAAGCCCTGCGTTTTGGACGTCAGTCTGTCAAGGTGTATGTCCTGGAAGAGGAGTAAGAGAAGCTGATCCGCATATGTGTCACACAGCGAGCCCGGGAACTGTCCCGCGGCTCGCTTTTCAGGTATAATAAGGAAGACAGTTGGCGGAAAGAATCCTGAAAGGCAGGTGGTACGCGTGACTCCCATGGAAAAAATCCGAAAGCTCACCGAAACCCGCGGGTTTCGCTTCACCAAAAGCCTGGGGCAGAACTTCCTCACCGATGAAAATATCCTGCGGAAAATGGCCCGGGCGGCGCACCTGTCCAAAGAAGACGCTGTCATAGAAATCGGGCCCGGTGCGGGAATCGTGACGGAAATGCTCCTGCAGGAAGCCGGCAGCGTCCTGGCCGTGGAAATCGACAAAGCCCTGATTCCCTTCCTGGAAGAGACACTGGGAGCGTATCCTCATTTCACGCTGTGGCACCAGGATGTGCTTAAGGCCGACCTGGGCGGCTGGATCCGCGAACAGCAGGCCGCCGGGTTCACCAGCATCAAAGTGGTGGGAAACCTGCCCTATTACGTGACCACCCCC
>JAWSUV010000206.1:0-3323 GCA_033549305.1 Bacillota bacterium | reverse complement strand
GCTATGCCCACACAAGGATGCCCCATGGTCAGCATGGCGTCAGACAGGGTTTTCCGATCCGCCATCTCGTTGACAAAACGGCTGCCCGTGGCCGGATCAATCAGCACACCATACTGAAACAGGATGTATTCCGCAAAAGCCGGCCCCACCCCGTATCCCTTTTCATCCGGCGACGCCCAGGGCCCCAGCTGGATGTGGGAAAGCTGCACCGGTGCCGCCCCGATCCGGATCGCCGCTTTCATCACCTCAGCCGTGGCAAAGGGTTTGTTGGTCGAATCGATCATTTCGTTCAGCCGCGGATGCTGTGCCGCCCGAAAGGCGATGTCGCTGCTGAAACCCCCCGCTGCCAGAATTATCCCCCGTTCGGCTTTCAGGTGCCGCTGCTGCCCAGTGTCCACGGGTCGGCCAGCCGCTGCGTCACAGGTGGCGATCCCTGCGACGCGGCCGTCAGTCTGCCGGACAAAGCCGGTGAAAAGTGTATGCAGCCGGATGTCCACTCCCAGGGCATTCACTCGCTCCATCTGCTTATTAATGATGGTGGCGCCAGTCACATGTTTCGCCGTATAACATCGCGCGACGGAATGACCGCCAAACTGGTCCACACGGTCCAGGTATTCAACGCCCAGCGCCTCCCGGGACCAGTCGAAGATTTCTTTGGCCTGATCCGCAACCACCCTGACGAGTGCCGGATCATTGAGGCCGCAGCCGGCTGCCAGCATGTCCGCCGCCATCCTGTCGGCAGTATCTGTGATGCCCCGGCTGATCTGAAGATCCGTTCCCGGCGCCGCGATCCCGCCGTCACTGATCACCGAGTTGCCCCCGACGGCGTTCATTTTTTCGATCACCACCACGGAGGCGCCGGCCTCCCTGGCTTCGATGGCTGCGGAGAGCCCTGCAAATCCGCTGCCGATAATCACCACATCCGCTGCCTCATCCCACTGGACGGACTTTTCACTCACTGACCTGACACGATCATCCATCCCGCATATCCTCTTCCAAAAATCACTGCATACTCTCCCAGATTCATTCAATCCGCTTCCAGACGGATAAGGTATTACCGGTCGATTCCTCCCATGTCTTCACTCTTCTCCAGTTGCCGCAGCAGCGAGCGCACAGCGGTCCAGTCGTTCACATAATATGCCGCTGCCGTTAATCCAAATCCGACTTTCACCGTATAGGCATGGGACGGGAGAATTGCAAATAAGTCCTCGTCGGTTTTGTCATCGCCGGCCGCCAGAATAAAGTCATAGTGATTCTCGTTCAGCAGGGAGGTGACTCCCATCCCCTTGTTGATCCGCACGTCCTTCACTTCCAGCACTTTGTTGCCTTCCTGGATCCCCAGGCTCATGGTCTGTGTCATGGTCAGCAGAGCGTCCCTGATCTCGCTCAGTTTGTCCGCCGCCATGTCAGGATCACACTTTCGGTAATGGAAAGCGATGGAATAATCCTTCTCCTCGATGAAAGAGCCTGGCATTCGGTCACTGTACAACTGCATCACTTCAAGAATCGTCGGTTTCCAGCGGCTGTCCAGGCTCACGGTCATTTTCCATTCCTGCCGGTGTTTCTTCACCCACAGACCGTGAGACCCCACCAGATGAACCGGTACATCTCCCAGCCATTTCTCCAGAGTGTTGCGGTCCCGCCCCGAAACGATTGCCAGGGTGTTATAGGGATTGGCTGCCAGGGCTGTCAGCAACTCCTTCAGTGACCGGTCAGGTCTGGCCTGTTGTGGCAGGGACGTAAAGCCGACCAGGGTTCCGTCGTAATCCAGTAAGATCAACCGCTTTTCTGCCTGCCGGTATCCCGCAATCATTCCGGCTGCCTTCTGCTCAATGTTTTCGATGTTCTGCTCAAGATCCGATGTTCTTTCGTGTTTTTGCAGACTGGTGACAAAATCCGCGGCCCAAAACCGCACATTATACCGTTTAAGACGCCGGTGAATGATCTGATTGATTTCCTGCTTTTCTTCCGGCGTCATTTTCAGCGCTTTCCGAAGGCCGTCGGCAATGGCGGCAGTATCCCGGGGGTTCACCCGGATCACCTCGCCCAGTTCACTGGCAGCACCTGCCGTTTCGCTGATGACGATCATGCCCTCATGGTCCCGCCGGGAAGCCGCATATTCCTTGGCCACCAGGTTCATTCCGTCTCTCAGGGGAGTCACCAGCAGCACATCCGCGTTTCGGTAAAAGGATATCAGGCTCTTCTGGCTGAAGGGTTTAAAATAGAACCAGACCGGCACCCAGTCAACGGTGCTGTGCTTTCCATTGATACTGCCCACCAGTTCTTCGATTTCCCGTTTCAATTCCTCGTAGGAAGACACTGCCTCCCGTGACGGCGCCACAATCAGCATAAATTTCACTTTTTCCCGGTATTCCGGGTACAGGGTCAGGAAAGTGTCGAATGCACGCAGCCGCTCAGGGATTCCTTTAGTATAGTCCAGCCGGTCAACCGAAAGGATCAGGCGCTGGTCTTTTTTACTCTCCCGGATCACTCTCATTTCCTCCAGGTGCTCCCTGTCCGTATAATCCCGGTGGAACTTGTTATAATCAATTCCCATGGGAAAAGCATCCACCCGTATACTCCGGTCGCCATAGTGCAAGGTATTCAAATGATGGTCCACTCCCAAAAGCCGCCGGGTGCTGCTGAGAAAATGGCGGACATAATCATAGGTGTGAAATCCGATAAGGTCCGACCCCAGTACGCCTTCCAGGATCTCTTCCCGCCAGATCAGCAGACGGAAGATCTCACTGGACGGAAAAGGAATATGCAGAAAAAACCCAATACGGGCCTGGGGGTATTTCTCCCTGATCATTCCCGGCAGCAACATCAGCTGGTAATCATGTACCCACACCTGGTCGTCTTCCTCCATCACTTCATCCACCGCATGAAAAAATTTCTCGTTCACCTGGCGATACGCTGCCCAGGTGTTCGCATTGAAATCCGCCTTGTCGGTAAAGTAATGAAACAGCGGCCAGAGTGTGTTGTTGCAGAAACCGTAATAATAGTGTTCCAGCTCTTCCGCATTCAGGAATACCGGCAGGCAGCCGTATGCAGAATGCAGCTTGTCCCGGATCACCGGTTCATCCTGATCACCCATATCATCGCTGGTGATTCCCGGCCATCCAATCCACAGGCTTTCTGCCTGTTCATGATAGGATTTCAGCCCGGTGGCCAGGCCGCCAAGACTTTTCTGATACTCGTACGCCTCCTCATTCCTTGCGACGGTCACAGGCAGTCGATTGGAAACAATGATCAGCTTACTCATCAGAATCTCTCCTATCTCTTTATTTGAAGAATATCTTTAAATATCTCCGCCGTTCGTA
>JAWSUV010000205.1:0-3366 GCA_033549305.1 Bacillota bacterium | reverse complement strand
CCAACGTGGCCTCTGCCGTAGTGCGCCTGACGCGCCACCAAGAGCCGCCGGCAGGCATTCCCGACCCGGCTCTCTTTTTCAGCCTGGTGAAAGCCGCCTTCGGCCAGCGCCGAAAAACCCTCCACAATGCGCTGACGGTGATGCCCGATGTGGCGGATAAGGCCGATGTGGCCCGACGCCTCACCGCCGCGGGCATTGACCCGGGACGGCGGGGTGAAACCCTCAGCATCGAGGAGTTTGCGCAGCTGGCAGCACAATGGAACCGGTAAAGGCCACCCCTGAAAGACATTCCTCCGCCCTGGCGGTCTGTCCTGCAGGGGTTTTTCTGTGGTATGATGGAGAAAGCGAACATTCGAAAAGAGGAAAGGAAGATGCATTCATGATTAACCGGCAACGCATGATCGACCAGCTCCTGGAACTTGTTCAGATTGACAGTCCTTCCGGCAGGGAAGGCGCCGTTGCCCGGCGCCTGGAGGAAATCCTCACCGGCCTGGGCATGACCGTGACCTTTGACAGGACCGGCGAAAAGCTGGGCACCGAAACAGGCAATCTGATTGCCAGCCTGAAAGGCACCACCGGCGGCACCCCCATTCTCTTCAGCTCCCACATGGACACGGTGCAGCAGCCAGGCGAATCCGTGACTCCCGTCATGGATGACGGCGTCATCAAAAGTGACGGAACCACGATTCTGGGCAGCGACGACAAAGCCGGCATCACCACCTTCATTGAAGCCGTGCATGTGCTGAAAGAAAACAACCTCCCCCACGGCGACATCCAGGCCGTGTTCACCATCTGGGAGGAGGGCGGCCTCTTCGGCTCAATGCACCTGGATTACAGCCTGGTGAAGGCCGAGCGCGCCTTTGTGCTGGACAGCGGCGGGCCCATCGGCAGCGTCACCAACCAGGGGCCGGCACAGGACAAAATCGAAGCCGTCTTCAAGGGCAGGGCCGCCCATGCCGGTGTCGCTCCGGAGGAAGGCATCAGCGCCATCCAGATGGCCGCCCGGGCCGTCGACACCATGAAACTCCTCCGCATCGATGCGGACACCACGGCCAACATCGGCGTGCTGGAGGGCGGCAAGGCCACCAACATCGTCACTCCCCAGGCACGGCTGGTCGGTGAAGCCCGCAGCCAGCAGGACGATAAACTGGATGCCCAGACCGCCCATATGAGAGCAGCCATCGAAAAAGCGGCAGACGACTTCGGCGGCACGGTGGAATTGACCATTGACCGTCTCTACTCCGCTTTCCGGGTGGAGGAAGAGGCGCCGCTGATTCAAACCCTGAAGGCAGTCTATGCAGGAATGGGCATTGAACCCGTCATCCAGGCCTCTGGCGGCGGCAGCGACACCAACCACTTCAACAATCACGGCATTCCCGCCGTCAACCTGAGTGTGGGCATGGAGAAAGTGCATACCTCCGAAGAATTTATCCGCATTGACGACCTGGTCACTGCCGGTCAGATGGTGGTGGAGATCATCCGGGCCCACGCATAACGCCAGTGATGTCCGGAGTGGGTACGGCAGGCAGTGATGGTTCAGCGATGGCAGAAGCAATGAAGAGAGAATAAAAAAACGCCGGCTGTCAGGGGAAGAGTGAATCGATCCCCCGCCAGGCGGCGTTTGATGTTTGGTGCGGACAGAGTTCCCTGATCCCTACAACAGCCCGCTGACCACTTCATCCACATCCTTGTGGCAGTACCGGCAGTACTTGGGAGCCACCGCCTGCCAGTTGGCCTCTTCGTCCAGTTCTCTGGTGAGGTAATCCCGGAGAATCAGGCCGTCCTTCATTTCAATCACCCGGTCCGACTTGGCGGCGATATGGTCATTGTGGGTGACAAACACGAAGGCGGTGCCCAGCCGGGCGTTGATATCCCGCATCAGTTCGTACACCTGCTCCGTGGTTTCGCTGTCCAGGTTGCCCGTGGGCTCGTCCGCCAAGATCATGGCCGGTTCGTTGATCAGGGCCCGGGCGATGGCCACTCGCTGCTGCTGGCCGCCGGAGAGATCCGTGGCCCGGTTGTTCATCCGGTCCGTCAGTCCCACCAGGTCCAGCAGTTCTTTTGCCCGGTCCTGCTTTTTCAGGGACCCGCTGCGGGCTTCAATCCAGGTGGGCATCAGCACATTCTCCAGGGCCGTGAATTCGGGCAGCAGGTGATGAAACTGAAACACAAACCCGATGTTCCGGTTCCGGAAAGACGCCAGCCGGTTGTCCTTCATCCGGCTCACTTCCTCTTCCCGGAACCACAGGGAGCCTTCCGTGGGCCTGTCCAGCGCGCCCAGAATGTTCAGCAGGGTCGTTTTACCGGACCCGGAGTACCCGATAATACTGGAAAATTCGCCCGCCCGAAAACCCAGGTCGATGCCCCGCAGCGCGGTGGTTTTCACCACCGTGCCGTACACTTTTGTAATGCCTTTGGTTTCCAGCAGCCATTCACTCATGTTATTCCCTCATTTCCATCAATCAGTCGATCGTTCTTCTATCATGTTTGTCACTAACCGCGGATCACATCAATGGGATTCAGCCGTGCCGACTTCCGGGCCGGCAGCAGTGCCGACAGGATACTGGCGATGGTGGCAATCACCACAATCACCGCCGCGTACTGCAGATCAAATTCCAGCGGGAAAAGGGGCCTGCCGGTAGCCTGAGCCGTTCCCCAGAGGAACATCTGGGTGATGCCGAAGCCCAGTCCGCTGCCCAGCACCGCTCCTCCGAACCCCAGGATGGCTCCCTGGAAGAGGAAAATACGGCTGGCGCTGCCCGAAGGGGTCCCCATGGCTTTCAGGATCCCGATCTGCCGGGATTTCTGCACCACCGACACGGCCAGGACACTGGCGATGCCCAGGGTGACCGCCAGCAGGACAAACACCTGGATCGTAATGGAAGAACTGCTCTGGGCCTGAAGGCCGCTGAGAAGATCCGCGTTCTGATCCTTCCAGTTGTCCACGGCAACGCCGGTGAACTGGCGCTGCAGCTGAGCGCCCAGGGTATCGGCGGCGAAGATGTCCGTCATCTGGGCTTCCACCCGGCTGATGTCGCCTCCAAACCCCAGCAGCCGCTGGGCCCGGCTCAGATCGAGAAACAGCCATGTTTCGTTCAGGGTCTGGTTCCCCAGGTCAAACACGCCGGCCACCGTCAGGGACTGGCGGCCGCCGCCGGGCAGTTCCAGGGTGACAGTGTCGCCGGTCACCAGGCGGGTTTCTTCCGCCAGATTTTTCCCGAGCAGCAGGCGGTTGCCTTCAAGGTCCATGGACCCCTGCACCAGGGAATCCGCAATCTTGTAGATCCGGTTGGCCCGGTCCGGTTCAATGCCCCGGATGACCACCGGCCAGCGTTCGCCGCCGCGAAGCACAAAGCCGCTGCCCTG
>JAWSUV010000204.1:0-3404 GCA_033549305.1 Bacillota bacterium | reverse complement strand
CTTCGGTGACGGAATGCAGGTCGGTGGTGGCACCGCCCACGTCAAAGGCCAGCAGGTCTCCGATTTGTTCTTTCAGCATTTTCGCAGCCACCATCACCGCGCCGGGAGTGGGAATGATCGGCCCGTTCACCAGGTCCCGCACATGCTCCATGCCCGGCGCGTGGATGATGTGTTCCTCAAACACATCCTGAATAATGCGGCGGGTGGGCTCAATGTTCAGCTGGTCGATCTTGGGATACACGTTTTCCGTCACATACAGGCGGATATCGGTGCCTTCGAAAATGTCCCTGATTTCGTCCTGATTTTCGATGTTGCCGGCATAGATGATGGGAATCTTCAGGTTCAGCTCGGCAATCTTCTCGGCGTTTTCAACAGCTGTTTCTTTTTCACCGTAATCGACGCCGCCGGCGATGAGAATAATGTTGGGATTGATTTCCTGAATTTTTTTCAGATCGGTACGGCGCAACCGGCCCGCGGTGACCTGGTGCAGGATTGCTCCGGCACCCAGAGCCGCTTCCCTGGCCGCGCGTACCGTCATGTCATGAACCAGGCCGTGAACGGTCATTTTCAGCCCGCCTGCGGCGCTGCTGGTGGCCAGCATTTCTTCGTAATCGATGTTGTCGGTACCCAGGGTGTGTGCCATCTGGTCGATGGCGCTGTTCAGGCCGATGCGCACATCGCCTTCCAGTACACTGGTGGGTGCCTGCCCCTGGCCCAGAAAAACCGGGTCAGGGGTGTGAATGTTGTTGAAGGCATTGACCACCGTGGTGGTACTGCCGATTTCTGCTACCAGGACATCAACTTTCATGTTTCATCTCATCCCGTCGATTTACCAGGAAGGTGGCCACATGGACCCCTTTGGTACCCCGTCCGAACCCGGCGTCAACGCCCTGTGCCTCCGCTTTTTCAGGGGAGACCTGGGTGCCGCCGGCAATGAGGATCAGTTTGTCCCGCACGCCTTTTTCAATGCAGATTTCATGAAGCTTTTTCATGTTTTTATAGTGAATCTCATCGTGGCTGATGATGGTGGAGGCCAGAATCGCGTTTGCGTTCAGCTCGATAGCCGCATCCACCAGTTTTTCAAGGGATACGGAGGTGCCCAGGTATTCGCATTCGATTCCGTATTTTTCGATGCCGCCGTGCTTGATGTCGATGATTTCCCGCAGTCCCACGGAGTGTTCGTCCTCACCGACGGTGCCGGCCACGATTTTCAGGGGCTCTTGATCGATTTTTTCGCGGATCTGGTCGTCTGACATGACTTCCGGCTCCGGCGGAATAACCAGATCGTTGGCGTCAATGGTGAAGTCCACGCGGCCTTTCAGTTCCACGCGGGTGCCTTCCGCCGCCTGCATGACTTCCCTGTGAATCACTTCCACTTCTTTCAGATTCATTTTCTTGGCAAACTCAATGGCGGCGTATTCCGCCACACGCCGGCTGGCCGGGATGAACATGTTGATCATCACGATGCCGTCGCCGCGCCATTCCATTTCGGGCTTCAGGATGGAGGTATTGATCAGGTCTTTCTGTTCAGCCAGCCGCACGTTCACATTATCGGTTTCGTCCAGCTCATCGATGTAAATGATCATTTCCGGCTTTTCCAGTGTGCAGCCGCCGATCAGGCTGGCAGGGTTCTCCGCTGCACCGGAGTCATACTGACCGGGGTTGTTGTAGCCAAAATGGGCGGTGACAGGTGCCAGATAGTCCTCATCGCGTTCGTAGATGGCGCCGGCGCCGACGCCCCCTTCAATTTTCCGGGCAATGCCGTCTCCGTTACGTTCCGGATAATGGCCGGAATCCACAAAGAATCCTTCTGAAACAGCTTTGAAATAGCCGCCGGATGCCAGCATCTCTTCCATGAACAGAATCGCACGCTCTTTAATCTCACGGCTGCGTTCCTGGAGGTAACCCTCTTTTTTCAGCTCCACCATGGCCATCAGGTCATCCATGCCCACAAAGGCCTGTTTGGCGGTGTCAACGGCTTCCATGTTGTAGATATGCCAGGGCACGTTACGGCCTTCGTCCGGCGTGATGGTGGACTGTATGTCGGCACTTGTCAGCCGGGAAATCAGCAGGTTCAGCACGTGGGTGACGGTGGCTTCCCGGGTGGAGGATTCAATGTACTTGGTGTTCATCTGCGCGCGCATTTTATACTCACGGAACAGTTCCCGCAGGGCCACGGCGTAGGGCAGGTCCAGCTTCATGCAGGGTGCCGGCGGCGCGGTGGGGGGAACGGTGGAGAGACAGATGTTTTCTTTTTTCATGCCCACTTTCACGGAGAAAATGGAGTTGATGGCATGCTGCACCAACAGTTCGGGCATGACCTTCCAGGCTTCCCGGGCAGTGGCGTTGGCATTGTGGGCGCCGTCGATCTGTGCGATGTCTGCCCATACCATGATTTTTTTGGCTTCCGCCGCATCCACATACGAACGGACCATGTTGATGTTCCGGTACAGCACGTTGTACTGGGGATCCTGGTGGGCGCCGTTAACGCCTTCTTCCGCGAACATGACGGAAATTTCGGGACCGGCCACGCCGCTGATGTAGGAATGGTAATTCAGCGGACGGCCCACTTCTTCCTCAATGATGTCGAGGGCTTTGCGCTGTGCCCGCACCTGTTTCCGGGTGATGGGGATGCCGCCGATGCCCTGCGGGGTGCCTTCGATGAGGCCGTCAAAGTGGCTCTGGCCGGCGGTGCGGATGACCATCAGGTGATCGGCGCCATGCCAGGCGGCCATGCGCATGCGGCGGATATCGTCTTCAAAACGCCCGGAAGCAATCTCGGTCGTGATCACGCAGTCCGGCTGGGGATCAATATCGCCGAAATACTTGGCGGAAGGCAGGGGCACGCTCTGCTCCAGCGGTTTGGCGCAGTTCTGGTAGATGAAGGGACCCATTTCCAGGTCTTTTTCCTGTTTACGCCAGGTCCATCCGCGGCGTTTCGGCTGGTATGTGTCCAGGTCTTTCAGGAGTTCCAGTATGTCCAGTTTTTCATTGGGTTTGAGATCCATGATTATTTCGCCTCCTTAAACAGGGAAACCACTTCGTCCCAGCCTTCGCCGTCGATCAGCTTCAGGCCTGTTTCCCGGATGTCCGTCTTTCTTGCTTTGGCCAGCTTGTACACCACATGACCGGCTCCCTTACCCATGAGCCCGCGGTCGATAACGCCTTCCACAATGGCTTTGGCCTCAATGCTTGAAAAGCCCATGCGCAGAAGGACAGAGCGTTCAATGGAGGGGGTGGTGTTTTTCCGGGCCAGATCCAGCATGGGATCGACGATTTGTTCCGCCAGGTTCCAGAATTTCTGCTCCAGTTCAGCGTCGGATAACTGTTTCAGATGTTCACGCCGTGTTTGAAAATCATCAGCACGTTTCAATCCATTCACCTCGTTTTCATAAAATAGATGC
>JAWSUV010000203.1:0-3459 GCA_033549305.1 Bacillota bacterium | reverse complement strand
CAACTGATCACACAAAAAAAACGCCTCGAATTGCGTCAGACGTACGGGATTGGAGAGGATGACACTGTGGCGATCTTTGTCGGGCGGCTGGGCCGGGAAAAAAGCGTTTCAGAACTGGTGGATTTCTGGAAACAGGCTGTCCCACCAGGGTCTGGAATTCATCTATTGCTGGTCGGAGAAGGTCCTGAACGGGCGGCCCTGGAAAAAACGGTTGCGATAAACGGTTTGGCGCAACAGATTCATTTCACCGGGAAAGTCCCTTACGAAGAAATGCCCGCCTATTATGGCGCGGCCAATGTGTTTGTGAGTGCTTCCACAACGGAAATGATGTCCATCGCTCTGCTGGAAGCCCAGGCGATGGGACTGCCGGTGCTCCAGCGTCATGATGCCTGGAACCGGCAACAGGTGGAGGATGGGGTGAACGGTTTTACCTATACCGATGCAGTTGATTTTGCGAAACACATGCATTATTTCAGTCGTCTGGATGTTTCCGGGCAAGAAAACTGGCGCCAGCGTTGCTGCCGCCATGTGGCCCATCAGGGCGCCTCTGATTTAGCGGGCCGTCTGCTGCGAGTCTACCAGCAGGCACTGGCCATCTGTGAAAGGTGCGCCGTCAAAGAAAGTGTGTAATAGGCGTTCATTTTCTTTTTTTATGTGCTTTTATCTTTCTATCTCTGTTCCGCGATCCGTCCAAAGGCGTTCTTTATCTTTCTCTAAATCTTGCTGAATCTTTTTCTTTTTTTCTGCTTTCAAGTTATCATCAAAATTTCCCTGCCGCCACACACAAAAGGGGTGGGCAAAGTTCTTTTTTTAATAAAATAATGGAAATGTCCCCTACCTGTTTCAGGTAGGGGGCGAGTGATTCCAAGTTATTCGAAGATTTTTCCAATATCATGACTCTCAAATTCTTACAAATGTTTTTTAGTCGGCAGGCATTTCTTCGAAGAGTGAATTAATCACTTTAATCAATTCCATTTTATTATTTACCTGGAGTTTTTGATAGATGTTTTTCGCATGAAACTTGATGGTGTTCTCTGTGATGCCCAATGTTTCTGCGATCGCGCGGTAGGTGTATCCCCGGTTAAGCAGTGCAATAATCTCCATTTCCCTGTCAGTTAACTGGTGTTTTTCCCGGATGATTTCCAGTGAATCCGGTATCATCTGTTCAGGAGTTCGCGGCGTACTGTCACTCTCGTATCGAATCTCATTCGGCGCTGCACTCACCAGGAAGATATGGTGTTTAAAAAGTCGTGACAGTTCAATATTCAGCAAAGGCAGAACAGCCAGGCTTAAGAAAATCACTGTAAAAGCCGTGAGAGGGACTTCGCCGGGAGCGCCGGAGCCTACCATCATATCAATCCCGGTAATGCCTCCCAGCAGGATGCCCAGGACATTGGCTGAAAGGCCCAGCCCCACAATCACTGCCGGCCGGTGAGCGTAATCCAGAAAGCTGGCCAGCAGGCTCCACCAGAACAGGTCAAAAACGCCCAGCGCGAAGAGCATCAGGGTGTTGATCAACAGAAAGCTGCCTGCGGTCACCGAGAGGCGGATAAACAGCAGGTAGCCCAGCCCCATCATGGCCAGGGCCAGGTACAGGGTGAATGCCCGGTTGACCTGCTGCGGCAGATTTCGCAGAATCAGCAGCGCCACCACATACGGCATGGCCCAGTAAAAGCTGAATAGAAAGGTAAAGGGAGCAAAAGCAGGGACCACCACCTGGTACATAAGGCCGGAATTCAGGGTGATGAAGGCAATAAACACACACAGCCAGAAAAAGGGGCGGACCAGGGTTCGCTGAAGATAAGGTTCATTGGCTGCATCTTCAGCTGAACCGGGCACGGTATCGGTCTGGGGAATGTAGATTGCCGGACCCGGCTCCAGACGCAGAACGGCCAGCAGGGCGAAAAGGAGCACCACCAGGGCAAGGAGTTCGCCGGAGCGCACATCCCAGTTGACGGTAAACACATCAATGAATATCATGATCAGATTGCTGCCAATCAGAACATCAGCGACGGCCGTCAGGCGCTGCTTTGATGGAATGTGATCCCTGAGAAAATACCCCCAGGCAGCGACATAGAGACCGGAGAAAAAGGCCATACCCATGGCGGCCCAGTACCAGATCCGGGGATCCCGGGTCAGCAGGGCCACGCTGCCGACAACACAGAACAGAATGGCTGCCAGCATCACCTGTCTGGCTCGCTGACTGTTCCGGAGAAAAATGGCGCAAACCACCAGCCCCAGCAGGTGGGCCATCATCGCGGCCAATCCGACGGAACTCTCCACAATGCCCTTTTGCTCAAACAGGACACGGAGAATCTTTCCTTCGAAGGGCATGACAAGAATCCAGCCGAAAAAGAAAACCGCGCTGAGGATGGTGAGGTTTTTGGGTTGGTATATTTTTTCGAGGATGGTGGCACGCATGAAGTACCTCCGCTGCAGGTGGCATGACATTGATAAACAAGTGAATGGTTTGCATGAGACCATCTTGATGGTCGAAATAATTGTACCACATGCAGTGAATAATGGCACTAAAAAAACCGGCCATCTGCCTTTGTCAGTATGTTTCTGGGACTTGCCAGGTTGGATTTGATTATTTCTTTCTTCATGAACAAAAAACAATGCAGGACACCGCATCTATGTGTGTATCATTTAACGATCTGGGTAAAAGTACAATGAATATCCTGGGTGCAATGAATTCCGGGCATAGATGGACGCTTTAATCCGGAAGGAGCCAATAGCGTAACCGACCATGTGTTAGGGTCGGTTTTTTTATTGGCCGTTACAGCCTGATCAGGGAGGTGGCTTGCTTCAGGCTCCACATGATATCGGCTGGATCACACGCTCACGGCAGGAGGTGGCGATTGGAAATGACACAGGCATCATTGAACCGCATCCGGGAGGCTGAAACAGCAGCGACACAACGAATCAAAGAAGCAAACCTGGAGGCTTCCGGCCGGCGAAAAGCTGCGGAAGCTGCCGCTCAGGCTCTTTTTCAGCGGCTGTCTTCTGAGACAGACACTGAAATTGAACGCCTGACTGCAGAGGCTGAACTGGCAGTGCAGGCTGAGGTTCAACCCCTGCTGGAAAAAGGGCATAATGAAGTCCGGCACATTCAGCAGATGGATCGATCGACACTTAATGCAGCAGTCAAATGGGTGGTGGAAAGGGTCGTGACCTGAAATGGGCATTGTCGCGATGAAGAAAATAGTGATCTACTGCATGGCTTCCCATCAGGACATGCTGCTGACTGAGCTTCAAAAATTCAGCGGTTTGGAGTTGATCGACTTTCGAAACCCGGCGGTGAAGGAAGCATTTCCTGAAGTGACCTCTGCAGCGGATTCACACAGGATCTCTCAACTGGAAGAATGTCTGAATAGGGCGGAGTTCTGCATCGAGACCATCGCACAGATGGACCCGCCGGTGAAAGGATTGAAAAAACTCTTGATACACAAACCGACG
>JAWSUV010000202.1:0-3463 GCA_033549305.1 Bacillota bacterium | reverse complement strand
CCGGGCTTCACTACAGCACCACCACCAGCCCCTGGTCCATGCACGATTTTTACCGGCGGCTGTATTACATCCCCATCATCCTGGCTGCTTTCCATTTTAGGCTGCGGGGCGGGTTTATTGCTTCTGCCCTGGTGATGCTTCTCTATGCCCCTCACTTGCTCCTGTATTTTGGCCGTTTGGACGTTACCGTGATCAACCAGCTGCTGGAAGCGGGCATGTTTATGGTGGTGGGTGTCATCACCGGTTATCTGGCGGAAGAATCTCATCGCCGTGAGTTACAGCTGCAACGTCAGCTATCACAATTGATGAAAATGGACCTCCTGGAGAAAAAACTGCGCCAGAGTGAACGGTTGGCCTCTTTGGGCCAGCTGGCCTCCGGCATTGCCCACGAAATCAGAAACCCCCTGGGCATCATTAAAACCATCAGCCAAACCCTTCATCAGGAGGCCCTGGAAGCCGGGGAAGATTCCCTGGCAGAAGGCCTGAACATCATTGAAAGCGAAACCGACCGTGCCAACAAGGTGATCAAAGGCATGCTGGACTTTGCCCGGCCGGAACCCCTGCATTTGAAGCCCACTGACGGGGAGCTGGTGCTGCGGGATTTGCTGACCATCCTGCGTTCTTTGGCCAAACAGCACCAGGTGGAGATCCTTAGCCGGCTTCAGCCTGTGCCGCCGCTGCAGGCCGATGCCGACAGGCTGAAACAGGCAGTGATGAACCTGATGCTCAACGGCATTCAGTCCATGGAACAGGGCGGCACCCTGACCCTTTCACTGGAACAGGCAAGTGACAGCTTTGCCCTGATCACCATCGCGGACCAGGGCAAGGGCATCGACCAAAAGAACCTGCCCCATATTTTCGACCCCTTTTTCACCACCAAAGACGGCGGCACCGGGTTAGGCCTCTCCGTCACCCACCGGATCATTGAAGAACACAGGGGAACCATTGATGTAAGCAGCCAGCCGGGAAAAGGTACCACCTTTGCCCTTCACCTGCCCCTGGCCCAGTCCAGGATTGAGGAGTCACAACATGAAACCTAAAATACTCGTTGTGGATGATGAAAAAAACATGCGCTGGGCCATCAGCCGGGCCCTGGAAAAAGAAGGTTACGAAATTCATGAGGCTTCCAACGGTCAGGAAGGCATAGAAACCTTTGAACGATTCCGACCGGATGTGATGCTGCTGGACCTGAAGATGCCGGTGATGGACGGTATGGAAGCACTGACACACATCCGAAAAACCAACGCCACCACCCCCATCCTCATGCTCACCGCCCACGGCACCATGGAAACCGCCATTGAAGCCATGAAACTGGGGGCCATGGATTACCTGTCAAAACCCTTCGACGTGGAAGAATTGAAAGTGCAAATACGCAAGGCCCTGCATGTCAGCGAACTGGAGGAACAGGTCACCTACCTGAAAGAAACCACCGCCTTCGAAACCGGCAATGTGGTCATTGGCAACAGCCAGCCCATGAAAGAGCTGATGACCATGGTGGAGCGGGCGGCCGCCACCCCTGCCACCATATTGATACAGGGCGAAAGCGGCACGGGTAAAGAAATTGTGGCCCACCTGATTCACCACAACAGCCCCCGGCGGGACAAGCCTTTCATCAAGGTAAACTGCGGGGCCATTCCCGAAACTCTGATCGAAAGCGAACTTTTTGGCCATGAAAAAGGGGCTTTTACCGGTGCCACGAGCCGAAAAATCGGTAAATTTGAACGTGCCCGGGGAGGCACCATTTTGCTGGATGAAATTGGCGAACTGAATTTATCCATGCAGGTAAAACTGCTCCGTGTGTTGCAGGACAAGGAAATTGAACGGGTTGGTGGATCAGAGACAGTTGCGGTGAACGCCCGGGTCATTGCCGCCACCAACCGCCAGTTAAAGGAGATGACGGAGGAAGGCACCTTTCGGGAAGACCTGTATTACCGGCTCAACGTCATTCCCCTGCACATACCACCCCTGCGGGAACGGAAGGAAGACATCCCCGCCTTTGTGAACCATTTTCTGAAGGTTTATTGCAATGAAATGGGCCGGAAAAACATGGCTCTTTCCCCTGAGGCCATGGAACAACTGGTGAACCATCCCTGGAAAGGCAATGTGCGGGAGCTGGAAAACGTTATTGAACGCCTGGTGATTTTGTCTCCCACTGATGATGTTCAGGAGGTTGATTTACCACATTCCGGCGACACAGAGGCTATAAAAGACCGAAGAATCCACTTGCCTGAAGAAGGCGTGTCCCTGGATGACCTGGAAAAAGACCTGATACTGCAGGCTTTGGAAAAAACCGGCAACAACCAAACCAAAGCAGCCCAGCTTTTGAGCATTAGCCGCCACACCTTAATGTACCGCATGGATAAACACGGGATCAGCAAATGACAGTCTTTTATAGGCTGTCATTTTTTTAAAACTTGGCATGGTTTATGCAATCATTATTGGTGTAGCATTAAACATCCTTGGCATGTGCATCACCTTTCTTACCCGCAACAGCTGCACTGTAGGCATGCAGGGCGCAAACCAAGACGTAAAGAGTGTTTGGCTGTGTTGACAAAGAGGAACCAGCTGCCAATAGTTGTGGCATATGCTACAGCTGCTGTTGGAAATAATACAGGTTCAAACCTTTGCAAATACACATTTCCATCACATTTGCATGTTACGATGTTTATAAGGTATTCGCATTGATCTTATGAAAAGGAGGCGTTATACTATGATGTTTCTGTTTTGGATAATCATCGGTTTTGGCATCTATTATCTGTACACCCACCGTGACGAAAGCACACGGTCTGGCAATCAGCAGAGTGCTGAAGATAAATTGAAAGAACGCTATGTGAATGGCGAAATCGACACTGAAACTTACCAGCACATGCTGAAAACACTGAGGGATTAACGGAAAGATTAGAGGAGGTTTTACTATGTTCACAAGAGGTTTCGGTGGTACTGACCACTGCTTCTGGTTCTTTGGCAGGTATCTGTATGGAGGTTGGGGTGTACTGATGCTGGTAGCTATTGTATTAGCCGCTGTGGTACTGTCGGTACTTGTTATTAAAAAAGGCACCAAAAAGGACACCTCGAAGGATGCCCTGGAACGATTAAAGATCCGGTATGTCAATGGAGAATTGTCTGAGGAAGAGTATTTGCAGAAAAAGAAAGTCCTGGAATCGTAAAGCACATGATTAAAAACGCTATGTTGCAGACAGCTTAAGGCTTGTCTGATTAAATACACAAATCATTAAGAAGGAGGTGGTTTTAACAGGTATGGCAACGTACCTGTGAACTAAGTGTTTCAAATCGCACTGCCATGTGAATGGTAACGCGGTATTTTTATTGAATTAAATCTAACCCTGATTCTACTGCAAAAATTAGTGATTTTTCCCTCACAACCCCTGTGATATGAAAAATATAAGTGGAAAAGCTGATTTTGGGGTTGGTTTTTAGTCTACAGCGTCCTTTATACCCTTGA
>JAWSUV010000201.1:0-3503 GCA_033549305.1 Bacillota bacterium | reverse complement strand
TGAGACTAACTATATGGAGTCAAGAGTATTTTTTTAAGTGGATAAATAAGATTCGGTTAGAAAAACGCGTACAGCAAATAGAAGTAGGCAAGGCTACTTCTAAAAAAATATGGAATTGTTTATTACCCTTGGGGTACAAAATTCAGATGGTTGGTCAGCAAATAGTGAAGAACGCGAACGAGCTTTTTGGCGACATGTGAGTTGGCAACATAGTGGTGTTTTCCTTCAGACTTTTTCTTGTGATAATACTCTTTGAAAACAGGATCCCTCATGGCAACAAGCCTGGCTGCTTCAAGAAGAGCCCATCTGAGGTAAGGAGAGCCCCTTTTGACCATTTTCATTCCGGCAGCGATAAATTTGCCGGACTCGTAAGTGGATGGTTCAAGACCGGCAAAAGCCAAGAGTTTGGCCGGGGAATCAAACTTGGATATATCGCCTATTTCTGCCAGAACAACCGACCCAAGACCATAGGATATGCCGGGAACTGAAAGGATAGGGCTTTGCATCTCATCCATAATCGCCTTGATTTCACAGTCGATCTTATGTATCTCGGCAGAATACATTTCTATGAGAGTAAGGATTTGTGACAGCTCGAAAGATAGGGCCCGGCTATCGGAACCGATGGACCTGGATGCAGTTTCTTTGATGAGAATTGCCTTTTCTTTGCCATATTTACCTCTAGAAGTTTTACGAAGAAGATTTGTAAGCTTTGTCAGATGGGCTGAAGCGATGGCATTCTTGGATGGGAAGGCTTTGAGCAGTTCATGTGTGGACTTCTGATTGAGTGAATATACCACGGAGGAGAGCTCCGGGAACATGATGTCCAAGATTCTGTTAAGAGAAAGCTTATACCTTGAAAGGTTTTCCTTGATTCTCGATTTATGCCTGGTTAGTGACTTCAGTTCCTTTAGATGATATGATTCATCTGAGTGGAGTTTGAAGTTACCTGACTGTAGCATAAGAGCAATGAGTTTGGCGTCGATCTTGTCCGTTTTGCTTTTTCTAAGCGTATGAGCTTTTCTGAAAAGGTTCGTTTGTAACGGATTAAGAACAACTAGGGGTAGTTGGTTCTCGATGATAAACCTCATGAGGTTCATGCTATAGTGGCCAGTAGCTTCTAACCCCACTCTTATTTCGTCTTTAGGGACATCAGGAATCGAGGACCGCAGCAGGTTAAATCCATCCAAATTGTTTTGGATTGTGAAGACATCTTTGATGATTTCGCCATCAGAAGAGACGATGAAGCAGTCGTGTTTTTCTTTGGCGACATCGATGCCAACATAAATCATAAGAACACATCCTTTCATGATTTGGTCGTGGCCCACATACATCCATGTCATGTATCCTTGCCCGAGATAAAACGTCAAAGCGTTATCTAACTAATAAACAAAAAGACATAGAGATGTGGTTGGAGCCTCAATGGAACAGTCAAGCTGTAGGTGATACTACCAATCCACAACACTATGTCGATTATACAGTAATTTTACGAAAGGGTAATGAACCTGTAGCCTGACTACGAGTTCATTATACAAGGTGAACAATATGGGTAAAATAGCCTTCATTTTTCCCGGACAGGGAGCACAATACGTAGGTATGGGGCGAGATATGGCTGAGAACTTTGATGTTGCACGCCGCGTATTCGCTCAAGCTGATGAAATTCTGAAGATGAAACTTACTGACACCGTGTTTTATGGCAGTGAAGAAGATCTAAAACTGACGGAAGTGACTCAGCCCGCTATTGTTACCACCAGCGTGGCGTGCCTGGAAGTGCTGAGGCAGCATGGTGTGGCAGCAGAAGGGGTTGCTGGTCTGAGTCTGGGAGAATATTCGGCGCTGATTGCTGCGGGCTCCCTGCTCTATGCAGATGTGTTACCTATCGTGCAGAAACGAGGCAGGTTTATGCAGGAGGCCGTTCCCCCCGGAATAGGTGGAATGGCAGCGATTTTGGGGTTAGCCCGTGATAAAGTTCTTGAGGCCTGTCGTCTGGCATCTGCGGAAGGCGTGGTGGAACCGGCAAATTACAACTCACCGGACCAAATTGTGGTGGCCGGTGAAGTGGCTGCTATCCGGCGTGCCTGTGATATTGCTAAAGAACTGGGGGCAAAGCGGACAGTTGAGCTGCCAGTCAGCGTCTCCTTCCACTGTAGCCTGCTTAGAAGTGTGGAGCCGCTTTTGCAACAGGAACTTGAACGTATAAGCATTACAAAAGCTGAGCTCCCCGTTGTGGCTAATATTTCCGCAGACTATATCGATGAACCTGGACAGATCTGTAATGCGCTTGTGCGGCAAGTCAGCCATGCGGTGATGTGGCAGGATTCAGTGGAAACGTTGATTCGCGATGGATTCGATACGTTTGTGGAAGTGGGTCCCGGTAAATCATTAACCGGCTTGATGAAGAAAATTAATCCCAATGTCTGGGTTCACCAAGTTGAGGATGTCAGGACATTGGAGAAAGTACTGGCCGTACTTGGCTCGGAAGAAGGTGGGCAACATGCTGTTGGACGGTAAAGTTGCTGTGGTTACCGGTGCATCCCGGGGGATTGGCCGTGCCGTAGCCGTAGCCTTGGCCCGTGAAGGGGCGGCTACTGTGATTAACTACACCGCAAACGAGACTGCCGCACTGGAAACACTGGCTGAGGTAGAAGCAGCCGGCGGACGCGGCATGATTTTTCAGGCTGATGTGGCGCAGGCTCAAGATTGTGAAAAACTGGTTCGGGCCACTCTTGATAATTTCGGCAAAGTTGATATACTAATTAATAATGCGGGAATTACCCGTGATAACATTGTTGCGCGTATGAAGCCGGATGAATGGCAAGCTGTCTTGGATACAAATCTTACAGGTGCATACAACTGTGTGAAAGCTGTTATGAGACCGCTGCTAAAACAGAAGTCGGGCGGTCGGATTATCAATCTTTCATCCGTAATAGGCTTAACCGGGGGCAGCGGGCAGGCAAACTATGCCGCGGCCAAAGCAGGATTAATAGGACTGACAAAGTCATTGGCCAAGGAACTAGCCGGACGGCAGATTACCGTAAACGCGGTTGCGCCCGGTTATATTAATACGGAAATGACAGCTGTACTCCCCGAGGATGTTAAAGAGAATATTGAAAAGCAAATCCCCTTGGGCCGAACCGGTACGCCTGATGATGTGGCGAATGCTGTGGTATTTCTGGCATCAGAATTGGCTTGCTATATTACAGGGCAGGTACTTGCCATCGACGGTGGACTGGTCATGCAGTAACCTAAACTGTTAAGAATTTGACTTTTCCTTGAGATTTACTTACTATGATTAATGGAAGGAGGTGAAAGATGATGGATGTTTTTGCTAAAATTAAAGGACTTATTTGTGAACAACTGGGCGTGGATGAAGCGGATGTTGCCAAAGAAACCTCATTTGATGACTTAGATGCGGATTCCTTGGATATCGTGGAACTTGTCATGTCCCTGGAAGAAGAGTTTAATCTGGAGATCTCCGATGAAGAAGTAGAAAATATTAAGACAGT
>JAWSUV010000200.1:0-3508 GCA_033549305.1 Bacillota bacterium | reverse complement strand
GTGGTTTGTGGGCCTATGGACCCAGGCTTTTGGCTTGGGTTTCCGAGAGGCTACCGTTTGTGTGAATGACCGCTTTTTCGTGCGCTGTCTGTCCCTTATGCATACACATCAGCTGCCTGTTGAGTGCTTTGTGAATAGTGGGCTTTCACCTCCCTGATTCTTTGCATGCCTATCCGTTAAAGATTAATCGATCACCAAAATACCAAAATCGATTCATAAAACAACCGGACACATTTACCTGAATGCCCCGTGTATGTTTAAATACCCTTTCATGAAAATCGATAACAGGATAATATAAACTTTTCATTTATTTTGAAAATCAGTCAAAAGTTCCAGTTCATAAGTGTTACAATAGATGCAGCAAGTCGTCGCAGGCATGGTGGGAAGCATAAGGCAATCCTGCTCCCAGGGATTGCTTGGAGGAAGAAGCCGCTGTCAAACATGATTGCAGGCAGCTTGGCGGAAACATATGTCTGGGAAAATGTGTTTTTTTGGGTGGTGCGATGTGACCGGAAGGAGGATGATTTACATGAAAAATGGAAGGGCATATGCAGAGGAGCTGGACGCGCAGGATCCGTTAAAAGAAATCAGAAAACGTTTTTTTCTCAACGAAGCTGTGATTTACATGGACGGCAATTCCCTTGGACTGTTCCCAAAAGCAGGCGAAGCGGCGCTGTTTCGGGTGCTGGAAGATGTGAAGCGGATGGGCATTGATTGCTGGACAAAAACAAAACCCCAGCTGTTTCTCTACCAGGATCACCTGGCTTCTATGATGGCGCCCCTGGTGGGAGCTTCGCCGGAGGAAGTGACGATCACAGCCAACACTACGTTGAACTTGCATTCCATGATTGCCACGTTTTATAAGCCCACAGCAGATCGGTATAAGATACTCGTGGATGACCTCACGTTTCCCACCAGCCGCTATGCCATTGAGAGCCAGATCCGACTCAAAGACCTGGAGCCTGCAGCAGCGATGAAGGAAGTGAAAAGCCTGGATGGTAAAACACTGGAAGAGGAACGGTTGATTGAAGCCATGACAGCGGATGTGGCCATGGCGGTATTTCCTTCCGTTCTGTACCGCAGCGGGCAGCTGCTGGATGTGGAACGTCTCACCAGGTCAGCGCATGAAAGGGGTGTCATTATTGGCTTTGACTGCTGCCACGGTGTTGGCGCCACACACCATGAATTCGCCAAATGGGATGTGGATTTTGCCGTCTGGTGCACCTACAAGTACCTGAACGGCGGTCCGGGAGCCAGTGCCGCTCTGTACCTGAACAAACGCCATTTCGGAAAAGCCCCGGGACTGGCGGGCTGGCAGGGTTATGTGAAAGACAAGCAATTCGACCTGCTGAACCATTTTGAACCCCTGGCACATGCCGGCGGCTGGCAGACAGGCACTCAAAATATTTTCAGCATGGCTCCCCTGGAAGGGTCTCTGGAATTGTTCAATGAAGTGGGCATGGCGGCGATTCGGAAGAAATCCCTGAAGCTCACCGGCTACCTCATGGATCTCATCGACGAAAGGCTGTCGGTGCACGGGTTTGCGATCGGCAATCCCCGGGAGGAAAGCCGCCGGGGAGGCCATGTGGCCCTGGAACATCCGGAAGCCGTACGGATCAACCAGGCACTGAAAGATAATGGCGTGCTGCCGGACTTCCGTGCTCCCAATGTCATCCGGCTGGCTCCCATAGCGTTATACACCTCTTTTACCGAGGTGTATCAGCTGGTGGAAATCCTGGCAGGGATCATGGAGGAAAAAGAATACGAAAACTACTCCGGAAAGCGTGGAACGGTTGCCTGACAGGCAGTCTAAACATCAGCCTATACGGCGGTCAATCGCCTGACAGGCATGGTTAATGAAAAAGCTTCTATACCCATTCACATGGAAATAGAAGCTTTTTAGCAAGAGATGACTCAGAGATCGTTACTTAATCACAAAGTCCTTAAGGAACTGTTTGCGGCCATTTGGTCCAGGAATCAGAGCTTTCCCTGCTGGTGAAGCTGATCCAGAAAATATGCCATCTGGACCCGCCACCACGGCCAGTCATGGTTGACATCGTGACCCCAGTAGTCAATCCAGGCAGGCACGTTTTTTTCCGCCAGCACCCATTCCATGCGACGGGTATCACGGATAGATTCTTCCTCCCAGGCACCCAGGCCGGTGCAGATAATGATATTGTTGTTCCGGTACCGGTCCAGGTACCAGGGGTCATCCATCCCAGCCAGGTAATCTACCGGAGAATTCAGATAGACATCCCTGTCGCCCAGCGCCTCTCCCACGAAGAAGCGGGCATCATAGATACCGCTGAGGGCAATCAGTGTGTCGAACACATCAGGATGACGAAAAAAGGAATTCGCGGACTGATAGCCTCCCATACTGCATCCGGTGGCAATAAAACCGCCCAGATAACCGGAATCTTCCCGGATGTAAGGGGCCAGTTCATCCACAATATACGCATCATAATCATTGTGGCGCCGTGCCCGGTCACCGGGAGATTTTCCCTGATCCAGCCAGGCTTCGTAGTCAATGCTGTCGGGAGTATAAAGACGGACAAGCCCCTGCTCAACGAAAGGCAGGCAGGCTTCCACCATCTGAAAATCTTCGTATTCGTAAAAACGTCCGCCTGAAGATGGAAACACCACTACAGGTTTACCTGCATGACCATAGGACTTGAATTCCATGTCCCGGCCAATCCGGTGACTATAAAAGCGATGGTATTGAATATTCATCAATAAAACCCCCTGTCTCAATTCAAGAAAGACATTGCTGAATACAGCAACAGCCTTATCCTTATGGAAATGCGTTTCGAAAGGCATGCCGTCCGGCATGGATTCGTGAGGAACATTAATACTAAGCTCTTTGCAGAATAAAAGCGGCCGCTTCCTTGAGGGTTTCCAGTTCAGGAGAGCGCAGCACATAGGCATAATCACCGATGGCAGCGGCGAAAACTGATTCAATGGGGCCGTGCTGTATGATCAGATCGCCGTATCCCGCCAGTATGTCTTCCTGATGTTGTATATGGTGGACATGCTCCCGCAGTTTGAGACCGGTATAGGCAACATAATAAGGCCGCTCCAAAGGCGCATTAAACTGGTTTTCCGTGACCAGCCGGGCATATTCGTCATACAAATCCGCTTCATTGGCATAGTTGAACAGATCCATGGACCACCCGCCGGGAGGGCGCATGTTGATTTCGAGAGCAATGACTTTGCCGGCAGCGGTGCGGAAAAACTCGATGTGAAAAAAACGTTCCTTCAACCCGAACGCTTCCACGGAGCGCAACCCGAAGTTCTTGAGATCTTCCGGAATTTTCCTGAGGCTGTAGTAGAACATGTCCAGATCATCATTGACAGTTTCCATGACCCCTTTATCAAAAATAAAGGTGTTCATGAAAACGACACGGCCCTCCTGATCGGTGAGGCCGTCAAAGGTATGGATCTCACCTTCAATAAATTCTTCCATAATATAATCCACCGGGGGTTTGGTATCAAAAAAGCGCTGCAGGTC
>JAWSUV010000199.1:0-3536 GCA_033549305.1 Bacillota bacterium | reverse complement strand
GTACTGCTCATAAAAGGCCAGGTACGCTTCTTCAGAAATGCCCAGCACCCGGTGGATATCATACTCTGTCGCATCTTCCGGTTTCAGGTTGCGGTGGAAATGTGCGTTGGCCCAGGGAAGCCAGTAATAGGCTTCTGTTAGCGTAGCATCTATATCGATGCCGATGGTCATTTGTTGAATAGTCATGTTCAATCCCTCCATGAATCAATCATTTTGCGGATCAGTATGTTTATCTTCAGTATACGATAAGGCGGAAACGACCTGTTGATGGTCATGTTAACAGATAGTAATGTTTGTGTAAAGCAGACCGGTTCTTTACACAACATTGACGTGTTCTTCATACGGAATGCACATACGAATGGTAACCTTGTGACAGCCAGTGGACACACAGCAGAGCGTCCATGGGAACGGTTAACAGGAGAGGCGGTAAGTGAATGAGAAAGAAAAAAGTACTCTTTATCTGTGTGCACAATTCGGCTCGCAGCCAGATGGCGGAAGCTTTTCTCAACCATTACGGGCACAATCATTTTGAAGCCGAAAGTGCCGGTCTCGAGCCGGGCAACCTTAATCCGGTGGTGGTGGAAGTGATGCGGGAAGCCGGCTTTGACATTTCCGGAAACCCGGTTGACAGCGTCTTTGATTTTTTCAGGCAAGGCCGTCTTTACGCCTACGTCATCACCGTCTGTGATGCAAATCGGTCAGAAAAATGTCCGATTTTTCCCGGCGCAGTGATCAGACAAAACTGGAGCTTTGACGATCCCAGTGATTTTACCGGCACACAGGAAGAAAAACTGGAAAAGACACGAATGGTCAGAGCCCAGATTAAAAAACGAGTTCTTCAGTTTATCAATGAAGAAGGCCACTGATTCTCAGGAGCAACCCTGATCTCTCTCCCCTTCTCACTGATATGCTCCCTTTAGCCATCATCCTTTCGGTATAGGTGATCCGGGGAGCATATCACTATTTTATAAGGAACACACCGCCCGCTTTGTGCCAGAAAGCGGGTTTTTTGTGTATCGACGGGCACGTGCGGGTGACTGATGTACCGGGGCAACCTTTTGGACCCTGCCGCGTCTTCATAAGCGAGGAAAGAAAATGGAGACAGGTAAAGGCATTTGCTAAAAAAGAGATGGGAGAAAACAGGGAGGGAAAGACTCATGAAACGCTGTTCGATTAAAGTATGTGTGCTGATTCTCATCATTGCCGTCAGCCTGGCCCTGACCGGCTGCAGTGAGAATGTGGAGGTTACCGGCAGGGGAATGGAGATTCCGGAACCGCCGGCAGAAGTGCTGGAAGCGTTTGATGCGGAAATGGCCAATGCTTCCAATGAGTTTGGGTTCGCTCTTTTCCGGAATCTGGTGGAAGACGGACAAAACACCATGATTTCACCCACCAGCATTTACACTGCCCTGGCCATGACTCTCAATGGGGCCCGGGGGGATACCTTCGATGCCATGGCCGAAGTGCTGGGAGTACCGGCGGTGGACCTGGAGCGCTTTAACGCCAACAACCTGGCACGCCTGTATCTGCTTCAGGAAGCGGATCCGGAAGTAACGCTGAACATCGCCAACTCCCTGTGGGTGCGGGAAGGCGAAGAACTGGATCCTGCCTTTGTGGAGCGCAACCAGTCGCATTACGACGCCATGGTGCAGGCCCTGAATTTTGATGATCCGGAAGCCGCCGCCACCATCAACGCATGGGTGAAGGACAGAACCGGCGGGCTGATTGAAGACATTGTGGAACCGCCCATCGATGCCCAGACCATCCTGTTCCTGGTCAACGCGATTTACTTCCAGGGGGACTGGACGGTGCCCTTTAACCCGGACAATACAGTGAAGGACGTCTTCCATGGACCAGACGGAGAAATCAATGAGGTTCCTTTCATGTACCGCTCCAGCGAATTCCGGTACGCAGAAAAAGTAGGCGCCTTTCAGGCAGTCCGGCTGCCTTACGGCAAGGATGAGCGGCTGGCCATGATCGTCTTTCTGCCAGCGGAAGGCACTTCGGTTGTTGATGTGGCAATGGAACTGGACGCCGCCAGCTGGAACGAGTGGCGCTGGGAACTCCGCAGCCGGGAAGGTCAGCTGTGGCTGCCCCGTTTCACCATGGAATATGAAAAAACACTCAACCAGGCGCTGGAAGAGCTGGGGATGGACATTGCCTTTGATGAGGGCAGGGCTGACTTCTTCGGCATGATCCCGCGGGATGAAGGACTCCGGCTGTTCATCAGTGAGGTGAAACACAAAGCCTTTATCACAGTGGACGAGGAAGGCTCGGAAGCCGCAGCGGCTACCTCCGTGGAAATTGCCGTCACCTCCGCTCCGCCCACGGAACCCTTCCAGATGAAGGTGGACCGACCGTTCATTTTCCTGATCCATGATCAGGAGACGAACGAAGTACTCTTCACCGGTTCGGTGGCAGATCCCACACAATGAGCTGAAATGAAGGAAATCACCTGATAAAAAACGGAGTCACGACTCCCTGGGAAGAGGGCCGGCAGATCATGCCCGGCTCTCTTTTTACGCCTGCCGCGACGTCAAGAGCTTCATTTGCCTTGGTGATGGTATAATGGCGGTGATTGAGGGTACACATGAAAGGAAACAGGAAATGCTCCATGCCGACGGCATGTGATACGAAAGCACGATAACACAAAGGAAGGTGACTGCGGATGGATGACGGAAAAAAATCCCTGGGAATCATCATCAATCCCATTGCCGGATTAGGCGGACGGGTGGGGCTGAAGGGCAGTGACGGTAATGATGTGGTGGATAAAGCGCTGGCGATGGGTGCCAAGCCGGAATCTTCGCAGCGGGCCGGTTATGCACTGGCTCAGCTGCTGGACCTGAAAGACGGCATGGAAGTCCATACCTATGGCGGTGAAATGGGCGAAAATCAGTTGAAGGCGCTGGGCTTTTCAGCCAATGTGGTGGGAAATCCTGCGTCAGCCCGGACCACCGCTCAGGATACCATTAATGCCGCGCGTCTTCTGCGGGCAGCCGGAGTGGCACTGATCCTTTTTGCCGGCGGCGACGGCACGGCCCGAAACATTTATGAAGCCATTGGTGACAGCGTACCCGTGATCGGGATTCCGGCCGGTGTCAAGATTCATTCGGCGGTTTACGCTACCAACGCCCGAAACGCCGGCCTGGCGGCCAGGGATTATCTGGCGGGGCTGGTGGATGATTATCATCTGGCGGAGGTGATGGACATCGACGAGGAACTGTTCCGGCAGGGCCGTCTCAGTGCCAGACTCTATGGGTATATGAAAGTGCCGGATGTGGGTGAACGGATGCAGCATACCAAATCACCGGCAGCCGCTGAGCGGGACGAACTCATGGGTGTGGTGGGCCACATTCTCAACAGGATAGAGGATAACACCCTGTACATTGTTGGTCCCGGCACCACGACCAAGGCCATCATGGATGCGCTGGAACTGAGTGGAACGCTGCTGGGAGTGGATGTGGTGAAGAACCACCGGCTGATTGCCTCCGATGTTTCGGAATCGGAGCTCTGGGAACTGGTCAGGGATCCGGAGC
>JAWSUV010000198.1:0-3608 GCA_033549305.1 Bacillota bacterium | reverse complement strand
TTTTTTGAGGTTTGGCTTATTGCAACCTCTTTGGGATTTTTAGTCGAAAGATGGGATAAGCTTTTGGAGTGTCTCTCCGGCCAGTCAATGACCGTTTCAGGGCAGCAGAAAATCTACTGTGCCACAAACGGGGGGTGTATTGAAAGTAATGGTTGCAGCATACCCGAGATGAAAGTGGTAGAGACATGTCATCCCGTTACAGCGACTGCTGAAAGCGCCAGGCGTCCCGGCACATGGCCGCCAAATCGCGTTTTGTCCGCCAGTTCAGTTCCCGCTCAGCCTTGGTGGCGTCCGCATAGGAAACGGCAATATCCCCGGCGCGCCGCCCAGTAATTTCATAGGGAATGGTCACCCCCGTGGCTTCCTCAAAGGTATGAACGAGCTGCAGGACACTGGTACCCTGGCCGGTGCCCAGGTTATAGATCCGGACGTCTTCCGCCAGGCGGTCCAGGGCGGCCACATGGCCTTCCGCCAGGTCCATCACATGGATGTAATCCCGCACACCGGAGCCGTCCACCGTGGGATAGTCGTCGCCGAACACCATCAGCTTCTCCCGGATCCCTTTGGCCACCTGGGTGACAAAGGGCATCAGGTTGTTGGGAATGCCCGAAGGGTTTTCCCCGATGAGGCCGCTTTCATGGGCCCCCACCGGGTTGAAATACCGCAGCAAGGCTACGGAAAAACCAGGATTCACCTGGGCTGTATCCATGAGAATTCGTTCACTGATCGCTTTCGTTTCGCCGTAGGGATTGGTGGTCTCCCCTCGTGGCATGGTTTCCACAAAGGGCACTTCATTCTCCCCGTACACCGTGGCGGAGGAGCTGAACACAAACCGGCCCACCCCGTGACGCAGGCAGGCGTTGGCCAGCACCATGGTACTGACAGTGTTGTTATAATAGTATTCCAGGGGCTTTTCCACCGACTCACCTACCGCCTTCAGACCGGCAAAGTGGATCACCCCGTCAAAATCATGGGCAGCAAACAGCTTTTCCACAGTCACCGCTTCGGTCACATCCATCTTCACGAAGGTCATCTGTTTCCCACTGATGGTTTCCACCCGCTCGATCACGCTGCGCTCGCTGTTGCACAGGTTATCCGCCACCACCACTTCGTGTCCTGCTTCCAGCAGGCTGACACAGGTGTGGGACCCGATAAAGCCGGCACCGCCGGTGACTAAAATGTTCATAATGAATTCTCTCCTCGCTGCTTTTGTTACGGCTCACTGCTTGATGAAGCGGTTCTCCGCTGATAGATGTCTATCGTCAACCCGCTGTTTGCCGTGTTATCTCCGGTAAAACTTCACCTGGCAGGTTTTGCACTTCTTCGCAATGGTGTCGCCCAGTTCAAACTCGTAGCCCATGGCCTCGGCAATGCCCCGGTCGCCGTCCATGGCGATGTCGCAGAGCAGTGCGGTTTTTTCATCACTGATGCCCAGCCGCTTCCAGGCCTCCACCAGGGCACAATAGTTGAAATCAATGTTCACCTGCTTTTCATCAGAGGCATTGATGTCCATTTCAAAAATCTTGATCCCGTCGTCGGTGAGAAACACCTCCTTGAAGTCTCTCACATCCGCCGGGTTCCTGATCCGCTCCTTAAACATCTCGCCGTGCATCCGGCCTGTCTTTCTGACCGCCGCCCGGGTGATTTTTTCCGCGTCGCAACCTTCCTTTTCCATTTCCAGGAACATCAGGGCCATCCAGGTGGCCCGGTGCTGAATGGCCGCCCGGAGCGCGTTGATCCGGTCGTTCTCCGCCAGTTTCGCCTTGTTTACAATCCCTGTCATGATTCACCCTCCCATCTCTTCTGTTGCATTTATTCGGATAACCAATTTAATGAACTGAACTACAATAGCCGTTCTCAGTTAATGGATCACCCGGACCGGACGCATGACCGGATGAAAAGACCATCCCGCTAAAAAACTGTCCGCATAGATCTTCCGCACAATATCCGTCGCTCTTACCTACCCATTTTATCCGAAGTTGGCTACTTTTGCCAGCGTTCCGGGCAGGCATTGTTTACTGCCAGCGTTCATTGGCTGCCAGAAACCTGCGCATTGGAATCTCGCCGTTTGTCCAAGGCTCATCCAGCGGACGGGCTTTACCACAATTCCCTGTTACACACAGCCATTCACGGGTATGTACATAATGAACGAAAGCCTTATTTCATGAGATCGCCGGTTACGAAGGCCTCACCACCAGCAGAGCGATGCGTTGCTCTGCTGGTTTGTTTTTTGGGAGACCGGCAGCAATGCCCGGGAAAAGGAGGGGGCAGCATGACAATGAATCCGTATGATGTGATTGTGGTGGGTTCCGGTGCCGGAGGCGCAGCGCTGGCACGGGACCTGAGCCTGGATGGCCGGAAGGTGCTGGTCATCGAAAAGGGGAGGAAGGAGGAAAAACTGGGCACATTCAAAGATGCCCTGCGGTATTTTGATGGAAATCCAACCACCAAAATGCCACGCAAGTCCCGGGAAGGTCATATAATCTACCGCAGTTTCATGGCCGGCGGAAGCACCGTGGTCGCCACAGGCAACATGACCCGGTGTCTCGAGGAAGAGCTCGGGAATGTGGGCATTGACCTGTCGGAGGAACTGCAGACAGCCGAGCATGAAATGGGCGTGGCGCCCATTGATCCGGGACTGCTGTCGGAAAAAAGCCGTCAGCTCCAGGCAGCAGCAAAATCCATCGGCTATCACCTGGACCCCATGCCCAAAGCCATCGACGCCGCCAAATGCCGGCGGTGCGGCAAGTGTTCCCTGGGATGTGCCTACGGCGCCAAGTGGACTTCCCGGCAGTACCTGCAGGAAGCGGAAGATCACGGCGCCGAGCTGCTCCTGGGGGCGGAAGTGGAAAAAGTGCTGGTGGAGAATGGTCATGCCACAGGGGTCCGGCTGCACCATCCAAATCCACTGACCGTAACGGCAGACACCGTGGTGCTGGCAGCGGGCGGTCTGGGCACCCCCGTGATCCTGAAAGGTTCCGGGATCGACCAGGCGGGCGACCAGCTGTTTGCTGACCTGCTGGTCACCGTGTACGGGCTGGACCCTATGAAGGTCCAGGACAGCGAGCCGCAGATGGCCCTGGTGGACCTGGAATTTCACAAAAAGGAACGGTTCATCCTGTCGCCCTTTGTCCAGGCGGCGTACCCGGTCCGCATGATCGAAACCGGCGGCCGGGGAGCCGCCACCTCTGCCAGCAGCCTGCTGGGCATCATGGTGAAAATCGCGGATGAAAGTGTGGGACAGATCTATGCAGACGGCAGCTATTCCAAGGCTCCCACCGACACCGATCAGGACATCCTGGAGCAGGGCATCTACCGGGCAAAAGAACTGCTGCTGGCAGCGGATGTGGATCCCAAATCAATCATCGTGTCAAAAGTAGCCGGCGGCCATCCCGGCGGCACGGCCGCCATTGACCGGGTCGTGGACCGACACCTGATGACCGGCATCAAAGGGCTCTATGTCTGCGATGCCAGTGTCCTTCCACGGTCACCGGGCATGCCCCCCATTCTAACCATTACCGCACTGGCCAAGTGGCTGGGCAAGCGCCTCCACTGACGGTTTTGGGGGTTGGACAAAGAGACAGGCTGCCTGGTGATCCGGCCCCACC
>JAWSUV010000197.1:0-3674 GCA_033549305.1 Bacillota bacterium | reverse complement strand
CTGTAGTCCGTCCGGCGTGAAAGCGACTGATTTTACCCGGTTCGTATGCTCCTCTAGGCTATGCTTTAAAGAACCGCCGGTTATTTCCGCCCTTGGTTCGGGCAGCGCTTCCAGCAGCGCCGCGATGAATGCTTCCTCTTCGGATATTGTCTCGCCGGATGCTTCCTCTTCGGAGGCTGGTTCAGCGTAGGCTGCCTCTTCAGGCAGTTCATCGGTCTTTTCTGCCGGTAAAGGTTCCACTGCAGACAGGATAGACTCCTTGTCTTCTGAAGGAGCTTCCATGGTTGGGGGTTCAGCAGTTTTGTCGTCCTGGGAAGATTCCCGTTCAGGGACTGGATGTGCTGCTTGCATTCCCATTACTTTCTTTATTTTTTCAAACAGCGGTTCATGCGCCGTATGTATCGATGCCGGCTCAGTCTCCGGCTGTTTTTCCGCGGGTTCTTCCGAGGGGATCGCAGAAGGCGGTATCGTTTCATCAACGGCTTCCTCAGGTGTCATTTCTGTGATGGGTTCCGGTATCATTTCCTCCAATGAGGGTGCGGGCTCCGGAAAGGTTTCCTCCGGTTCCGCAAGCTGCTCTTGCCGGTTTTTCAGAATGTCATGTGCCCGTGTGACATCCCATCGCTTGATGGTCTGGTCACGGCTGCCGGAAATGATCAGCCGGCTGTCCGGGCTGAAGGCAACAGCTTCCACCGCCTTGTCATGCCCATCACAGCTGAACAGGATGCGGCCTGTTGACACTTCCCACAGCTTGAGCGACTTATCCCAGCTGCCTGACAGAATCTGTCTTCCATCATGACTGAAGGCAACTGACTGCACCCCTTCCTCATGTCCTTCAAAGATTCGAAGACATTCCCCGGTGGCCGCATCCCACATCCTGATCGTTTTATCAAGGCTGCCTGAAAGAAGGCGCTTTCCGTCGGGGCTGAAGGTAACAGAGGTGACATTACCGGTATGATTTTCAATCGTGCGCAGGCATCTGCCTGTCACGGCATGCCACAGTTTGATGGTTCTGTCACCGCTGCCGGAAAGAATCTTGGATCCGTCCGGACTAAAGGCCACCGACCACACATCCCGCTTATGCCCTTCAAAAGTTGACACGCTAAGCCCTGTGGCCACATCCCACAGCTTGATCGTCCGGTCGCTGCTCCCAGATACTATCTGCTGTCCGTCGGGGCTGAAGGTGACGGACCTCACATCACGTTTATGGCCTTCAAAGTTCTGAAGGCATTTACCTGTGGACACTTCCCACAGTTTGATGGACGACCAGCCGCCGCTCCCGGAAAGAGCCTGGCTTCCGTCAGGGCTGAAGGCGACGGTATTCACACCCTCCTCATGGCCCTTACAGGTGCGCAGGCACTCGCCGGTGGCGGCATCCCACAGCTTGAGGGTTTTATCCCCGCTGCCGGATATCACTTGGCGGCCGTCAGGGCTGACGGCGACAGAAGTGACAGATCCGGAATGCCCCTCAAAGGTGCGCGTTAACCATTCACATGCTGCAGCAGGAGTTGGGTGCCCGGCATGAACCGCGCATAGTTCGGCATGGGGATCATCCGTTTCAAATGCGTCGCCGCAGATGATGCATTTACGTATTTCAGTCATTTCAACCTCGCTCCTTTGCAGTGTGATCAGGATTTTCAGCGCCATATGGTAATGCAGCGAGTTGCAGCAGACCCTGGCTTCATTCCCTGCGATAATCTTATCCTGTGATATACCCCGACTTTTTTTTCATAACCGAATATCAGAGGAAGTTTAAGAAGAAGGCAATTATTATTTTAATACCATTTCAAACAGGCAGGCAATCACAGGCAATTGATCCAAAAAGCTCTAATCCATCATACGGACCAGAGCTTCCATGTGTTATCGGAGACACGATTCATTCCTGCCTACTCCTTGTTCGCCTGCAACTTCAGCCATTCCATGTACGCTTTCCGCCGCTTTTCCGCTCCCTGCTCTGTCAGTTCATAATAGGTGGTTCCCAGGAGGGCATCCGGCAGGTGCTGCTGCGGCACGTAATGATTGCGGTAATCATGGGCGTACTGATAGCCCTTGCCGTGGCCCATCTTCGCGGCGCCGCGGTAATGGCTGTCCTTCAGGTGGTCGGGCACTTCGGCGGTGATTTTTCCCACATCCGCCTGGGCCCGGTTGATGGCCAGGTAGGCGGCATTGCTTTTGGCGGCGGTGGCCAGGTAGGTGACGGCCTGGGCCAGGGGAATACGCGCTTCCGGCAGGCCGATGTGTTTGACGGCGTAATGGGCGGCCATGGCGACGGACATGCCCAGGGGATCGGCGTTGCCGATATCTTCGGAAGCGGAAATGATGATCCGGCGGGCGATGAACTCCGGGTCTTCGCCGGCGGCGATCATTTTCGCCATATAGTGAAGGGCGGCATCGGGATCGCTTCCGCGGATGCTTTTGATAAAGGCGGAAATGACGTCATAATGCTGATCGCCGTCCTTGTCGTAGCGGACAGCCCGTTTCTGAATGGATTCTTTCGCGTCATCCAGGCGGACATGGATGGTGCCCGTCTCGTCTCCCGTTGTGCTGAGAACTGCAATTTCAAGGGCGTTCAAGGCCCTGCGGGCGTCTCCTCCGGCGGTGTCCGCCAGAAAATCCAAAGCGTCCGGATCCATGCGCACCGGCAGCTGTCCCATGCCCCGCTCTGTGTCGTCCAGGCTGGCCTGCAGGAGTGAACGGATATCTTCCGCCGTTAGGGGGTTCAGCTTTAACACGGTGACCCGGGAGATCAGGGCGCTGTTGACTTCAAAATAGGGGTTTTCCGTGGTGGCGCCAATCAGGGTCAGCAGTCCCTTTTCTACATGGGGCAGCAGCGCATCCTGCTGATTTTTGGAAAACCGGTGGATTTCGTCAATAAAGAGGATGGCTTTTTTATCGGCATGTTTGCGCAGGTGATCGGCTTCTTCAACCACCGCCCGAATGTCTTTGACACCGGCCATCACGGCGCTCAGCTGAAAGAAAGAGCTTTCCGACACATCCGCCAGCAGCCTGGCCAGCGTGGTCTTGCCGCTGCCGGGAGGGCCGTAGAGGATCATCGAGGGAATACGTCGGGCGCTGATGCAGCGCTGGAGAAAACGGCCCCTGCCCAGAAGCTGGGACTGGCCCACCACTTCTTCCACTGTGCGGGGCCGCATCCGGTCCGCTAAAGGCGCTTCTTCCCTGATTTTGTTTTTGTTCATGACATCGAATAGATCCATGGAGACTCTCCTGTAATGGATTAGGTCAGGACGCTTTTTAAAACGCTTACGGCTTCAACAATTTGTTCCCTGCTCACATCTTTATGGGTGACAAACCGGAAATGCCGTTTGCTGCGGGCATTGGCCAGAACGCCATTCCGGACCATGACTTTCAGCAGGTCAAAGGCATCATACTTCTCGCTGTCCAGGACCGCGTTGACGATGTTGGTTCTCACGGCTTCCGGCTGAGTGATAAAGTGTTTGGTTTTAAGCAGTTCCTCCGCCAGGAAACGGGCATTGTCATGGTCATCCTTCAGACGTTCCACCATGGTTTCCAGTGCCACAAGGCCGCAGGCGGCCAGAATGCCTGCCTGACGCATACCGCCCCCAAGCATTTTACGGTGTTTGCGTGCTTTGTGGATGAAAGAGCGTTCGCCGGCCAGCATACTTCCCACCGGGGCACTGAGTCCTTTTGACAGG
>JAWSUV010000196.1:0-3701 GCA_033549305.1 Bacillota bacterium | reverse complement strand
GCCTCTCCGATTTCACGCCACCGGCTGACCCTGAACCTGCGCAACACCCGGAACATCAACCGCTGGCTGCAGCAGGTGATTCCCGGGTTAACGCTGCGGGACAAGCTGACCCAGGGGCCGGAGGTGCAGACCTTTGCCTGGAAAACCCCGGAAGAGGAGCTGGCCCTGGCGCGGAAAGAAATTCGCCGGCTGGTGAGCCAGGGGGTGAAACCCCGGCGCATCACGGTGCTGTCCACCCACCGGAAGGAAAACAGCAGTTTTAGCGAGGTGATCCACATTGAAGAATGGCCGCTGGATGACAGCGGAAACCCGAGGGCGGATGGCATTAAATTCACGACCATCCGGAAGTTCAAGGGCCTGGAGTCAGACATTGTGTTTCTCATCGGCGTGACGCCCGACTCGCCTGTGGCCTCCCCGGCGGATGTGTATGTGGGCAGTTCCCGGGCCCGGTTTATGCTGGTTGTGTTTCACCGGGATGATTGGCGGGTGTCCGGTTCTACTGAATGCTGAAATCGGAACCGGAACAATCAACCAGTACTACATTGCCATCATTTACAGCTTCATCTCTGAGCGATTGGGTAAAGCCCGACTTGGAAAACAAAATGTAGCAGGGTTCTTTCGCATCCGGGAAAGAAAGGCTCACTTTGTTTTTTAACGCAACCAGTGTTTTAAGACCTGTTTTTTCGTTGCGCCATTTGCATTCGCCAAATAGGTAGTTTCCCTTTAAATCACGTCCCAGGAGATCAATTTCCCTGTCCTTTTCCCACCATCGTCCAACTCGGAGAGGTGAAACGGGCAACCGGCCTTCTTTTGTCCACAAGCGCACCTGTTCCAGGGCAACCTGTTCAAAAACAAGGGAAACATACTGATCGATCCTGGGCATGACTGTTTCCTCAATAACAATGCCTTCAAAGCCCTCTTGTATTTCCGACAGGTAGGGATAGACAAAGGCATAATAAAACCTGAAGTAATGGTTTCCCAGTCCGTACAATCCTGATTTTGATTTAGCCCGCTCTTTTTCCTTCATGGTGACGGGAAACTCTTTTTTCAGAATGCCCAAGTCCAGGAGGTTGCCAATGTAGTAGGGCAGTTTAGTTCGTTCAATACCTGTTTTTTGGTGTATCTCATTATGCCTGGAATCGCCGCTGGCCACGGATTCGATTATGGCATTGTACTGGGCCACTTCACGCAGTTCCTGTTTTAATAAAAACTCCGGTTCGTGAAACAGAACGGAAGTAGTACTAAAGACGCTTTTCCTTAAATTTTCCAGAAAATTAACAGAAGGGTTAATCATCCCCAGGTAATAAGGCACACCACTGTACACGCTATAGTAAGTAAGATGCTGCTGAAAATCCCCGTCACCCATGAACCGGCGGGCATTTTGAAAATCCATTTCCTCCAGTTTCATGATGCCGGTTGTACGCCCATACAGCGGGTTTTTCTCACTCAAGACTTCCCGTTCCATAAAACTCATGGATGAACCGCATAGCACCATCATGATGTTTCTGTCCTTCAAATGAATGTCCCATTGTTTTTGCAGAATGGATGAAAGACCACGGTTGTTCTGAACCATATAAGGAAACTCGTCGATGATGAAAACCAGCTTATCTGCTCTGGCCGCCTGCTCTCCGATAAATTGGAAAAGCGTTTCCCAATCAGGAAAGTCCTTCGTGTAAGCAGGAGCAGGCAATTTTTCCAACACATGATCCGAGAGCTTTGATAATTGCACATGATCTGTTATTTCCACTGCTTTGTAATACAAGCTGAATTTATCCCGGGAAAACTCCTGAAGCAATGCTGTTTTACCAATGCGTCGTCGTCCATATAGCACGACAAACTCAGCCCTGTTGCTACTGTAGCATTCATTGAGAAATGCCAGTTCTTTCGTTCTGCCAACAAACATTTCTTCACCTCCCTACGTTTAGAAGGTCCGTTAATAGACCCGTAATGGCTGTTATATTCAATGTATCGTATTATATTTGTATTGTCAAGAATATAATAGTCGTGACTATACATTATACGAAAGACATCAGTATGGTTTCGAGATGATCACATGAAGCTATGTTCAAGTTTTCGGGCAGAAGTATATTTTATGAATTTCTGGTATTGCGCTTTACGAATTTCTGGCATTATATTTTATGAAATTCTGGTAAATCATTTTATAATATTCTGAACATATGTTTAGATCCAAAAAGCTTGTTGTAAATGATAGAATGGGATGGCGATAGTCGATGATTATAATAGGCTATGATTCCAGTAAGCATGGGGGCGGTTGCATTGATGGACACAAAAACATTGAACGGTCTGATAGGAAAAATGACAAAGAAGCAGTTAATGGAACTCATTGAAGTGATGGTTCGTTTTAACAGCCATGCTGAACAAGAGTTGCTGGATTATTGCCGGGCTCACGGTTTTGAGGACAGTCAGCAACTCATTTTGGAGAAACAGCTGGAAAACCATTGGCGCAGTGTTTATGGGCTTATTGAAGGCTCAGATACCTACGGTGGTTGCAGTGAAGAGGATGAGGCGATGGTCTATGATACGATTTATATGATCATGGACCTGTTAAAAGAAGGCAGCCTGGCTTGGGAATGCCGTAAAAAAGTCCTGGATGAAATGCTTGCCTTTATAGGTTCTGACAACAGTGGGTTTACGGATGTGCTGGCAGACTGTGCTGTGGAGCTTTGTGACACAGACATTGAGCAGGAATACCTGGCAGACCGCCTGTCGGTGATAGGCAACAACTATTACCGGGGTCTTGCTACCAGTTTTTATAGAGATTTAGGGCGGGATGAGAAGTATTTGAAAGCCCGGAAAGAAAACCTGGAGTACGCGTCAGATTATTTGTCCCTGTCGGACTACTACGAAGAAAGAGGACGGAAAGAAGAAGCGCTCCGGTGGGCGTGGAAAGGCCTTGAAAAGTGCCAGGGCCGACTGGATGAGCTCTATCAGTATCTATTTAAACATTACGGCGGGGACGAAGCCACGCTCTGGAAACTGTATAATCGGGCAAAAACAAAAAAACGAGATGTGGATGCTATCACTGAACTGATGTATGCCCATTTTAAGGAAAAGGGAGATTACCTTCACCAAAAAGACCTGCTGGTAGAGCTTGTACGATGTTGCGACAGTCGAGAAGTAGGAAAATGGTATCGCACCTGCAAAGCGGAACTGCGTCCGGAGGATTGGTCCGAACACCAAACCATGCTGCTGGACAGGGTGAATGAGAAAAACCTGTCGGAGTACATGAAGATATGCCTTGAAAATAACAACAAAGCAGAAGTGTTGGCATACCTGGAAAAGCAACCGGCGATGAACAGGTGGCATCACTTGGACCTCAACCATTGCCTCAGCAAAGAGCTGGTTAACGAGTACCCTGACCAGATAGTTGCCTTGTATTTACGGGAAATGAGTGTGTACATTGACCAGAAGAATGAAAAGAATTACAGGCATGCTGTGTCGGTGTTGAAAGAAATTCGTCAGATCTTGCGCAGTCATAACAAGGAAGCGGAGTGGAACAAACTGTATTCGAAACTGCTTGAGGAACACAAGAAAAAGAGACTGTTGCTGAAAATCATCGATGAGAAGTTGTAGACTGTCTTTGTTAATGGAGGCAGCTTCAGCAAATGATGGAAGATGCCATAAATAGGGTCTGTTGAAAAACCTCCATATTTACACTGCTATATAACACCCTGTCAACC
>JAWSUV010000195.1:0-3718 GCA_033549305.1 Bacillota bacterium | reverse complement strand
CGGGAGACACGGCCGTCAGGGCCGGTTCCCGGTCCAGCTGATCCACCAGCGGCCGCCACTCCTTCAGGGTGGCATCCTCCTGCCGGAAGTTGCCTTCCACGACAGCGGCGGCGCCGATCCTCCTGTCGGCCGCCGGCCGGAAGTTCAGCGCCGGGCTGTCCTCCCCGCTGAAAATCAAATGAGGGCTGCTGCCTACCGTGGTGTTGATCAAGTCTCGCTGCAGGCCGTTGATGAGCGTCCCCAGAAACACCTGCACCGCCACGCCGATAGCGATGCCCAGCAGAATAAAAATGGTTTGTCCGCGGCCTTCCCGGAGAAAGCGCAGGGCGACTTTCAGTTCAAATCTCATTGTTCTCCCCCGCCTTCCTCAGCCGGCGGCGGCGGCAGGGTGACGGCATCTCCCGGGGCCACGCCGGCCTGGGGATCAATGACGACTTCTCCCGGTGACAGGCCTTCGAGCACCAGCAGCTGGTTCAGGCTGACCCATTCCACCCGGCTCAGGCGGCGCTCTTCCACCACGCCGTCAACGGCTGTCAGCACCACTGCCGGTTCTTCCTGCCAGAGATAGGCCGCCGGAAGCAGCAGCGCCCTTTCCAGTGCCCGCACTTCGATTTCCGCCTGGATGGTCAGGTCCTGGATCAAAAAATCCGCCTGTTCTTCCAGGGCCAGCCTTACCCGGACAGTGCCGGTTTCCGCGTTGACCCGGGGCGCAATGGAAGCCACGCGGGCCGCCACTTCCCGGGAAGGAAAGGCTTCCGGCCAGAGACGCGCCGGCTGTCCGGTCTGAATCAGGCCCATGGACCGTTCGTCCAGATCCACTTCCGCATAAAAACCGTCGTCCGCAGCCAGGACCAGCAGCACGGTCCCGGGCTGCATCAGTTCCCCCGGCTCCGCCAGCCGCTCCAGCACGATCCCGTCAAAGGGAGCGGTCAGGGTGTATTTTTCCAGTTCCCGCTCCAGGGTTTCCAGACTGCTCCGTGCCTGGTTCACGGTGGCGGCCACTTCAGCGGCTTCCGCTCCGCCGGAGCGCCGGGAAGCCAGCGAGACTTCTGCTGACCGGATCCGGGAATCCAGCAGGGCCAGCTGGCTGCGGGTTTCTTCCAGGGGTTCCAGGGGGATGGCTCCCTGCGCGTACAGCACTTCCTGGCGCTGGAGCGTCAGCTCCAGCTGTTCGCGGTTCAAAGCCAGCTGCCGCAGTTCTTCCTGCGTCACCGGCACCATCAGTTCGGACAGCGACCGGGCCCGTGCCTGGGCCAGTGTCAGGCCGGAGCGGCTTTCAGCCAGCCGCTGCCGGGCATCTCCGTCATCCAGCGTGGCCAGCACGCTGCCGGTGTTCACCTGATCCCCCTCTTCGTACGGCAGTGTCAGCAGCCGTCCGGTGACCAGCGACTGGACCTGCACCGTGCGGGCCGGCACCAGACGTCCGGTGGCACTGACCACCTGGACAAACGGCGTTTCCGTGAGGGTGAGACGCTCAGGCGGCGCGGCTTCCCGGCTGCTGAAGGCCCAGACGGCACCCGCCGCTGCGACAAGGACAACAAGACCAGCTATGATCCATTTCTTCCATCGTTTCATTTTCATCACTCCGTTTGCATTTGTCTGGGTAATCCACGGCCCCATCCATAAGGGGCATTTTCGATCATCGGGTGAAACCAGGGGATGGGGTATACATAATGATATATTGCATAATGAGATATAAAATAAAAAATGAATGACAATGTGTGTTCAATGGAAAAGATACCCGGCAAAACAACCTTTAAACAGTGAATTTGAATAAAGAGTCAGGCAAAAACGGCAGATAGCTGAAAAGGGGCAGTGGTGATTCCAGGGGGGATTCCGGTGCTTGAGGGGTATAATACTTACGTAATCAACAATTGGATGACAATTCGCCGGTGATTGTAGCTTTTTTGACCACATTCTGGTATAATCTGAAAGACCCGCAACCTTTTAGAGGTTGGGGCGTCATAAATGATAGGCTGATTTGGTCATTCGGGAAGCTTTTCATATGAATTTGCACCGCACGAGGATGTAATGCAGGCCCCTCATCAGCGAAATAAAGAATAGGACGTGACGAACTGTGAAGAATACGTTTCTGCGTGTGTTTCTGGTGGCATTCATCAGCTTCACCATTCTGTTTACCGGCGTATTTGCCGCTTTCAATACCTACATGAAGGAAGACCATCCCCAGGCGGAAGTGCCCGTGGTACGGGACCTGGAGGATCAGGAGTTCGCCAGGGAACTGGATGCGCCCATTGAGCAGGATGAGCTGAAACGCCTGGTGAATGACAGCAAACGGGTGAATTTTGTGCTGCTGGGCATCGCCAGCGGGCTGACAGACACCATGATGTTTGTCTCCTTTGACACGAAGACGAAAAATATCGACATCATCTCCATCCCCCGGGACACCTATTACCCGCGTGTGGGATATGACGGCCTCGGCCAGAAAAAAATCAATGCCGCCTACAGCGCTCACGGAGCTGACGGGGTGAAAGCCGTTGTCAGCGACCTGCTCTATGACATCCCGGTGCATTATTACATCACCGTCACCTACCAGGGAGCCGCTTCCGTGGTGGATGCCATCGGCGGCGTACCCGTCTACATCTCGCAGCGCATGTACTACGAAGACCCCTACGACACACCGCCCCTGGTCATTGATTTTGCCGCCGGCAACCATGTCCTCAACGGTCGGGACGCCGTGAAGTTTCTCCGGTACCGCCAGGCAGCCCCCGGCTCCGGCGCCATGAACCGGAACGGCGACCTGGGCCGGATCGAAGCCCAGCAGCAGTTTATGAAAAACGCCCTGAAGAAAGCCATGACCGTCGGCAACCTGCCCACCCTGGCCGCTTCTGTTTTCCGGTTTGTCCGCACGGACACCGAACTCCAGGAAGTCATGCGCCTGGCCAACCTGGCACGCGGCATGGACCCGGAGGAAAACCTCAACACCTACAGCCTTCCGGGCGAAGCCCGCACCCAGGGCGGTCTGAGCTATGTCTTCCATGATGCCCTTGAAACCCGCCGGCTGCTGATCAATATCTACTCCAACGGCGAGAGCGGCTTGGAGGAAGAAGAAGAGGAACTGGACCTGGAAGAGGAACTGGAAGAGGAGGCCGACGCGGCATAATCGCGATGCGTTTGGTGCATCCATCATTGAATCAGGTTGCATGAGTAAACCCGCAGAGACAGTTTGAAATGACTCTGCGGGTTTTTGGTGTCAAAAAAGAGAGAGACTCCAGGCTGTTGCAGGATCATTTTTTCATCATTATTTACCAGCCTGATGGAAATTGCCGGCTTGGATTTCCGCTGTCAGCAGCGGCACCGCTTCATTCACCGGCCCCGCGCCCATGGTAATCACCATGTCGCCCGGCTGTGCCATCCTGGCCGCCGCCTTCGCCGCCAGTGCGTAATCCGGCGCATATACCGCCAGGGTTCCCCGTTCATTCACCAGCGCCACCAGGTCCCGGCTGTGAACCAGGCCTTCATCCGGTTCCCGGGCAGCGTAGATGTCCGTCACCACCACCAGATCGGCCAGGGCCAGTATGTGCGCAAAGTCCTGCAGCAGGGCGCGGGTACGGGTATAGGTGTGGGGCTGGAAAAGGCAGATGATCCGCCCCGTTTTACCCGGTTCATATGGCGAAGCCTTTTTGGCGGACTCTTCCTGCACTGTGCGGGCCGCCTCCAGGGTGACCTGGATCTCCGCCGGATGGTGGGCGTAATCATC
>JAWSUV010000194.1:0-3771 GCA_033549305.1 Bacillota bacterium | reverse complement strand
GTCCCGGGACTGTGCTGCGCCGGGGCCTGCACAGCATGAAGCGGTCCAGCCCTCTGATGTGGTCGCTTTTCTGGTTGATGAACCTGCGGCTGGGGGAAGAAATTGATGAAAAGATGAACGTGCCAATAGGGAGGAATCTGGATGAGTTCCCGAAATGAACGGTTTGAATACCGTCTGGCCACTCCGGCAGACAGCCCCCGGATTCTGGAGATTATGGAAAGCGGCGATTTCAGCGGCAAGATTTCAGTCCTCTACACCCGGCGTCCCGACCCGGTGCAGTCACTGATGCGGGAAGGCGATCAGGTGATCATCCCGGTGATGATGGACAGGGACAACGGCCGTATGTGTGGAGTCGGCTGCTGTGTGATCCGAAGCGCCTGGCTCAACGGCGAATTGAAGAAGACAGGCTACCTGTCAGGCCTGAAGATTCATCCCGACTACCAGCGGCGTCTGCCCCATGTGGCACGTGCTTACGAAACCTTTTATCAGGAATCCGGGGGACTGGTGGACCTTTTCTACACCACCATTCTCAAAGAGAATCTCATGGCACAGCGGCTGCTGGAAAAGCGGCGGAAAGGAATGCCGGCATACCGTATGGTGGGTGAATACACTGTCTACTGCTTTCGAACAGGAGTGAAGCGCAAACAGAATGTATCAGGTTTCCGTGTGGAGCAGGGCAACATGACAGGGGTGATGGCTTTTTATGCGGACCAGCTGAAAAAAGCCAATGTTGCCCCTGCCGGGATCAACCTGCCAGGCCTTTCGGAACATGATATCTACACCCTCCGGGATGGTACCGGACAGATTTTTGCCGCCTGTGGACTGTGGAACCAGCAAAGTGACAAACAGTATATCATCACCGGCTATGGAGGCCTTTACCGGATCCTGAAGCATATTCCCCTGAAGCTCCTGGGATATCCCAATCTGCCGGCAGAAAACATCCCGGCCAACTATGCCAGTATCGCCCTGCTGTGTGTGAAGGATCATCAACCCGAATGGGCACAACACCTGATCAATCATGTGGCCGGGAAGGCCATTGCCTATGATTTTCTTATGGCCGGACTTTTTGAGAATCACCCTCTGGAGGCAGTGTTTTATCAAATGAAACACATTAAATATCAGAGCAGGGTGTATACCGTTCACTGGGAGGATGACCCCCCGCCGCTGGATGGAAGGCCTGTTCATCTTGAGGTGGGGTTGCTGTAGGTCTGTTATAATGGATGTAATGACAGGAAATCGAGAGGTGGAACGTTGGAAATGATGAAAACCATCAGCATGGCCAGGGGAGGAATGGAAGCGTCGGCAATAGCGCTGGGTTGTCTGCGAATCAGCCCCTTATCCAGCCGGGAGGCAGCAACGCTCATTGGTACGGCGCTGGAGGAAGGAATTCGCTATTTTGATCATGCAGACATCTATGGTGACGGCAGATCGGAGGAAGTTTTTGGGAAGTTACTGGCAAAAAGCCCGGGAATGCGGGATCAAATGATTCTGCAGACGAAGTGCGGCATCCGGAAAGGTTATTACGATCTTTCCCGGGATTCTATTCTGCAGTCAGTGGAAGGCAGTCTCAAGCGGCTCAAGACAGATTATCTCGACGTTCTGCTGCTGCATCGCCCGGATGCTCTGGCTGATCCGGAAGAGATTGCGGAGGCCTTTTCCGCCCTGCATGCCAGCGGCAAGGTCCGTTATTTTGGTGTCAGCAATTACAATACCCATCAGGTAAAAGGATTGAGCCGTTTCCTTGATCAGGAGATCATCGTAAACCAGCTGCAGTTTGGGCTCGCCCACACTCTCATGGTTGATGTGGGACTAAACGTCAACATCAGCAATGAAGCGGGCATTGACAGGGATCAGGGGATCCTGGATCACTGCCGGCAGCATCATATCACGATTCAGGCCTGGTCTCCCCTGCATATCGGCCTGCTGGATGAAGTTTTCCTCGAACATCAGGAGTACCCGGTGCTGAACCGGACCCTGAACAACATGGCAGCAGCCAAAGGGGTCAGCCCATCAGCGATAGCCGTCTCCTGGATCATGCGTCACCCAGCTGACATACAGCCTATTGTCGGCACCACAAGACCGAACCGGCTGCGACAGATTTGCCAGGCGTCCCGGATCACCTTAAACCGCCAGGAGTGGTACGCACTATACCAGGCGGCAGGGAATCACCTGCCTTAGTGATTCATTCGCCGCCGGTTCGATAACGCTGCCACTGTCAGGAGGATGTAATGTGAAAGAAAAAGCGGAACTTAAGAAAATAATGAAAGCCCTTATGGAAAGTCCCATGTGTGTGGCGATCATCATCGTCAACATTCTGATATACTTAGCCCTGAAGCCGATGCCGCAGCTGATGGAAGTGCTCTCATTGCATCCGGATGCAGGCATGCTGGTCCAGCGTCCGTGGACACTGGTCACTGTCTTCTTTCTTCATGAGGTCGGCGTCCATATTTTTGGAACCATGTTAATCGTTTTCTACGCCGGGAACAAGCTGGAGAAAGTGATTGGACCCGCCAGGATCCTGCTGATCTACCTGGTGGCCGGCATCGCCGGCAGTCTGGCCATGCTGGCAGTTTCCAGATTTGTGGAAACGACTGAAGTGTCGGCAGGTGCATCTGCAGCGGCGCTGGGGATCCTGGGAGCCTCAGTCATGGTGCCGCTGAAAGACATCAAACGTAGCCTGGACGTCAAAAAAATCATCATTGTTGTGATTATCACCAATCTTTTTATGCTGATTTTTAATCTCCGGCAGTTTGCCGGAAGTACCTTCGCCCATCTGGCCGGTATCGCTGTGGGTGTCATGTTCGGCTGGTGGCTTAAGAAACAGATGCCGGCTCCGCAGAAAGTGATCATAAAGCGAAAGCGATCACAAGGAACGGGAAAAGCAGAATGACACACACCGCCGGCAGCAAGCGACTTATCATGTGAGGGGCAAACATAAAAATCAGGACAGGGAGGGATTCGATGGATGATAAGCGAAAGTATGCGTTTTCCTGGGATCTGATCGGCGACATCACAATGGGCCGGCCGAACCTGGGCAACCAGACACGACTGGAGGTTTACCGACTCATGCAGTTCACTTTTCGCGACATACTGGAACAACGGTATGGCACTGAGGAGGCGGATACCCTTTTTTATCGGGCGGGAGAGCTTTCAGGCCGTGAATTATACAAACATTTGATGAAGCCGACAGATGATCTGAACGAATTTATCCGGCAGCTGCACCAGGTGCTGATAGATTTGGGCATCGGCATCCTTCGGGTGGAAAAAGCGGATTTAGAGAGTGGAGAATTGCAGCTAACCATATCGGAAGATCTGGACTGTTCGGGGCTGCCGGACATCGACGAGGTTGTCTGCACCTATGATGAAGGGTTTATCGCCGGCCTGCTGGAAAGCTTTACCGGTACTGCGTTTAAAGTGAAGGAAATTGACTGCTGGTGCACGGGCGATCGCACCTGCCGTTTTAGTGCCGTAGCAATCACCCCGGAACAGGAGCGTCTATAATGAACAGAGAGGAACTGATGATCGATTTTCTGAGCCAGACACTGACGGCCAGAAGTCTCCAGACAGCATTACCGAATGCCTTGACAGACAATGATGCTTATTGCCGGTTGCATGCTGATCTGCTGTCTATTCGCACCGGGCTGGACAGTATTGGGAACGGGGATCTGGATCAACCCATTCACGGAAAAGGGTATGTCATTGGCACTCTCAAAGGACTGCAGGCCTCTCTGAAACACCTGACATGGCAGACACAGGCGATTTCCTCCGGGG
>JAWSUV010000193.1:0-3861 GCA_033549305.1 Bacillota bacterium | reverse complement strand
GCGAGACCCTCGAATCGGTAATCCAGGAATACCAGGATATTGCCGATGAAATGAAAAGGGAAGATCCCAGTTTTCAAATTGAAATCAGCCGAACACCGGAAAGTGTTTCCGTCTTGCCGCATCCGCCCCTGCAGACCGGTATGGATGAATCCATTGTGCTGGCCGTGAAGAAGGCCATTGAGCGAGTGATCGGCCACGAACCGGAAGTGGAAACCGAGTACGGGTGGACAGACGGCGCCCTGATTTCCAGGTACATGAAAATACCCACAGTGGTCTTTGGACCCGGCGATATTTCCCTGGCGCATACAGCGGACGAAAGAATTGACATCGATGATCTGGTTAAAAGTGTCGAAGTGTATACCCATATTGCCGATGAATTTTGTGTGTTTTAATCATCCGGGATCACACGCTTCTTCAGCAGACGGGAAACCTCAAGCGATGCTTTATTCCGGTTTAATCTGAAAACGCAGGATGGTTTTCAGCTTTTCCGGTGCCATATAATTCTTTGTCGGAAATCATCATCACACATTACTGGTATGTCTCCCAGTGAATTCTTGACGCGTCGAAGCGGTCCACGAACCGGTTTCTGTCAGAGTAGCCCACAGCAAACAATCCAAAGGCTTCCACATCAGGCGGAAGCTGGCATATTTCCCTGACACTGGCCATCTTATCCTCAAACGGTGCAATACCCATCCAAACGGCGCCCAACCCCAGGTCCACCGCCTGCAGCAGCATGTTCTGCGTGGCAGCCGACAAATCCTGCTGCCAGAAGACTTCAGCTGTCAGGCGCTTCCGGTTCAGCAGCACCACAATGCCCAGAGGGGCACCGGCCAGCGGCGCCGCATACTGGTGCACCCGGGACAACTTTTCCAACAGCTCCCGGTTTTCCACCACCAGGAATTCCCAGGGCTGCTGATTATGCGCTGAGGGGGCCTGCATGGCAGCCCGCAGCATCTCTTCCACTTTTGCCCGCTCCACAGGCGTCGATGCGAATTTTCGAACACTTCGTCTCCGTTTAATGGCTTCCTTCAGTTCCATAAGTCTCCTCCTTCTCACACGTTCATTTTTGCGATCCGGTGAACGCCCATCAAAAAGACCTGCCTGATGAATTGGGAAGGTCTTTTTGTCTGATCATGATCTGAAATGATGTGAGCCTGCTCCTGATCTCCAGGCAGTACGACAGCACCACCTAGATTTCCAGCAGCACCATCCATCACTATTTCTTGATGGTGGGTATTTTCGCCTTAACCGACGCTGTCAGCTTCTGCGCCTTGCCCTTTAACTCCATCTTTTTATTGCCTGTGGCCTTGCCGGCCTGTTCCTTCACAGCGCCTTCCACCTTGTCTTTCTGTATCTCTAACTTTTTTCTAAAACCACCCATTGTTTCACCACCTCTCCTTACAGCGTCCATGGTTGCTAACAAAATAATACCCCAACCCCCATGAAACAATCAGACACCGCCCCGCTTGCTTATGAATAACGGGTAAAGCATGTTATAATCAATTAGCGGGTCAAATGATTTCACCCAGTAAATCCCGGGATTTGATAGGATAACGCGTGAGAGGGTCTGATGAAATGGCGAATAAGTTCAAAGAAAACAAGGATCTGATGACAACGATCTGGAAAGAAGTTCAAAAAATTGACTGGAGAAATATCAATCATGAAGCCCTGAAAACGTTTTTATTCGTCATGATTGGCGATGAATCAACCTTTGAGAATGTAACGGATTCCCTTGAAACCACAACGTATGATTTCATGAGTCTAAAACACCAACGAAAAATTCCGCTCTCAGATGATACCGAAACGTTCATGGTAAAAGTGCTGATCGACGCAGAAATGGATTGTGCCAACATCCTAAAAAACGCTGACATCATACATCATCATTGTGGATCAACAGTATTATGCACAGCTGAAGAGCAGGTACAATAAGCTGTACATTTTTTCCGCTGGCAGGGAAAGCTTGCTTTTCGAGAGGATTTTAGCTGAAAATGATCATTTAAAGCAAGCATTATGCTACAATTTCCCTGCATTCAGAAGCATCGTAGCACGAGAAACCATGAAACATGTTTCGATGCAGAATGCCGGGTGGGCAGGAGGCACTTCGATCCCCCACATTGCACCAGGGCTTCATTCCCTTGTTTATGCGCCGGTAGAACTGGCCTCAGATTTTAGTGTGATGACACTCAACGAATTAAGGATGACGTTTATTCTGGCCAGCATCTGCGGAAGAAAAGTCAATCCGTTTCGGTTAGTCCCTGAAATACTGATCATGTTTGGCGGCGCAAAAGGAGCCCAGCTTCTGGCAACGCAACTCCTGGGAAAAGTGCCTGCAGGCGCCGGAACGCTTCTGAAGGCAGGAGTTGCTTTTGCCTTTACCTATGCCATTGGTGAAGCTGTTTTTGTCAATATGAATTACGGCATTACCTCCAATAAAACCCATTTAATGAATCGGGTTGAAGAATTAAAAGGCTACGGCGAAGAAGTGGCTAAAAGCATCGTTGGCACTATCCGGAAAAGCAAAGAGTAAATCGGCCTTCACCGAATGACCGATGGAGACAGCTCACGGATCACATATCTCCTTATCCTGCTTTCGCCAACAACAGGGGCGACATTTAAATAACTACACATGTGAATAGAAAGTCCTTGCCATCAAGTACTGTCTTTGTTGCGATGTCCATATACTCCCTTTCCTATACGAAGAATCGGGGAGAAGCTGAACGATTTTGACACTGGCGGTCACGGGGTGGCATCGGAACTGAAGGAAATGAGAAATAAGATAAATGCGTTTCTTTTGGAAAATGATTTAAGGTGTAAATGATACACTGAAAGTGAACCAAAAATTGGGAGTGGCTCATTTATTTATTCATCAGCACAAAGCATCTTTTTGGCTCACTATCAGATTAGCATAGGCAAGCAAACTTGCATTGGGTTGTATGATAAAAAACGTTACTAACACTTCCCAACTATATTTTCAGATTGTCCTCCCCGGTTACCAATACAATTATGATAAAACTGTCTTTCTTCATTGCTTTGGAGATGGTGTGGCTTGGTTGACCATCTTTCATAATTATTCAGGTCGATCTCTTTTTCTCAAAACCGCATGGCAGTTAATAAAGAAATCCGAATGGCGATTCACCATTTACTCATTTATGAGGCTGAACTTTTCATCTCGTCCTCTATCTCATACCTACTACCCTCTTATTTCTTGATAGCCTTTCTCTTTTGGAGTAACTTCTATGTGAATATGGGTTGATATTCACATAGCGGGGACATAATTTCAATGATACTACTATTGTTAAATGATTTTTTCACCATGGTATTTTTCTCCATCAGCATCAGGATAAATCCCATAGCATTCAGTCCATATAGTCTTGTATTTGACAGCCTGTGCATGTATGCTGTCAATTTTATCTGGTAAAGACTTAATTATTTTTGCTGGAACACCGGCTGCTAATGAATAAGGAGGTATCTGTTGTCCTTCTTTAACAACCGCTCCAGCGGAGATGATACTACCCCTTCCGACGAATGCTCCATTAAGTATTATTGCACCAATCCCAATAAGACAGTGGTCTTCAATGTTACAACCATGCAGAACTGCGTTGTGCCCAACGGTCACGAAATCACCCACGATAGTAGGATGTTCATCCGCAACATGCACAACACAACCATCTTGAATGTTACAATACTTACCAATTTTTATCCGATTAATGTCTCCACGTAATACCGAATTATACCAGACACTCGAAAACTCATCTATTATCACCGAGCCAATTATTTTTACTCCCTCAGCAATATGAACTTTCTTGTTAGTAGCCTCTCGGAAACCCAAGCCAAAAGCCTGGGTCCATAGGCCCACAAACC
>JAWSUV010000192.1:0-3967 GCA_033549305.1 Bacillota bacterium | reverse complement strand
GACTTGCCCACTGTCTGCTCGGAGATGGTGGAGCCGGGACGTTCCGCATTGGTGCTGTCACCCATCATCAGGAGCACGCCTTCCTCACCCAGCTGGGCGAAGCGGTGCAGGTCCATGACCTGGCCGTCCACCGGCGTGTAGTCGACCTTGAAATCGCCGGTGTGGAGGATGGTGCCCATGTCGGTTTTGATGGCAATGGCGGACGCGTCGGGGATGCTGTGGCTGACGCGGATGAATTCCACGTTGAACTGGCCCAGCTGGTAGGTCTTGTGCCTTTCCACGCGGGTCATTGTCACGTTGTTCAACCGGTGTTCCTTGAATTTCACTTCCAGGAGTCCCAGGGTGAGCCGGGTGCCGTAGAGGGGGACATTGATCTGCTTGAGCAGAAAGGCGATGGCGCCGATGTGGTCCTCATGGCCGTGGGTAATGACAATGCCTTTGATCTTTTCCTGGTTGTTCACCAGGTAGGTCATGTCCGGAAGGACGATGTCGATGCCCAGCATTTCGTCGTCGGGAAAGCTGAGGCCGCAGTCGACGATGAGGATTTCGTTCCGGTACTCGATGACGTTCAGGTTTTTGCCGATTTCTTTCATGCCGCCCAGGGGGATGATTCTCATTTTTTCGCCGTCCCGCGGGGCCGCGGCCTGCGCCGGCTGCCTGGGCTGCTCCTGCCTGGATTTTCGTGCCGCCTGGTCGGGCGACAGTTTCTTTTTAGCGGGCTGTTTTGACGGCTGTTTTGGTTTGATCTGCTTTTGTTTGACGGCCGCTTTCTCTGCCGCCGCTTTGATGTCTTTCGTCTCGATTGCTGTTTCTCCTTTTGCCTCCGTTGAGGCGTCTTTTTTCGTTGGTTGTTTATACCACTGTTTTTTCTTCTTTTTTGGCTGAATGTCTGTCATGGTTGTTCCTTTCTGTTTTGGACGCACAAAAAGACAGGCAGTCCCAGTTCTTTCCCTGGACTACCTGCATTTGGAGCATAATCCAAAAAACTTGACTTTGTGATCGGTAATCATAAACTGGTATTTCTCGGCGATCTGTTCTTCGAGCGGTTCCAGCAAGTCCTCACCGACTTCGATAATGGTTCCGCACCCTTTACAGATCAGGTGGTGGTGCTGGTGGTCCTCCTGGTTCGTGTTGTACTCGTACCGGTTGCATCCGTCGTCCAGATTGATCTTCAGGATCAGTCCCATCTCATCGAGGATCTGAAGCGTCCGGTATACCGTCGCCAGTCCGATGTCCGGGCAGGGGACTTTCACCAGATCGTAGATCTCTTCCGTGCTGAGATGCTGTCCCTGGTTTTCCATGATGATATTTAAAACTGCCCTGCGCTGTGGGGTCAGTTTGTATCCCTTTTCTCTGAGCATCACTTTTAATTGATCAGCCACATTTTCCATCAGGTCACCTTCTTAGATCAGATTCCAACAAGCCGGCACGTTCTTCGTATTCTCACATAAGAATTCATTTCAGTTTTGATTATAACGATTTGTCGGGGGTTTGTCAACACCATTAAACAGGGGAAGGAAGAAACACCGGCCTTGGTCTGCGGATCAGCGTTCCTCCATCCCCCTTCTTGTGACGGAAGCGCAGCGATTACTCTTCCTCTTCTTCGTCTTCGTCCAGTTCTTCATCCATTTCGTCCAGCATGGCTTCGTAAGCCTCCGCCACTTTGTCGAACTCGTCGTCGTCTTCCACGGCCACCAGGATCACCTGATCGGCGTCGTCCTCGTCGGGATCCATGCGGAAAATGTAGGCTTCCTCATCCTCGTCGGCATCCAGGGGCAGCAGAATGGCGTACTCCCTGTCGTCCATTTCCAGTGTCATGATAATTTCGAAATCCTGCTCTTCACCGATTTCGTCCACCAGGGTCACAATGTTTTCGTCAAACTCTTCTTCGTGGGAATGGTCGTGGTCATGCGGGTGGTTATGGTCGTTTGTCATTGGCGATCCTCCTCCAGTCGTTTTGTTTGATTTTGTAAAAAATCCAGATATCCCTGCAAAATGGTGACAGCGGCCGCCGTGTCAATGACTTTTCTGCGTTTGCTGCGGCGCATGTCGGCTTCGATGAGGGAACGCTCCGCCATTTTGGTGGAGAGGCGTTCGTCCCATTCGGTGATGCTGCAGGGGATCTCCGGGCAAATCTGCTCGATAAAGGCCCGCACCTTTTCGGCCTGGGGGCCGATGGTGCCGTTCATGTTGATCGGGAGGCCGACCACCAGCTGGGTCACCTGATATTCCGTGATCACCTGTTTCAGGGCTGCCAGATCCTTTTCGTCGCTCTCGCGGCGGATGGTGTGCAGTCCCTGGGCAGTCCAGCCCATGGGGTCGCTCATGGCCAGTCCGATGCTGCGGTCGCCCACGTCGAGGGCCAGAATGCGGATAAAATGGTTCATAAAAGGCTCCTATTCACGTTTATTTACGCCTCACCATCAGACGCTCCCCATCCGATTAATGGAATCATTCTTGGTCCCGAAGGGTGACTCTTTTACACTTTACCCCTTTTAGATGATTTTTATGCAAAATTGGGGACAGCCGCGCACACAATAGCTGCACAGGATACAGCGGCTGCGATCCACAGCGGCTTTTCCGCCGGTTATTTTCAGGGCTTTCTGGCGGCAGATGAACACGCAGCTGCCGCAGCCGACACATTCGTCACCGATGTGCAGGTGACGGCTGCGGGCCATGGCGGCTTCCCGGGCTTCGGGCGTTAACGGCTTGCCGGAAGCCAGCAGGCAGTTGGCGTCGATTTCCGCCGCGGACTGCATGCCCACGGCCACGGCGTCCAGCAGGGGGTGTTCCAGGGAAAACCGGAGGGTTTTCTCGTAGGATCCGAGCAGATGGCCGCCGCCCAGCGCTTTCATCCCCACCACGGCTTTGCCTGCCTGGCGGGCGGCGGTGAGGGCGGTGATCATGTCTGTCAGGGTGCCGTCACCGATGCCCAGGCCCTGTGGGTTGAAAATGGGGAAGAGCACCTCGATTTCCGGCAGCCGGAGACTGGCGGTGACCGCCGCCACACGGTGGGTGGACAGGCCGATCGCTTTGATGACACCCCGTTCCTTCAGTGTCATGTAGTAATCAAGGGCTTCCCGGTGTCCCCGCAGGGTGTGTTCGCTTTCCTGTTCATGCATGAGGAACAGGTCGAGATTATCGGTGTCCATCGCTTCCAGCGCTTCTTCCACGGCTTCCCGGGCGGTCTCTTCCGACCAGGCGTAGGAGCGCGTCATGATGACCACCTCCTGCCGGGGGACCTGTTTCAGGAATTCCCGGATGTGGGGGTAGGTGCCGTAGATCTGGGCGGTGTCAACAAAGTTGACGCCGCGCCGGAAAGCGTGGTGCAGGAGTGCCGCGCCCGCTTCGGGGGCCAGCTTTCGCTGGAGCGGGCCCATGGTCAGCGTGCCGAAGCAGAGCCGGGAAACGGTGATGCCGGTGCTTCCCAGGGTCTGCCGGGGAACGGCGGGCATCATTCGTTGTTCAGGTTGTGCTTGATGTAGCTGTCAAGCAGTTCTTCCAGGATTTCATCCCGTTCGATCTTGCGGATCAGGCTGCGGGCGCTGTCGTGGCTGGTGATGTAGGACGGGTCGCCGGACAGGATGTAGCCGATGAACTGGTTGGCCGGGTTGTAGCCTTTCTTTTCCAGGGCTTCGTACACCTGGAGAATGATCTCCCTGGCCTCGTCCATTTTGTCCTGGTCAAGGCTGAAACGCATGGTGTTGTTCAAATTATCAGTCATGGAAATTCCTCCTTTTATACTTATCTGGCGTGATCATATTATTCAATCAGCGTGCCGGCTGACGTTATGAACCGAGTGCCTCCCTGATCATGTCCAGCGCCTTCGCGAGGGCCTCCGGCAGCTTGTCCGGATCCTTCCCGCCGGCCTGGGCCATGTCGGGCCGACCGCCCCCGCCGCCGCCGGTGACGGCAGCGGCTTCCTTCACCAGCTTGCCGGCGTGGAGGCCTCTGGCCACCAGGTCTT
>JAWSUV010000191.1:0-3998 GCA_033549305.1 Bacillota bacterium | reverse complement strand
CCGAAGCCCAGGTCGACCGGCTCCGCCGCCTCCTGCACCACAGCCAGAGCGCTCAGGCCGCCCACCAGCGCCTCGCCGAGCTCGAAGAACGCCGCACCGCCCTCAAAACCACCCTCGAAGAGCAGGTGGCCTTCCTCTCCGCCCTCGAAGCCTACACCCGGGCCCAGGCCGAACTCCTCCAGGAAAAAGTGAACCACCACTTCGGGCTGGCCCGGTTCCGCCTCTTCCGGCCCCTGGTCAACGGCGAGCTCGAAGAATGCTGCGAAATCCTCTGCGACGGCGTGCCCTTTAAAGACAACCTCAACGGCGGCAGCCGCCTGCAGGTGGGCCTCGACATCATCCGCACCCTCAGCCGCCACTACGGCGTCACGCTCCCCATCCTCATCGAAAACCGCGAGTCCTACGTCACCCTGCCCCCCATGGACACCCAGGTCATCAGCCTCGTGGTCAGCGCCCCCGACGCCGTCCTGCGCATCGCCCCCGACCCCCAGCAGCCGTTAAACGATTCACAAGCCCCCTCAGAGCCGTCCGAACCCCCCTCCGCACCTACACCCTTCCCCGAAGGGCAAAACGCCGGTAAAACGCCTCTAACCGCCCCAGACACCCCCGGGGAAAACCGCCTCCACGGTCCGGGGTTTTAGGGCCGGTAGGATGTTGAGCCTGGAAGAAACTTTCCTTGGCAATTATTCTGCATGAATGATAAAATAAGCCCGTGCTTAAGGATGGCAGTATTTTTGGTAACGACATAAATGTCGGGACCAGAGTGACAGTTTACAGAAGTGCCGGAGAGTGCCGGAGAAGAGCCTGATGTATGGCTTTATCAATCCGTGTCAAATATAGAAACATACCCTATTGACACACTGCTCTAAACGAATCTATGAATTTCCAACGTCCCAAATCCTGCCCTGCCGTCAAAAACAAGTTGGACAACATCGTTTATGGCGACGTCATTCGCATCAGGACCATCGACGATTTCTGCAAAAATACCTTTGAAAAACTGAAAACCCTGGTCACCATCCTCGCCGCAGGCGCCAGCCTGGAAGCCGACGACATGACCATACACCCAGGCAACCGGGAAGACATCTATAAAATTGTGCACACTCTTTACAAGACCGAATACCAAAAGAGAAAGGAAAAACAGCAACAGGGAATCCGGCAAGCCAGAAAAAACAATGCATACAAAGGCAGAAAGAAAATACACGTCTCCAAACCCAAGCTGGAAGAAGTGATCGCACGCATGAACCGAAAAGAAATCACTGCAAGAGAAGCCGCAGCCATTCTTGAACTGGGGTCCCTCAGCACACTCTACAGAAGAATAAAAGAATTTAAAAACACATAAACCATTCAAAAACGCCTCTAAACGCCGCATCCGGCCTTGTGGAAAAAACCCTCCACGGGCCGGGCTTTTAGGGGCGGCACATCAACGGCAGAAGCATTGCCTCACCTCCGCATAAATGGTAACATAGAAGAATCTCAATCTTTCTGATAGAATTGTAAAACACACTGCGAATGCCAACAACACAGGAGGAGAGGCCCTATGGAAAAAATAGTCATCATTGGAGGAAGAGGATCTGCACTGGTAGTGGCAGAACAGCTGTATGACACCCAGGAAAAGACCGGCCGTTTCGAGTTTCTGGGATTCGCGTTCGACGATGAAACGATGGGCGACAGCATCAACGGGTTTCCCCTGTTATGCAAAACCTATGAGGCCTACCCCAAATACAGGGAAGATGAAAACGTAAAATTCATCTACCAGTTGTACCGGCCGGATTTAATCGAAAAAAGGGCGGCACTGCTGGAGAGTTTTCAGATCCCCGCGGAGCGTTTTTTCACCTTCATTCACCATACTGCAACCGTCACACGATCAGCCGTCATCGGCAACGGAACGGCCGTCATGGCCAATGCAGTCATTAATCCGAACACCGTCATCGGTAACCACTGCACCATCCATTCCAACACCTTAATCGGTCATGACACCACACTGGGAAATTACAACTTTGTCGCTGCCCACAGCGTCATCGGCAGCTCATCAACCATCGGCAACGGAAACTTTTTCGGCCTCAACAGCACCTTCAACAACTTTTTGCAGGTAGGCGATTTCAACTTTGTGGGCATGGCTTCCAATGTGGTAAAAAATCTGGCATCCAATCAAAAAGTCTACGGAAATCCCGCCAGGGAATTTACCCACCAAATCAAGCCGCTGTAGGCAGCGAACAGACCAACCGGAAACCAGGGGGAGAAGCATGGCAGCGTCACAAAAAGGATTCTACCAACGATATATCAAACGGCTCCTGGACATCGCAGGATCCCTGGGCGCCCTCATCGTGCTGAGCCCGGTGCTGGCAGTGGTGGCGCTGCTGGTGCGGGTGAAGCTGGGCAGTCCGGTGCTGTTCCGGCAGCAGCGGCCCGGCCTGCACGAAAAAATCTTCACCCTCTATAAATTCACCTCCATGACCAATGAGCGGGATGATCAGGGAGCCCTGCTTCCCAACAACATGCGACACACTCCTTTCGGAAAGTTTCTCCGCGCCACCTCCCTGGACGAACTGCCCGAGCTGTATAATATCCTTAAAGGCGATATGAGCCTCGTCGGCCCCCGGCCGCTGATGACGGAATACCTGCCCCTGTACAACGATCACCAGAAGCGCCGCCACGATGTCCGGCCGGGACTCACCGGACTGGCCCAGGTCAAAGGGCGCAACGCCCTCGCCTGGGAAGAAAAGTTCGACTACGACATCCAGTACGTGGAGCAGATCTCCTTCCTGCTGGACATCCGCATTATCCTGCAAACCATCCCCAGCGTCCTTCGCCGCCAAAACATCAACCAGAACGAACAAATATCCATGGTCCCATTCACCGGCTCGGAAGATCCGTCCCCGGAGGACCCCGCTAAATGAAGGAGATGAAGCACATGAAAAGCCTTTATATCATCGGCGCCGGCGGCTTCAGCAAACAGGTCGTGGAAATTGTGGAAAAAATGAATGAGCAGCAGCCCCAGTATCAGATCGAAGGCATGATCGACGATGATCCACACCTGTCCGGCCAAAACATCCTGGGCTATCCCGTGATCGGGAACACACAAAAACTGGTGCAGATTGCCTCCCGGCAACCCGTATCGGCCGTCGTTGCTTTCAGCGTCATCCATACCCGCCACATGATTGTCAGCCAGTTCAACGAAATCGACTGGGTCAACCTGGTCCACCCGAGCGCCGTCATCAGCAGAACCCTGACCATGGGAAGGGGAAACATCATCTGCGCCGGCACCATCATCAACCCGGACTGCGTCATCCATAACCACTGCCACATCAACATCGGGTGCACCCTGGGCCACGATGTCACCCTGAAAAACTATGTCACCCTCATGCCGGGCTGCCATTTGTCGGGAAATGTCAGCCTCCACCAGCATACCACCATCGGCACCGGCGCCAGCATTCTTCCCGGCCTGTCAGTCGGCAGAAACACCATCATTGGCGCCGGCGCCGTCCTCACAAGACCGGCAAAGCCACACGGTATCTACACCGGGCTTCCCGCCAGAAGAAAGAAGCACCTGCCGGACCCTGAGGAATAAAAACACCCAAACGATTGTTATTTCAAGCTTTAACGGTTGACAGATATAATTAATAAATGATAAGATTAGCCTGTGCGTTTTTGGGTACAGGCTAATGCCTGTTCAACCGTCATAAACCGCCCGCCTAATTTCATATGCAACACCCATAGAACAACCGCAGCAGCCCGTAGCACCACATTAAACCAAAGGGAGTGAAGGATTATGGACTACATGCAGTGGAAACGCCTGGGCGACATCCTGCTGTCACTACTGGGCATGATCATTCTCGCACCCCTGTTGCTCCTCCTCACCATCGCCATCAAGCTCGATTCCCGCGGCCCCGTCCTCTTCAAACAAAAACGGGTCGGCATGAAGAAAAAGCATTTTTACATATTGAAGTTCCGCACCATGCGCATCGACACCCCCCAGAACATCCCCACCCACCAGCTGG
>JAWSUV010000190.1:0-4017 GCA_033549305.1 Bacillota bacterium | reverse complement strand
GGAGAGATTTCTGTCTTGCAGGGACCCGGACTCATTAGGTTGATTTTAATATCATAGGCCGCATTTTCTTTCGCCGCGGTGACTGTCAGGGCATTTAACACAGCTTTTGAACCGGAGTAGGCGGCGTAGCCTTCGGAGCAGTTAAGCGGTGCCCCTGAGGTGACATTAATCATTCTGCCAAAGTTTTTTTTCCGCATTCCGGGCAACACGCTTTTCATGATGATGTACGGAGCGATGGCATTCACATGCAGCGACCTGAGCAGATCCTCTTTCATCAGATCGGTTACCGCCGCATGATGCATGATGCCGGCATTGTTGATCACATAGGGGATATACCCATGCTTGTCCAGGATTTCCCGGATCACCGACTCCGTTTCATCTAAATTGGAAAGGTCGAGTTGATAAACCGACACGTTATCGTTTGACCCGAAAGAGTCATTGAGGCGGTCGATCCTTCTGGCTGCGGCTATCACATGATATCGTCCGGACAGTTTTTTCGCCAGCGATAATCCCACTCCACTGCTGGCGCCTGTAATTAACAGCGTTTCATTCACTTGCCTCACCCGCCTTTTTGTTGATGATGATTTCCGCCAGTTCAAAATCAAGATAAGTGTCGATGTCAACAGAACGTTCCGGAGGCATGATGACCGCCCCGCATTTCCCGGTGAGCAGAGAAATGTCCGTTTCCGACAGACGGCTGGTTTTAAAAGCGTAGACCGCGCCGTTTAACTGATAGGCGGCAGGCAGTTGTTGCCGCGGCAGCCACGGGACGGCTCCCTCAATAAAGACGCTCGGCACACCCTCCCTGATTTTCCAGGTCCGGTGAGGATTTACCGCCGCCTCCACAAAGGTCGCCACCGAATCGCAGGCTTGATCCTTGTCAACAATCATTTTCAGACAGTCGCTGATATCCTGTGAACTCCGAAAAGGGCAGGTGGGTTCCAGCAGGACCATCATATCATAGTGGTTATTCTGGCTGTCCAGATGGGCAATCACCTGCCTGACCGTATCAATCACCAGTGAGTCGTCCTGCGCCAGGTGTCGCGGCCTGTCGATTGGTTCCGCGCCATACTCCCGGGCCACCGCTTTGATCGTTGGATCTTCTGTGGACACGAGTATGCTGTCAATCTCCGGGGTGTTGGCGGCCGCATCGATCGACCAGGCCAGAAGGGGTTTCCCGCCCAGCAGCTTAATATTTTTGTTTTTGACGGATTTGCTTCCGCCCCGTGCCGGAATCAGCGCAACCACTCTTGCGTTTCCAATCATTTCGTTCCTCTCCGTTTCCACTTCAGGATTCAATCCGGTCAATCAGTTCCAGGATCCGCTGATCCTCTTCAAAGGAATACTTCGGCTTCTCCTCACCTTTGATCGCATTGAAAAAGTTGACAATTTCACTCATGTACGCGTTTTCAATAATGCTGTCACTGTAATGCTCCAGCTTATCAATTTCATCATAAACACGCAGCACTATTTCCTCCCGCATTTCAAAGTCATAGATTCGAAGGCCGCCCGAAGAGCCATCCCATTGTAAATATACGTCTTCGCCATAGACCTCCAGGTTTCGCACTGCTTTTCTTGATACCACATCCACGGCCAAGACGCCCTTGTGTCCGGAACGATGATGCAGAACAGTGATGTAATTATCGTTATACCCAATCTCCAGGCCGCTTATCCTGCTTTTGATGGCATCCACCTTTTCAATGTCACCGAACACGTGGACCAGCCAGGGCATCTCAATGGCAAAAATCTCCCGGCATCCATTGGAACGGTTGTCACCGACAAAGAAATCCTTATAATTTTCCCATGGATGCCAGTCCGGCAGATACTGCCCCACATGATAGATGTAATTCACCTGGCAGCCGGCTTCCGCTAAAAGAGACTTGATGCGCATGATCTCTTCCCTGTACAGAAAGGTGGAGGACAGAAACAGCACCCGTCCGTGTCCTTTCGCCAGAGCAATGTTTTTATCGTAATCATCGGCAACCAGGTTCAATTCGGTAAACACATGCATTTTCCGGTTGAGGCATTGGGTGATGATGCTGCTGTGCGACAAAGGAGATGTGCAGACAAAAACACAGTCGACCTCTTCTTTGAACAGACCCTCCAATCGCTCCTCTGTTTTGATGGCATAGGTGTTTTCACATTCCATTCTTCGTTCTTCACTGAGATCAACGCCTATGATTCGAATCGCATCATCAAGCTTTTGAATCAGCCTGATCCTGCGCTTACCCATTGATCCCAAACCGATGACAGCCACCTTCATCACAGTACCTCCCGTATCCCTCGTCAGCACATGGTTATAACAACGTCAACAGTCCCGCCTGTTCCCATTTTTTCAGGTACGAAACCACATCCTCCTCCGGCAGCCCCAGCTTCGCGGCAATCACCTTGGTGGTATAGGGTTTCTCCATGAGGGGAATGAATGTCATAAGTTTTCGCAGCCTCTGCGCCTTTTCGTCCTTCAGGTCGCCAAACGCCGGCTGTCCAGGATCAACATACAGATTGAAATCACTGTACCCGGGGCATGTCAGGCAGACATTTCCCTGAACCTTCTTCCTGACCAGAAAAGTGTTTTCCAGTGAGCCAATGAGTTTTTGCAGTAAATCAACCGATTCCTCCAGGGAGGCCTCTGTGATTATGGACACATTGTCCCTGCTGCAGTGATATTCCGGATAGGGGTACCGCGATAAAGAGGCCATCGGGATCCCGTACGCTTCAAAAACATATTCGTCATTGGCAATAATATCGCCAAATTCTCCCAGGTTATACGTTTGATGATTGTCATCCAATTGTTTTTGCAGCATCAGTTCGAAATTGCTTTCCCTGCTTCTCGACATTTGCAGGGACAACGGCGTTGTGCTGCCGAGCATTTCCAGGAAGAGACCTTCGATAAACGTTGAGCGCTTTTCTTTCTCCATAAGCCCCAGATAGTGTTCCGATCCGATAATCTCCTGGAGGATCACCAGTTTGTACGAATACTTTGTCTTTTGGCCCAGCAGTCTTTTAAACAGCTCTACCCCAACGACACATCCCGCCAGGTCATCATTGGCCATTCCCGGATGATCCAGATGAGCCACGAAAACAAACGTCTCCTTATATTCTCCCGCATGCGAATAATCCAGCACTTTGAGGATTCCCTGATCCTCCCGAGTTTTAATGACAACGTCATACTCCCCCGGTTCAAGGCTGTCATAGAAGTATTTCGTCACACAAAAACCCCAGTCTCTGTCCCAGCTTCTGTACGACTGCCTGAAGTGATAGGGGATGGCATCCGCATACCGGTGATCATAATGCAAATGTTGTTTAAGCTCCTCCAATGTCACCCTGCCTTCAAAAGCTGCCGAATAACAGATGACATGCAGGACATGATCCTGCACATCCAGAATCACATTTCCATTCTTAATGATCTTTGCTTCAACAACATCCCATTTCGGGGGAATAACCCACCCATTGTGCGCTGTCTCCGAAGAATATTCCAGCACATCAAAATCGAAAACGGTCCTTAACACATCAATGGCATAATCATAATCCGATGAAACTAAAACACGGTTCAGAGGAGCCAGTTCCTCCATCAGCTTCAGCATATCTTCGACTCCTTCCGGATTTACAGCATGCAGGCTGCGATTGGAGCTGTTTAAATAATACTCTGAAAGCGAACCAAAAACAGCTGCACTGCTCCCTCTAATTCGGACAATTGGAGATCTCCTACTGGGTGGCAATATTGATTTCTTCACCAATGGTTTCGTCTGATTTTTCAATTTCAATAAATCCGTTTGCTGTGTCTGCAACATAACTAAACTCTCTGGTGGGTGTAAGGGAGCCGGGCTCATTCACGTTTTGCCATCAAGCAGCTGCATGATGATGGTCGGGATGACCGCTCTCGCTGACTGCCCCCTGAAAAGGATGCTTCTTATCGATCGGAACAAATTGCGCGCTTTCATACACTTCAGAGGTGGATGTAATTAGGGTCTATTGAATAACATTAAACACATTGAAAATACTGACTTTCAACCTCTT
>JAWSUV010000189.1:0-4018 GCA_033549305.1 Bacillota bacterium | reverse complement strand
AGAACAGAACAGGATTGAAGTGTCCGGCTCCATTTCGATGCCTTTCGGATCGCCTTGGGAGGGCGAAATACCCGTAGCAGACGTTGAGAGTATCGTTGACGCCTACCTGAAGGTCGGGATCAATGAAATTTCGCTGTCCGATGCGTCCGGCATGGCCGTTCCCAACCAGGTGTACGCCATGTGTGACAAGATGCAGGAGAAGTACCCCCATGTCAGTTGGTGGCTTCATTTCCACAATACCCGGGGAATGGCCGTCGCGAATATCCTGGCCGCCATGCAGGCGGGAGTCACACGGTTCGACTCCTCGCTGGCCGGTCTGGGAGGATGCCCCTTTGTGCCTGGTGCTGCCGGAAACGTCTCATCGGAAGATGTGGTCCACATGTGTGATGAAATGGGACTGGAGACGGGAATCGACATCATCAGGCTTCTTTCTATTGCCCGGAAGCTGCAGCAGCTGGTGGGCCATGAGACGGAGTCGTATCTGCTGAAAGCAGGCCGCTCCAAGGATCTGATACGATAGGAAACAATGTGAAAAACGTTTGGAGAAGGATGGAAGTCGACTGTCACCGGTAAACGTTTGCTGTAAGGGTTGATATGCCCTATGAACCCTTTTCAGCAAAAGAGTAGGATTTCATGCCGAATCGCTGCAGAATAGCAATGGAATAAGGAGGATGATCGATGAGCAGAATGAGTTCGATGGACGAAGCCTATGCCAAACTGGACGGGGACCAAATAGCAGAGATCGAGGAAAAATTTGCCAAAGCAGATGCGGCGCAGAAGATTTTTGAAAAATGGAGTCAGGAAGACATTGACCGCACCATTCGGGCTGTCGCCTGGAAGGTGGCCAACACCCAGACGTTTAAAGAGCTGGTGCGGATGAGCATCGAGGAAAGCCGAATGGGAGACCCGGTGAGCCGGGAAAACAAGAAGTTCAAGATCCGGGGCGTGCTCCGGGATGCCCTGCGCCAGAAAAGTGTCGGTGTTATCGAGGAAATTCCTGAGAAAGGTATCGTGAAATATGGCAAGCCGGTGGGCGTCATCGCCTGTGTGGTTCCCGCCACCAACCCGGACCTGACCCCGGCGGGCAATTCCATTTATGCCCTGAAAGCCCGCAACGCCATAATTTTTTCGCCTCATCCACGGGCCGTCAAAACCGGCGGCAAAACCATTGCACTGATGCGCGAAGGCCTGAAAGAAGTGGGTGCTCCGGAAGACTTGATCCAGATCCTGGGTCAGGGCAAGGCAAAAGTCAACAAAAATTTATCCGAAGCCCTCAACACCAAATGCGACCTGGTGATCGCCACCGGCGGCCAGGGCGTTGTGAGAAGAGCCTATCATTCCGGCACACCGGCCTACGGGGTTGGCGCCGGCAACGCCACCATGATCTGGGACGAAACCGCCAGGGATGAACTGCATCAGGCGGCTCACAACACCATGCTCTCCAAAACGTCGGATTTCGGTTCCGGGTGTTCGGCGGACGGGAACATTGTCATCCATGAAAGCATTTATGAGGAGGCCGTGAAGGCGCTGGCGGAAGTGGGCGGCTACCTGCTCAGTGAAGCGGAACAGGAAGCTGTGAAAAAAATCATGTGGGACGAGGAATGCCACCGCCTGCCTGATTCTGTGGCCCAGTCACCGCAGCGGATGGCGGAACTGGCGGGATTCTCCATCCCTGAAGACCGCAAATTTCTCATTGCCAGAGGGACAGGCGCCTACACTACCAGCTATGACGATGTCTGGTGCCGGGAAAAGCTCTCAACGCTGCTGGCAGTGCATCAATATGAAGGTGATTTCCAGAACGCCGTCGACATCATCATGGCCATTCATGAAGTTGGTGGCGTGGGTCACAGTGTGGGGATCTATTCTTATGACGAAGACCATATCAATCAACTGGCCCTGGAAGCGCATGTGGGACGCATCATGGTCCGGCAGCCCCAGTCCAAGGCCAATGCCGGTGCCTTTACCAACGGCATGCCCATGACCTCGAGCATCGGCTGCGGCACCTGGGGCGGCAATGCCACGTCAGAAAACGTTCATCTGCACCATTACATGAATGTCACGTGGGTATCGAAGGAAATCCCGGAAGACAGGCCCAGTGATGAAGAACTGTTCGGCGAATTCTACGAACCCGAACGGGAAGGAAAAGCGTAGGGAGGAGGCTGTACCTTGAAGAAACTGATATCCGAACAAATGGTGGACTATCTGGAACGCCGGGGCGTGGAGTATATCTTCGGCTTGTGCGGACACACGGTCATCGGTTTGCTGGATGCCCTGTCCAGAACGGAAAAAATCAAATACATCTCATTCCGCAATGAACAGCTGGCCGCCATGGCGGCGGACGGCTATGCCCGCATCACCAAAAAGGCCGGCGTGGTGATGAGCCACCTGGGACCCGGGCTCGCCAATACCGTCACAGGGGTAGCCAATGCGTCTTTTGACTCCATCCCGATGGTGCTGATCGCCGGCGACGTACCCCGGTATTATTACGGCAAGCATCCCCATCAGGAAGTCAACATGCATGCCGACGGATCCCAGTACGAAATTCTCAGACCCATTGTCAAGCGTGCCTGGCGGGTGGATGATCCTGAGGCCATGCCGGAAATTCTGGACAAAGCCTTCCGTCTGGCCGAAAGCGGCCGGCCCGGACCGGTACTGATCTCAGTTCCCATGGACGTATTCTCCGTGGAAATTGAGGAAGATCTGTTTGCACGCACCTACCGGGACAGCCGCGAAACCATTAAACCGGCCCTGGCACCCTCGGCCGCCAAAGCCATTGCTCAAAAACTGATTGAGGCTGAAAACCCGGTCATTCACGCCGGCGGCGGTATTATGCTGGCCAATGCCTCCCAGGAGCTGGCGGATCTGGTGGAATTTCTCGACATACCCGTTTCCAGAACGCTCATGGGGCAGGGATGTCTCTCGGATACGCACCCGCTGATGCTGGGCCAAACCGGATTCTGGGGCGTTGATTTCACCCATCAGTTCACCGCGAACGCTGATGTCCTGCTGGGCCTGGGAACGCGCTTTGCCGAAGCGGACAGCTCCAGCTGGTATCCGGGTGTCACCTTCGACATGAACAAGACTGAATTCCTGCAGATTGATATCGATCCGGCAGAAATCGGCCGCAACTACCCTGTCAGTATCGGCGCCATCGCTGATCTCAAGGAGGCGCTGGCCCAGATTCTGGCTGAAGTCAAAAAACTGAAACCGGAAGGGATCAGTAAACCGGAACTTCGTGAGCGGATCAAAACAAATCGCGACTCCTTTAGAGAGGCCAATACCGGCATCTCGGAGGACAGCCGCTTCCCCATGACACCCCAGCGGATTCTGAAGGATGTCAAGGAAACGATTCCCGAGGACAGCCTCATTTTTACCGATGTGGGATGGAATAAGAATGGCATGGCGCAGCAGTTTGACATCACCATCCCCGGAACGATCCATCACAGCTCCGGACTCGCGACCATGGGGTTTGGCGCATCGGCGCTGATCGGCGGCAAACTGGCGGCTCCTGACAAGGTCGTGCTGACACTGGTCGGTGACGGCGGGTTCGGCATCAATCCCAGTACCCTGGCAACTGCCGTGGAGCAGAACATTCCCGTGATCTGGGTCGTGATGAACAACTCCGCTTTTGGAACGATTGCCGGCCTGGAATACGCCAACTATAAAACCAAATTCGGAACCGTTTTTACCACTCCGGACGGCGCACCCTACAGCCCCAACTGGGCGGAAGTGGCAAAAGCCTACGGCGTGGAATCCATTTACGTGGACTCAGCTGAAGCCTTTAAACCGGCGCTGGAAAAAGCTATCGCCAGCAACAGGCCGTTCCTGCTGGATGTGCCCATGGAGAATATCCCCGTACCGACACCCGGCTGCTGGAACATTAATGACATCTATACCCCTAAATCGAATATTGTCAACGGGAAAGTCATCCGGAACGAGCAGGGCGAATATGTACCACCCAGCCAACACGTTCAGATGCGCCTGCTCGACTGAGACCTCCGACACCTCGCCATGCCTT
>JAWSUV010000188.1:0-4029 GCA_033549305.1 Bacillota bacterium | reverse complement strand
TGATTAAGTTCAATGATCCGGGCCTGAACCATCGGCTGTATGGCTGATATTTGGAGGAGATGAGTATCACACGCAGCAACAAGAGCGATTTGAAACACATCTTGGAATTATGAAATAAAAGCGGTACAGACAGTAACAATGCAATCTGAAAAACGATTGAAGGCAATGAGAAAAGCAAGCCCCCTACGCCTTTTTCATGACAAAAAAAGCGTAGCTGTACTCATGGCCATACTGGCGGTACAGATCGATCTCCCGCTGCAGATCAGGGCACCTCCGGGTTTAAGCAGCGCTTTCCATTCCTGCAGGCCTCGTTGGAAGCCGATGATGTAAATGGCCCCCTCGGACCAGATCAGGTCAAAAGATTCAGGGGCAAAAGGCATCCGGAACATGTCGGCCACCTGGCCCTGCACCCGGTGGGCAATCCCCTGGGTACCAGCGGTCTCGTTCAGGGTGTGAATAAATGGCGGGGATCTTCTGATATAATGGTATCAGCTGGCGTGGATACAGCTGTCACCTCTTGCCGCGCAGCGGTGGATCCCGCAGGGCATACAGGAAACTGAAGGAGTCTGTTCGGTGAAAGTGGAAGGCATTCGGATGCAAAAGACGGAGAAAAAGAATCAGAGGCATCGGTTGTGGACCGTCATGATGTGCGTTGCCGTCATCCTCTTGGGTTTATCCATGATGATAATGCTCGTCATCACATCGCTGTCGCTTTCCAGTGATTCCATTTCCGGATTCGTGGCGGGAATTCTCTTCATTCTTTTCCTGCCGGATATTCTCTATTGCCTGATCGCCGTGAGGACGAACAAACTGGAGTATGTCTTTATCCCCGCCCTGTTTCTGCTGGCAGCGGAATATTATTTCTTTCACGATTTTTCAACATGGATTGCTTCCGATGCGAATGCAGCCATCGGGCTGGTGATCATCCCGTTCTATCTGCTTATGATATTCGGGCTTTCATACGGGATTGCCCGTCTTGTTTATAAAGCCAGATAACCCAACAAGCGGCAAACATAGCGGGTAAGCTGGAGACAGCGGTAATGGCACTCTGGCATTTGGATTAATGCATCGAAAAATTCCGATCTTCTCATTTCCTTCACAATTGTCCTGTATCATGAAAACAAGCAACAGGGACAAGAGTTGAAAAACACATATAAACACTGCCTTTTGAGGAGGAAGAACCATGAGAAAAGGATTGATTATCGGACTGGCCCTCACCTTAGTGATGGCATTCGGCATGGTTGCTTTTGCAGAGGTCGCGGAAGCACCACAGTGGTATAACGATATGCTCGAGTGGCGTCAGGAACGCCTCTTGCAGGCTGTTGAAGAAGGACTGGTGACCGAGGAGCAGGCTGAATGGCAGCAGGAACGCTGGGAAGTCATGGAAGCATATCGGGCAGAACAGGGTTTTGACACCTGGAGATTCGGGCCCTGCCACGGCGGCACCCGTTTTGACGGCAGACCCGGTGGTTTCGGAGGCATGAGGAACGGCTTCCGAGGCGGAGTGGGCGGCGGATTGCGCGGCTCCTGGGGAAATGCCCCGATCAACTAACACACAATAATCTCCCTCCCTTCGTTCAAACGGCAGCCCCCGGGCTGCCGTTTTGCTGTTGACCATTCACAATGAAATTATTCATTCATAAAAGGCAGGGGTTAGGGTGTCAGGTTGTTCTGGATCGTCAGCTGCCGGTCCTGATTGAAAAAACTCCGGGCGCCCGCATAAATCATCAAGAAGACCGTCAATGTCACGCTCCCGGTGATGCCCAGCATGATCGCAATCTGGTACTGGATGGCCGTCACTGGCGAGACCCCGGACAGGATCTGCCCGGTCATCATACCCGGCAGGAAGACAATGCCCATTCCCAGCATCGAGTTCAGCGTAGGGAGAATGGCGGTATCAAAGGCAGTGTTTGCAAGGGACTTGACTGCCATGGCCGGTGTGGCTCCCAGCATCAGGGCTCCCTCAATCTGATGCCGCTGCTGGTGGATACCGTCCACCAATTTGCTGGCGCCCAGCGCAATCCCTGTCATGGAATTACCGATGATCATCCCGCCCAGTGGAATGAAATACTGGGGGTGATACCAGGGAGTCAGGCGAATCACTACCAGGATAAAAAACAGGAGGCTGACGCCCGTGCCGCTGACCAGGGCGAAAGCGATAATGCGCTTCATGGCTGGCGACAGAGGCGATTTAACCCGTTGGTAAATATTAAACACGGCAAAAGTCTGCATGGTGAAGATGGCAAGCAGTGTTAAAGCGGGATGCGGGTTATCAAAGATGAAGACGAGTACATAGCCTGTCAGCATCAGCTGAAGAGTCATGCGGATGCTGGCCAGCATGATCTCCCGTTCCCGTGGTATACCCTTGACTTTCACAAGAAGAATCAGCAGCAGCACAAAGGCATAGGCTGCCAGCAGCTGGGAGAAAGGGAGCTGGATAATGCTATTCATGGAGATTACCCCCTGTGTCCACGGCAATGCTTCCATTGGCAAAAGTAATGTGGTGCCCGCCGATGGACTGGGCCAACCGTTTGGAATGGGTGACCATCACCAGAGCGGATCCATTCCGGCTAACATACTCTACCACCCGCTGAATCACAAATTCTTCCGTTTCATCATCCAGGGAAGCGGATGGCTCGTCCAGCAACAATACCCCCGGACTCATCAGCAGGATGCGGCCAAGGGCCATTCGCTGTTTTTCTCCGCCTGACAGCTTAAGGGGATCGGCCGTTAGAGACTTCTCCAGTTTCACAAATGCCAACATTTCTTTCAGGTCATGATCCGATGCGGCGGACTTTTCGGAAAAGTGAAGCCCCATCTGCAGGTTGTCACCCAGGGTGCCGGGAAAGATCAACGGTTCCTGGGACATCATGACCACCTGGCGCCGCAGCAGGACAGGATCATAGGAAGACAGGAGTCGGCTGTGATAGAGGATGCTGCCGGTATCCGGGGTGATCAACCGGTTCAGCAGCCGTAAAAAGGTCGTTTTACCACTGCCGCTCTCACCGGTGATGCAGGTGACGGCGTGATCATGGATTGTCAGTCCCGGAATGTCCAAAATGGTCTGGACGCGCACATCATTCAGTTGATACATGTGACGATTCCTCCATTTCCCGAACCAGTTCCAATGCCTTTTCCTTCGCTGCCAGCAGCAGCCGGTTACCCTGCGGCGTTGTCCGGTAGTATTTCCGGGTTCTGCCATCCTCCACTTTGGTTTCCTGGAGGAGATGCCCTTCTTTTTCCAGGGTGTGGAATATAGGGTATAAAGTTCCCGGACTGATGTCGTAGCCGTGATGCCGCAATTCTTCCATCATCCAGGTGCCGAAAATGGGTTCAGATGCAGCGTGATGCAGAATGTGAATCTGAATAAAGCCCAGGAAAAGCTTGCGCAGAATGCGGTCTTCCATGGGATGTCCTCCTATAAATATCGAATAGCGATATCGGATATCGATATTTATAGTTTACCACACAGGGGAAGGCGATGCAACTAAGAGTGTCAATCAAGCAGCCATACTGAAACGGCAGCCTCCGGGCTGCCGTTTAATGCTGGAGCATATTCATGGTCATGCGCATTTAGTTGCAGCAATTCAAAAATACTAAGGCATTAACGCTGCAGATCGCATCACGCCGCCTTTTTTTCCTTGATCTTCACTGCACGTTCCACTTCATGCCAGTTGCTGACTCGCTGGATATTGTTCGGCAGCGGGCTGATCCGGTTATAATTGCAGTCCATCAATAGCACATCAATGCCGCTGGCGGCAATTTCCACTGCATTTTCATACCGGTCTTCAATAAAAAGGCGGCATCCCAGCTGGTGAGCTTTGTTTGCTTTGTGGTGCGAGCCCAGCAAATGAAGCCCGTCCCGGGGGACCCCGTATCTCTGCAGCCATTCCTCTGTCACCCGCTGCATCCGGGGATCTCGGGCGGTGATATAATGCAGCCGGTGGTTGTTTGACAGGCGGTGGAGCACCTCCGGGGCTTCCAGGCGAATGGGGCTGGCGGCATGCAGGGCTTCTCCGTACTGCTCAT
>JAWSUV010000187.1:0-4051 GCA_033549305.1 Bacillota bacterium | reverse complement strand
GATTCGGTGAAAAAGGGCGAACCGCTGATGGAAGTCTCAACGGACAAAATTGTCAATGATGTGGAATCCCCCGGGGAAGGAATTCTCCGGAAAATTGTAGTCCCGGAAAACAGCAAAGTGCCGGTCTCAGCCCTGGTGGCCATATTAGCCGCACCGGATGAAGATATTTCCCAGCTGCTCAGCGGCGCCGGTACTCCGGAACAGGCAGCGCCCGCAGCTGCCCCTGCGGCAGCTTTAAAAACGGCTCCTGCTGCGGCCAGTGCTGATTCCGGGGCTGGCGAAAAAGTGAAAGCGTCACCGGTAGCCAAAAAGCTGTCTGAAGAAAAAGGCATTCCCCTGGAGAAGATCAGGGGAACCGGCCCCAAAGGCCGCATCACCAAGGAAGACGTGGAAAACTATGTGCCTGAAGCCTCTCCAGCCCCGGGAGAAGCTTTGCCGGAAGCTGTGACCGAAGGGAAACCACTGGAAGGCCTGCGGGCCATCATTGCCGAGCGGCTGCAGGAGAGCTGGCAGCAGGCGCCCCACGTGACGATCGGACGGGAAGTGGATATGAGTGCCCTGAAGGCGCTGAAAGAACAGGTCGCGGACCAGCTTGACCAGCGGATATCCTATACGGACATGCTGGCTGTCCTCACCGCCCGCACCCTGCTGAAACATCCGAACCTGAATGGACAGTTTGCTGACGGCCTGCTGTACCGGCAGCCGGCGGTTCATCTGGGCATCGCCGTTGCCCTGCCGGATGGCCTCATGGTGCCCGTGGTGAAAAACGCCCACCACAAAACCATGACTGCCGTTCACGAAGAAATGGCAGACCTTTCCCAGAAAGCGCGGTTCAACCGGCTCTCCGGGGATGAACTCAGCGGCGCCACCTTTACCATTACCAACCTGGGGATGGAAGGGGTGGACATGTTCACCCCGATCATTAATCCGCCGGAATGTGCCATTTTGGGCGTGGGACGTATGGTGGACAAACCGGTCTATGAAGGAGAACACCTGGTACGCCGCCCCCTGATGTGGCTCTCTCTCTCCTTTGACCACCGGGTGGTGGACGGACAGGCCGCAGCCCGATTCATGGCCGATCTGGACCGGTCGATCCGGCAGCCCGGCATGGTGCTGGTATGACAAAGGAGGCCATGAAATGAAACTTGTGATACTGGGAGGCGGCCCCGGAGGATACGCCGCCGCCATCCGCGGCGCCCAGCTGGGCGCGCAGGTAACAGTGGTGGAAGAAAACCGGGTGGGCGGCGTCTGCCTGAATATCGGCTGCATTCCAACCAAAACCCTCCTGCGAGCCGCCCGCTGGCTGCATGAGCAGGAAAAAATGAAGGATTACGGCATCACCGGCGAACTGAAGCTGAACCTGGAGGTTCTGATGCGGCGAAAAGACAAGGTGGTGGAACTTCTCACCTCCAATGTCGCCAAACTGCTCCAGGCGTATAATGTGGAACTGATCAGCGGCCGGGGAGCCATCGCTCAAAACCGGGAGATTCAGGTGAGCACTCCGGAAGGAAAACGGACACTGTCCTGGGACCGGCTGATCCTGGCCACAGGCTCCCGCCCCATCAAGCCGCCGGTGCCCGGCCTGGATCTGCCCGGCGTCATGGACAGCACCGGCGCATTGACCTTCAGCGAAGTGCCGTCCCGTCTGGCGATTCTGGGCGGCGGTGTGATTGCCGTGGAATTTGCGCTGCTGTACCAGGCCCTGGGCAGCCAGGTGACCCTGATGGAAATGCTGCCCACGATCCTGCCCCGGGAAGATGCGCTGGTGCAGGAAGCCATGACTGCCGTGATGGAAATGCGCGGCATTACCGTGTTGACGGGAACTACCCTGACCCGTGTGGAAACAGCCGGAAATACCCTGAAGCTGATACCGGATCAAGGCGAAGCCATTGAAACCGACAAGCTGCTGGTGGCTGTCGGGCGCCAGCCCAATGTGGAAGCGATCGGTCTGGAACACATCGGTCTCACACCCGTAAAAGGCGCCATCGCCGTCAACGACTACCTGGAAACCGAAATCCCCGGGGTCTATGCGGTGGGTGACTGCACCGCCAAAATGATGCTTGCCCACACAGCAGCCCACCAGGGACTGCTGGCAGCGGAGAATGCGATGGGCGGGGCGATGAAAATCGATTACCGGTCCATTCCCGGCGGCCTCTATACCTTTCCGGAAGCGGCCAGTGTCGGTCTGACAGAAGCTGAAGTGCGGGAACAATATGGAGATGCAAGGGTGGGACTCTTTCCGTACGAAGCCCTTGGAAAAGGGTTGGCAGATCATGAAACTGACGGATTTATCAAAATTGTGGCGGAACCCCGGCATAACGAAATTATGGGGGTCCACATTGTCGGCGACCGGGCGACGGATCTCATCGCCGAGGGGGCTCTGGCCATCGGGCTGGAAGCCTGCCTTGAAGACATCGCCCACCAGGTGCATGGCCACCCCACCTTTAACGAAGGCATGGGGGAAAGCGCCATGGCTGCGCTGGGAATGCCCCTGCATCTGTTCCCTGAAAAATAAGAAGCAAAGAACAAAGCCCCGCTGATTGCTAAGAAAAAGGCTTCGAGCTATTCCATGAAAAGACATGGAAAGCTCGAAGCTTTATTGTTCCCAATATCTTTATTCAGGGGACAGAGTGTGGTAGCATGGAACTGAAAGGAAGACTGTTTCTGAGTCGAAAAAAGGGGTCAAACCATGGAAAAAAATCTGAAAAATCTAAAAATTGAACATGACCGTTTTTTCAGCCACCAGCAACCGGACCCTGCCATTATTTCCGATGCCATCCGAATCTCCTGGGAACGCTGCCGGAAACTGGGGCTGGATCCTGAGCGGGACGGTTCAGGGCACATGATGCCGGAGGAAAAGTATCACGAGATGTGTGAGCGGTACCGGGACCTCATCGAAATCAGCCAGCCCCAGATCGAAGCGATTTATAACCTGGTGAAGGATTCCGGTTTTATTGTGAACCTGGTGAGCCCGGAGGGTACCATCCTCGCCCATTGCGGTGATCCGGAAGTGATCCGTGCGGGGGAAACCATGAATTATCGTCCCGGTGCCAACTGGCAAGAAGATCAGGTAGGCACCAACGGCATCAGTCTGGCGCTGAACCTGGTGGCACCGGTCCAGGTGGTGGGTCCGGAGCATTACTGCTGCAGCCATCACAGCTGGACCTGTTCAGCCGCACCGATTCTCAGCCCAGAAGGAAAACTCCTTGGGGTGCTGAATATGTCCGGTTCTGCCTACCGCAAGCATGTTCACACGCTGGGAATGGTGGCGGCCGCTGCCGGCGCCATCGAAAATCAGTACAAGCTGCTGACCAAATCCAATGAACTGGAGATCGCCAACCGCAAACTTTCCGCCATTATCGAAAACACCTCCGACGGCCTGCTGGTGTGCAATGCCAAGGGCACCATCAGCTACATTAACGACAAACTGGCAGAAACCCTGAATCTTGATCCCGAAAAGACCGTTGGCGAGAGCGTGTACGCCATCGGCCTGGACCTGAACCTGATGGATGTGCTTTCCAGCGTTAAAGGCTATCATGACCGGGAACTGCGCATCACCCGCGGAAGCCGCAAAGCCCACTATTATATTACCGCCAACCTGATCCGAAACAGCCGTGATCATATCGAAGATGTGATTTTTATTTTTCGGGAAGTAAAATCAGCCCGCCGGTTGATGAACCGCATGCTGGGCACCCGGGCCAATTATACATTTAACCAGTTTTTGACCGTCTGTCCCCAGGTGCTGGAAACCATCCGCATGGGAAAAGCTGCCAGTGAGAGCAACTCCAATGTTCTGCTCCTGGGAGAAAGTGGAACGGGAAAAGAAATCTTCGCCCAGTCCATCCATAATGAAGGCCTCCGAAGAAAAGAGCCGTTTATTGCCCTGAACTGCTCCGCCATCCCCCGGGATTTGATTGAAAGCGAACTCTTTGGTTACGAAGCCGGTGCCTTCACCGGCGGTAAAAAAGAAGGCAATCCCGGTAAATTCGAACTCGCGGACGGCGGTACGCTGCTGCTGGACGAAATCGGCGACATGCCTTTTGAGCTGCAG
>JAWSUV010000186.1:0-4051 GCA_033549305.1 Bacillota bacterium | reverse complement strand
CGGATCCTGCTCCATTGCTTTGGCTTCCATTCATTACGCCTCCTTCAGCCCCCAAAGGGAACCGGTAATAGATTTATTTCATCATTTTCACGTATGCTGAACATATTCATTTCCTCCAGCAGTAAAAACCGTCCGTTGAGAATCATCATGTATTCGGCAAGGAACTTTCTTTCGGAAGGATCATACACCTTTTTCCGGATGTCTTCATGCTCCACTGCCAGCTTTTCCATCAGCTGCGCCGGTGTGATGGATTCCGGCACAAGCCCTCTCCAGAGAAACTTTTCTTCCGCCGTTGGATGATGATATCCCTGCTCAGACTCTCCTTCCGGAATCATGATTTCAACCTTCACCGCTACCTCTCTCATGGCTTTTTCACTACCTTCTCCAACCCAAAGGTTCTCAGGGTTTCCGGCAGCGGTGCGCCCGTTGCAGGGTCCCATCCCATGACTTCGTAATAAAGCGCCTGCATTTCATCCCATTTTTCCATGATGTTTTTACCTTCTGCCGGGCCGTCTACCGGCACTGACCCGTATCGCACCGACGGTTTTTCGTCTTCCGGCTTCAGTCCGTGCTCGATGTTAAACTGACGCAGCATATGAACAATCCGTTTGCCTGCCTGGAAAGCATCTTCCAGTTCCCATTCCCAGCCGGTGACGGCGTTGAGGGAGCTGATCAGTTCTTTGGGCTGAGGCGAGATGATGCGGCAGGTGCCCAGGCAGTCGTCAATCTGCCGAATGCCGTTGTACCTGGCGGTAAATGCCGCCACTTCCAGATGATCGAAGGGATCTGCCACGCCTTCCATGTCCACAAACTGTGGCTGTATACCGCCAAAGGTGGATTCGATGCTTCCGGTGTTGCTGACGCAGGTGTCAAAGAGCTCAAACCAGCGGGTAACGCCCCTGTGGTCATGGCCCCGGGGTGCCGCCCCCTTGCCGCCGTAAATGGCCCAGTTGGCCGCTTCGCCGCCCACTGCCTTTGATGCGCGCATGGTGCCTTCTGCCAGTAAACTGCCAAATTTCCCCTCACGCCAGGCAATTCGGTTCAGCAGGATTTTAACCGCTTCCACATTACCCCAGGTCAGTTCCAGACCATCCGTATCTTCTTTGGTGAAAATACCTTTTTCATAGCATTCCATGGCCCAGCCGATGATCCAGGAAGCTTCGTTGCAGTCCATTCCCAGCTTATCAACTTCTGATCCCAGCATGACCACGGATCCCAGTTCCGTATTGCCAATCTGGGGTCCCCAGGCGGCCATTTGCTCATATTCCGGCTCTTCTCCCACAAATCCTTCATAAGGCCCTTCTGTTACGCGGCATTCCTTGACGTGGGCCAGGGGACACATGTAGCAGGGCATGGACTTAAGCTCGTAGTGGGTACGCAGATATTTCCCGCCCATTTCTTCATGCTCAGGGTACAGGTTGGTAGTGTAGTTGCGCACCGGCAGGGCTCCAATAGCGTGCATGTTGGAAAAATTGCCTCCTGTGCCCCATTCATAAACACCGGCAAAAGTTTTGCCAAACTCAAACATGGACTGGTTTACCTGTTTCAGCGCCGCAGGATCGCTGACGGCAACCTTTTGGCTGCCTTTGTAGACCACCACGGCTTTGATTTTTTTGGATCCCATGACGGCACCCATCCCGTTGTGGGCTACCACATGTCCCCGGTCACCAACAATGGCGGAAAAACGCACTTTGTTCTCGCCTGCGGGGCCGATTCCGTAAACGCTGACTTCTTTTTCTCCGGCGCCCAGTTTTTCGCGGATGGCGTCTTCCATTTCCACAGTATCCATGCCTACCAGGAAAGCGGCATCTTCCAGCCGGGGCTTACCATCCTGTACCACCAGGTACACCCAGTTTTCAGACGCGCCCTGGAGAATGATGCCGTCCAGTCCGGCCAGTTTGAGATAGGCCCCCATGAAACCATTCGCCTGGGAAGCGCCAGCCAGCTCTGTGATGGCACCTTTGGTGGTGACATTAAAGGTGCCTGCACCCACTGCTCCGCTCCCACCCAGGGGGCCTGTGGCCATGATGATCCTGTTTTCCGGATCGTCCCAGGCCACGCCTGGTTTTACTTCTTCGTAGAGGTATTTCGCTCCGAAACCAACGCCGCCAAGCCAGGTTTTTGCCATCTCTTCATTGACAGGTTCCATGGTCAGCTTTCCCGTTGTCAGGTCACACCGAAGCATCTGTCCTGCATAACCAAACATACTCATTGCATCTCCTCCTTCGTCAAGCTTTCTTGATTACTGGTCGCCCACCATCCGCATCAGAATTTTTTCTGCCCGGTCCGGGTTGAAAATACCGCACTGGCATTGTTTTGCCAGGTCAATGGCATACTCCCGGTAATCTCCCCGCCCTTTTTTCAGCTCACTTACCATTTGCTTCACCAGATTGGCAGAGATGAGTCCGTGGCCGCACATGGTGGTGATTTCCAACACCGGTTCTTCCGGCAGCTGGCTGGTGTTACCCAGAATTCCTCCGGAGAAGTTCACCGTGTGCATGCTCAGGCCCGCTTCTTCACAGGCTTTTTTCACTTCATCAACCACACCGCTGACCACGACGGACATGGCATAGTCGGCTTCTTTCAGTTCCCGGAGAAAACCGGACACCTTCTCCCGTTCATCAAAGACAAAGTGGATGTAGGAATTGTCCTTCATGTTTTCCAGCATTTTCTCGTTGGAACTGCGAAAGATGGGGCCGGAAAACACTTCCCCGTAATTCACCGGCTCATACTTCACGATGATTTTGAAGATCTCACGGAGTTTATCAGCTGACTGGACGTTATTGAATCCCTGAGCCGCCATGGACAGGACCACAAAGTCCTGGTGCAGGTCTGCCGTTTCTCCTTTTCGGTGCAATGAATGGGTCATTTCGCCACCATCCTTCCCAGACCAACGTTGACTTTTCCGTTGGGAGTCACCTGAAGACCTGCTTTTTCAACTTCTTTCAGGACAGGGATGGATCCATCCGGCGCGACTTTTCCCACAATGTCCAGGCTGAAGACGGTTTTTGTCTCCCTGGCTGCTTCCTGGATAATGGCAAAGACTTCCTGTGCCCGCTCCAGGGGAGCGATGAATTCCACGATGGCGGATAGTACCTTTTCATTGGCAGCATTCGGTTTTAACTGGCCGGTTTTTTCGTCTATAATCAGCTCGGTTAGAGGGTTGCAGGGTTCCAGCCCGATGCCGGATTCCAGCAGCCGCCGGATCACGGGCTCTGTTTCCTTCAGTCTGAGTCCGATTCCCGGCCGCCCGAACTCCAGACCAATGCCGATGGTTCCTTCGGGAAACCGGTTGGTAATATCGGTGGTTTTCATTTCTTCCGTGCCCCTGCCGGGCACATTGGTTCCCTTGTGGGGGTTAAAGGGATCACTGAAAGCACTGCGCAGGACTCGGGGCCAGTCCAGGGATTCCCGGACAAAGGCATCTGTCGGGCATACCTGTGCCCGGTAGCAGACGGAGCATTCCACACACTCGTCTTCATTAATGAAGGCATAGGCTTTCTGGTCCTGGCTGCGCTCACTGTATTCAATGGCATTCACCGGGCAGTAGTTCAGGCATTTTTTGCACCCTATGCATTGTTCTCGATCGATGTACACACTGCTTCACCATCCTTCGAATATCATGCGATTATTGGAAAAAGCATCCTGGGACTGCCAAACAACTGCTCCATGAGTTCAATCGCATAAAGCAACCGCCCGGCAGCCCTGGAGTGCTCAAGAAAGGGAGGCCATGAAAACAGGTCTTACAAACGGTGAAGCTTTCTTGCCGGGATAAAGGAAAGTCCTTTTGCCGTCAGTGCTTCCGCAGTGCGGTTAACGGACTGGTGCTTGTCCAGATAATTCTGTTCCAAACTGGCCATGTCACCGGATTCCAGAATTTCGCTCTTATCCCGGAAATAATGGAGGATGCTGGAAGGGCTTTCGCGTTCTGCTTCCACATCAGGATCTCCGCCTTCATGCTTTGCGGCAATGTTCGGAACAGTGGCGGCCACTTCCATCAGTTCATCCCGCCGGTTATAAGGCTGGCGCACGATGCTCTTGTAGGTTTCGG
>JAWSUV010000185.1:0-4086 GCA_033549305.1 Bacillota bacterium | reverse complement strand
AGAAAAGGAATACCGGCTGTCAGGGTCCGTGCCGGTGTATTCCACCTGGAAGGGTACCGGGTACAGCCCCGTGGCCACGTTGGTCCTTACCGTGAGGTAAAAGGGCGCATCGCCCCGGTCCTGTCCATTGATGCTTGAAACACTTCTGCGCAGCACGGCTCTGTCAATTTCGAAAGGAAAACTGGCGGGATCATCCACGCCCAGGGTCACCTGGATATTCCTGGCTTCACCCCGTCCAATGTTGTCCATGGGAATGGCCAGACGTATTTCTTTTCCCGCTTCCAGGGCAGGTGTGCGGAAACGTGTTGACAGCCGCAGGTTCGGCTCGTACCGCAGCACATCCACCACAGGCGGCACTTCACCCTCCGCCCAGACAGCCCCCTGGGATAAGATCATGATAAATAACAGTAATAGTGCAGTCCATCGTGCTGATGACTTCATTGGCTGGTTCCCTCCTGTGCGATTGTCACATTATCCCGGCTGGTTAAATCCAGGTTGCCGTCCAGTATGGTGTGAACAGAGTCCGCATAATTTGAAATGAACGGGTCGTGGGTCACAATCACCAGTGTCTGCCGGTGCAGCCTGGCCATCCCCAGAATAATGTCCATCACTTCCTGACTTGTTTTTGAGTCCAGGTTACCTGTCGGCTCGTCGGCAAACACCACCGGCGGCCGGCTGACAAAAGCCCGGGCAATGCCCACCCGCTGCTGCTGTCCGCCGCTCATTTGAGTGGGCCGGTGTTTCGCGTACTTTTCCAGGCCTACGTCCCGCAGCATTTCCATGGCCATCTGGTTCCGTTTTTTAACAGGAACCCCCCTGAAGGTAAGGGGCAGCGCCACATTTTCCAGGGCGGTGAGCATGGGCATCAGGTTATAGGACTGGAACACAAAGCCGACGTTCCGCTGGCGAAACAGCGCCAGGGTCGATTCAGACATTTGATCCACCCGTTTTCCCTTGATGATGATTTTGCCCCTGGTTGGTTTCTCCAGGCCGGCCATCAGGTTCAGCAGCGTTGATTTTCCTGACCCGGAGGTGCCCAGCAGGCAACAGACTTCTCCCGCCTCGATGTTCAGGGATATATCATCAACAGCCACCACTTTTTCATCCCCCAGGCGGTAGACCTTGCGCACATGTTCCAGTTCAATCATTTTTTCCATGGTCACCCCTCCGTTGCATTGAAACTTTCTGTGGAATATCCACTTAATATATACGCTTCATCTGTAAAAAGGTTTCAGGGATTAGCATAATGTTTGAGTGCGCCGACAGGATAGTCAGTTGCATGATAAAATGGTTCTTTCCCGCTGTCGGTATGCTATAATAAAAAAGCCTCTCAATGAGTATGGAAAGGCATGGCAGGCAAATGACCAAACGGAGGTTTTTTTGTGAAAGAGATGTTTCAGGACAAAGCTTTTTTCAGGACGCTATTCGCTCTGGGGATCCCGGTGGCGATTCAGCATATGATCTCTTCCTCTCTCAACATGGTGGACGTGGTGATGATCGGTCAGATCAACGAAGCCAGCATCACTGCCGTGGGACTGGCCAACCAGCTGTTTTTTGTCCTCATTCTGCTGCTCTTCGGCATCAACAGCGGCGGCGCCATTTTCACCGCCCAGTTCTGGGGCCGCAAGGATACGGTGAGTGTTCACCGGGCCACAGGCGTCTGTCTGTCCTTCAGCCTGGCGGGGGGCGTTCTGTTCACCCTGCTGGCCTGGCTGGTGCCGGAATCCATCATTGCCCTTTTTTCCCAGGACCCTCACGTCATCCAGCTGGGATCTTCCTACCTGCGGATTGTGGGCTTCAGCTACGGTTTTACCGCTGTCAGCATCTGTCTGGCCACGGCTGCCCGCTCTGTGGGGGATGCCAAAATGCCCATGCGGGCCAGCGCCCTTTCCCTGGGCCTCAATACTGGCTTAAATGCAGTGCTGATTTTTGGACTGCTGGGCTTTCCTGCCCTGGGTGTGCAGGGAGCCGCGATCGCCACCGTGATCGCACGGCTGCTGGAGATGGTGATCATCCTAGTCACCATTCAGACCTCACTCCATCCCCTGAAGGCAACTGTCAGGGAATACTTCAGCTTCTCCAGGGCCTTTACCCGCCGGGTGGTGGTAAAATCACTGCCGGTGGTGGCCAACGAGTTCTTCTGGGCCCTGGGCATGACCCTCTATGTAGCGGCTTATTCACGGCTGGGAACCGAAGCTTATGCCGCCTACCAGATTGCCCAGACGGTGGAGCGGCTGTTTTTTGTGGCTGCCATGGGCATCGGCAGCGCGGCAGCCGTGATGATTGGTAATCTTCTGGGAGAAAACCGGCGGGAAGAGGCCGTTCGCTATTCCCGCTACCTGAACCTGCTCACCGCCATCTCCGGGGTGGCGCTGGGCAGCATTTTATTCGCAACGGCACCCCTGGTGGCCCGTTTCTTCAACGTATCGCCCGTTGTGCGGCAAAATGCCGTCTATGTGATGCAGGTGATCGGTGTGGTGCTGACAGTGAAAATGGTCAATGCCCTGCAGGTGATCGGTACCCTGCGGGGCGGCGGCGACACTACCTATTCCCTCATCATGGAGGTTTCCAGCATGTACCTGGTGGGTGTTCCCATGGCCTTTCTGGGCGCCCTTGTGTGGCACCTGCCTGTTTACTGGGTGGTGGCCCTGGTCAGCCTGGAAGAAATCACCAAAGCCATTGCAGGCATTGGACGCCTGTTGTCCAACAAGTGGGCCAACACGGTGATTGACGGGATGGCAGATTCATAAAACCGGGTTCTCCCGGTTCAATATCATTTTCTTGTTCACCTTTCCGATTTCCATTTTTTCCGCCCACTTCGCCAGGGCATCCAGTGCTTCCACCAGCACAGCATGCCGGGAACGGTCCACGGATTCAATGACGGCAATGGCGTTACGGGTATGGGTATTGGTGACGATTGCTTCATTCTTTCAGCTTCATTCCAACGGCGAATACGTCAAACCCCATTTCCTGATAATAGGAAACCAGCCGGTCTTCACACATGAGCTGAATGTGCAGCTGATGGCTCCTGCAGTGTTCGATGAGCCTCCTGCTTATTTCTCTTCCCAATCCCTTGCCCCGAAATGCAGGATCAACCCCCACACCGCACAGGTAGGCGTTAATGACTCCGTCTGATACCACCCTTCCGGTTCCGATCAGCTGCTCCTGATCATACACATAGATTACAAACCAGCTCTGCTCCATTGCTTTGACCAGTTGCGCAGGTTGTAGCTGGAGAGATTCATTCCACCCGAGACGATCGTAAAGCCTATGAAGATCAACAACATGTGCTAGCGTGGTAGTATAAACTGCCGGCATTCAACTCTCCTTTCAACACGTTACAATTGCAACATGAATGGTTTCATTTTCCATGCACCGGAACCTGTCAACCAGACATATTGACAAGACGGATCAGCCCCTGGTACTGGTTGTTTTTTACTGCCGTCATCTGCTCCAGTAAATCCATACCGTTCGAATCCGTATCGGTGTGTTGAGTTTCAAGTGAAAGACTTATTGTCCAAACCAAATAAATCCAAAAAACCGCCAGGAATGTTTCATAAAAGTCCCTGGCGGTTTCAGCATTTCTCGGAAATCAGCGCGATTATTTCAACTGATAATGGGCGCTGACCAGATCCCACAACCCCTTCTCCTTCAGCTTTTCTGCCGGCGCCAGGAAGGTGACGGTCGCAACTCCCGGAGCGCGTCCAATTTCAACACTTCCAGTGATGGTGGCCCTGTTTTTCACTTCAGGCACACTCATCTCAAAGAACCGGGCGGCTCGCTGCAAGCCGTTGTCAATGGCTTCATTCAGATTGGCCCCTGTGCCAACCACTGATACGGGAGCGGTTTCTTCCAGCTCCTTGATATTCCAGCGATCCGCTTCCCGTTGTGCACGCCGCTTTTCATCTTTGGTAAAGGGCTTGGCCAGATAAGGCAGGTCTTCCTCCAGCGGAAGCAACAGGGGTCCTTCCAGGTTCAAGCCTTTGATCACCTGTACCTGGAGCGTGACGATGGCGGACACATCACAGGTATGGCCGGCGATTTCACCGTCACCCTGCATGGCGTGGGCATCCCCCATATAAACGC
>JAWSUV010000184.1:3567-4125 GCA_033549305.1 Bacillota bacterium | reverse complement strand
GTGTTCCCGTATCACAGGGCGCATGGACCCAGTTCAACTCTCTATTCCACTGTGAAGGAACTCAGCTTATTTGCCGCCGCCATGATGGATACCCTTGAAAAGAAGCGTGAGGACATTATCGCGCCGGCCACCCTGAAGACCATGATGTCATATCAGGCTGTTATTAAAAGCGGTGAAAGGATCGGTCTGGGATGGTTCATCAGTGATTATGCAGATCAGCTTTTCTATGGCCATGAAGGGAATGATATTGGATTTAGGACCACTTTTGCCATGATCCCCCAAAAGCGGACAGCCATCATTGTGCTGGCGAATCTGCAAACAGCCTCCACCCGAAAAATCATGCGCACAATCTACGATATGGCAGCAATAGCAGATTGAAGAAATGTTGTTGCAGTGGAAAGCCTTCCGTGTTAAAACCGGAAGGCTTTTGGGTTCGGATTATTTAGATGAGACCAGCTGGTCGATTTTGGCTGCGAACACAAAGTCAGCCTCGCTCAATCCGTCAATTTTATGAGTGAATAAAGTGATTTTCACTTTTCCCCAAGCCAGAAACAGGTC
>JAWSUV010000184.1:2865-3557 GCA_033549305.1 Bacillota bacterium | reverse complement strand
GCCCTTCCGCTTCAGCGAGTTCTCCAATCTCATTGGTAAAAGCGAGTGCTTCCCGGAAGTTTTTGAAGGAAAATGAGCGCTCCAGATGGTGTTCCTCCATCACTTTCCATTGATTCGACAACTGTCGATGAAAATCAATCAGCTCCTCACCTGACAGGGGAGGCGTTCCAAGGCTGCATGGTATACATTTTTGATCCGCCAGTGCAGTCATGCTATCATTCCTTCCATGATCTTAACGTGTACGTTGAAAGATTAAAAGGGAGCAAAACTTTGATCGAACCAGTTTAATTCCATGGCTTTTTTATACTCGTCATAGAAAACGCGACGGTGTTCGTTTTCCCATTCAAACAAAGTATGCAGCATTTGTTTGCCTGCCGCATCCTCCACCTGATCCATTGATCTTTTATAGAATTCTGCAAAATCATTTTCTATCAGGTATGCCATTCTCAATACAGTCATGTCAGATAGGCTGTATTTTTGTTCTCCTGGATCAACCTCTTCAGATGCCTGTCGATGCTGGAATAATGCCGGGTCATTAATGGGGGGCATGTCCTCCGGCAAGAGCCAGGCGCCATCCGTGTTCAGTTGGTTGAGTTGCTTTTTCAAAATTTCATAGTGCTCCTTTTCCGTATCGGCCAGAATTTCAAACCATTTTTTGGCATCTGGATTGTCCACCTGGTTCATGAAGCTTT
>JAWSUV010000184.1:0-2855 GCA_033549305.1 Bacillota bacterium | reverse complement strand
GCCCTGTTGTTCCATGTTCATAGCAAAAGCGATGATTTCTTTCGGATTTTTCACTCAAACTCCTCCTCGTTAATCAAGTATCCCTTTTTTCAACAGCATTTCAATATATTGAACACGTTCATAAGCCCAGGGATCCTGAAGCTTGTCCTTGCTCATGCGGCCGCGAAAATCGTCAATGGAGGTATATCCTTTGAGCTCCATCCATTTCTGCATGCCCGTCAGCATCTCCGTTATGTGAGGAATTCCGTTTTTATAGAGAGTGCTGACAAACTGAACAGAAGAAGCACCGGTTAACAGCGCCTTTATCACATCGTCATCGTCCAAAATACCATTGCCGGCAGTCAAGGGGCACGATACACGGTCGCTCAGCAATGCTGTCCAGCGAAGCGAAAGCAGATTGTCTCCAGGTTGGCTGAATGAAAAAGTAACTGACTCTGTCTCTGACATAATGTCGATTTCAGGCTGGAAGAACCGGTTAAAAAGGGTGATGCCGTCCGCACCGCTGGTATCCAGAGATTTGACAAATGAAAGGATGTGAGTATAGTAAGGGCTGAGTTTCACACCAACAGGAATAGAGACAGCCTTTTTCACGGCAACAAGTGTGTCGATCTGCTGTTTTTCAATGGCAGCAGCTGAAATCTCTTCCTTCAGAGGCAGTGAATAAAAATTCAGCTCCAGACCATCCACGCCGGCAGCTTCAAGATCCTTGGCATAATGTATCCATCCTTGTTCCGTGACGGCATTAATGCTGGCGATTACTGGAATCGAAACACTGTCCTTGATTTTTTTAACCATCAGTACATGCTCCTGATCGCCGGCAAATTCAGTACTGGGATGATGGGTCAACATTTCAGCATAAATGTTGTCGTATTTTTCAAGTGATTCATCCAGTTTATACTGCTCTAACTGCAACTCTTCTTCAAAAAGCGACTTCACAATGACTGCAGCAGCTCCGGCTGTTTCCAGTTCCTTTACTTTCTCCGGCCGGGCAGTGAATGAGCAGGCTCCGGCAACCAGCGGGTTTTTCAAGGGAATACCATATAAACGGCTTGATAATTCACTCATTAAAATCCCTCCTGAATTTTTATTATCTTATCCTGAATACTACCTCAAAATACGGGGATTAAACAATTACAGTGGATTGTTGGGCGGATAGATCCTTTACGGAAAATTAAATGTAGGGCTTCAGACAGTTGATTTTGCTTACAGAAATGGGTATAATAAAATTAAAAGTCAAAGAAGGTCAAAATAAGGAGGTGAAGCTCCATGAAGTATAAAGATTATTACCAGTCTCTTGGTGTTGAGCGGGATGCGGATCAGGATGCGATTAAAAAAGCGTATCGTAAGCTGGCTAAAAAATGTCACCCGGACGCACATCCAAATGACACTTATCTAACGGAAAAATTCAAAGAAATCAACGAAGCTTATGAAGTGTTGGGCAACCCGGAAAAGCGGAAGAAGTATGATGCATTGTCTTCACAGGCCGGCGGGTTCAACGGCATGGAGTTTGATCCTTCCAATTTTGGCTTCCAGCAGTCAAGTGGCAGAACCCATAGACAGTATCAGAGCAATCACGGGTTTAGTGATTTCTTTGAAGCTTTTTTTGGTGATCAAAGCCATTTCAATTTTGGGGATGGCTTTGAGAACGGTCAGTTTCATTCCTTTTCCGGATCGGAAGCACAATTTAAACAGCCGCATAACCGGGAACGATATGCAGCAGCAGACGTGGAAGCCGAATTGGGGTTAACACTTCAGGAAGCCTATCATGGGGTGGAAAAGAAGTTTTCCATCCGCATTGATCAGCAGGAACGAACACTCAGTGTAAAAATACCGTCCGGCATCATGAACGGAGAAAAAATTAAGCTGAAGGGCCAGGGGGGAACGCTAAACACTTCCAGCGGTGTTAAAGGAGATCTGTACCTGCACATTTTGATTAACGACACTGCCAACAACAAGCTGGATGGCCTGGACGTAAACATGACGGTGCCGGTAACCCCCTGGGAAGCGGCACTGGGGTCGGAAATCAGAGTAAATGCCCTGGCTGGAGATGTCAAACTAAAACTGCCCCCTGGAACCTCCAGTGGTAAACGCTTCCGGTTAAGTAAAAAAGGATATCGAAACCGCAAAGGAGAAACAGGTGATTTGCTGATTGAAATCAGTATAACTGTCCCGAAAACACTCAATCAGGAAGAAAGAGAGCTTTTGGAAAAATGGAAACACATTTCAACATTCAACCCGCGTTAAAGCCCCCAATTATCCGCGGGAAGCCAGCCAGACCCATCACGGAATGGTGAATTTTTTCATTATCAGCAACAGAATAGAATAACTCGGAGGCGATTATATGCAAATGGAAAAGCTGACACATAAGTCAAGAGAAGCGTTTGAACAAGCACAGGAAATTGCTGTGCGGCATGCCCACCAGCAAATCGATGGGGAACATCTGCATGCCGCGCTTTTAATGCAGGAAAATGGGCTGATTCCTACAATTTTAAATGAAATGGATGTAAATGTACGGTCATTGACAGATGCTGTTAACAATGCGCTGGATAAACTTCCCGGGGTGCGCGGCGGAGGAGTCCAGCTGTATGCAACCAGGCGTTTAAATGAATTGCTCCTGAAAGCAGAAGAGTACGCCAAACGCTATCAGGATGAATACATCGCCGTGGAACATCTCTATTTAGCACTGATCAGCGAAACAGAGACCGCATCTGCCCGCAGATTGCAACAGGCTGGTATAACGGAAGACCGGTTCCTGTCAGCGCTTCAAAAAATCCGTGGCGGACAGCGGGTCACCACTGAAAATCCTGAAGAAACGTACCAAGTGCTCCAAAAATACGGCCGGGATTTAAATGAAC
>JAWSUV010000183.1:0-4223 GCA_033549305.1 Bacillota bacterium | reverse complement strand
GCAGGCCCCAACCATGTGCTGCCCACCGGCGGCACCGCCCGGTTTGCCTCGCCCCTGTCCGTGGACGATTTTATCAAAAAGAGCAGCCTGATCTATTACAGCCGTGACGCACTGCTGGCAGCAGGCGAGGACATCATGCTGCTGGCGGACCGGGAAGGATTCCAGGCCCATAAGCGGTCGGTGGAAATTCGGAAGAATCAATCAGAAAAGAGTGGATGATGATCATGAGCAAGAATAACGACAGCAGTAACAGACCGGATGCAGATGCCCGGGACAAACTGTTTCATCTCCTGAAAAAAAGCGTCCAAAACCTGAATCCCTACCATGTGGACCCCATTCATCCCAAAATCAAACTGGATGCCAATGAAAACAACTGGCTGGCCGGGCGGTTTCAGCCGGCCCTGAAAAACCTGCTGGAAGCCCTGCCCCTCCACCAGTACCCGGATTCCGAGTGCACGGCACTCCGCCACCAGCTGGCGGTGATGAACGGGGTCAAGGCGGCCCAGGTGATCACCGGCGTGGGTTCCGACCAGATCATCGCCTGGATCATCCAGGCCTTTGTGGAAGCCGGCGATCGGGTGCTGGTCATGGACCCCACCTTTTCCATGTACGAGATCAACACCCTCATGGCCGGAGGGCTCCCGGTGCGGGTACCCCTGGGAGAGGGATTTGAGTTCCAGGCGGAGCCGTTCCTGGCGAAAGCCCGGGAAGTAGAGCCGAAAGTGGTGTTTCTCACCAATCCCAACAACCCCACCGGCGGCGTGATTCCCCCCGAGGAGCTGACGCCGCTCATTGAGGCACTGGCACAAGAGGACTGTATCATCGCTCTGGACGAAGCCTATTTTGAATTTTACGGGGAAACGGCGGCGCCGCTCATTAACACATACGATCAGCTCATTGTGCTGCGAACCCTTTCCAAAGCGTACGGCCTGGCGGGTGTCCGGGCAGGATACGCCCTGGCTTCCACCGCCATGATGGAGGCGCTGGCCCGGGTGAAACCCCCCTATCACATGAGCGGACTGGACCAGCTGGCGGCACTGGTGTGTCTGGACCAGGCGGAAGACCTGAAACCAGTCCTCCGGAAGATCATTGAATGGCGGGAAAAGATGGCAGAGGCCCTGCGGGCGATGGTCGTTGTCTATCCCTCCAGAGCCAATTTCCTGCTGATTAAGACGCCGCTGGCCGCCAGGCTGGATGAAAGACTGAAGCAAGAAGGGATCCTGGTGCGCGGATACGGGCCCGCAGACCCCCTGACCGACTGCCTGCGGATCACCATCGGCACGGAAGAAGAAAACCTCCATCTGCTGGCGGTTTTTCAGGAAATGTGTACGAAATCATTCAGAAGCCACAGCCCGGAATGAACCTTGTGCAGGGTGAATCACAACAAAGATGAGGGGGTAGTGACATGAAAAAAACGGCGGCAGTCAACCGGCGCACTGCGGAAACAGATATTGGCGTTAAACTGACCCTGGGTGGAACTGGCAAAGCGGACATTGATACCGGGATCGGGTTTTTTGATCACATGCTTCACCAGGTGGCCAAGCATGGCCTGATTGACATGTCTGTCCGGGCAACGGGCGACACCCATATTGATGACCATCATACCGTTGAAGATGTGGGGATTGTGTTTGGCGAGGCGCTGGCGAAGACAATCGGTGACAAAGCGGGCATTGTCCGGTACGCTTCTGTCTACACTCCCATGGATGAATCCCTCACCCGGGTGGTGCTGGACTTTTCCGGCCGGCCGTTTCTTCATTTTGACGTGGAATATTCGACCAACCGCACCGGCACCTTTGAAGTATACCTGGTGGAGGAATTTTTCAGGGCGCTGGCGATGCACGCCGGAATCACACTCCACATTACCAATTTGTACGGCAAGAATGATCATCATATTATTGAAACCATTTTCAAGGCTTTTGGACGGGCCGTGGACGAGGCCTCCCGCATTGACAGCCGAATTCAGGGTCCGTTGTCGACCAAAGAAAGTTTATAAGCAGAATCTGAACGAAGAAGGTGAAACCAATGATTGTAATTATCGATTACGGGATGGGCAATCTGCGCAGTGTGCAGAAGGCCTTTGCCCTTTATGGATTTGACGCCCGGGTGAGTGATGACCCGGCCCTGCTGGCGGAAGCCGGGGGCCTGGTGATTCCCGGTGTGGGCGGTTTTCCCGATGCCATGAAAAACCTGCAGGATAAAGGGTTGGTGGAACCCATTCAACGGTATGCCGCTTCGGGGAAACCCGTGCTGGGGATCTGTCTGGGGATGCAGGTGCTGTTCGAGGAGGGGTTTGAGGGCGATCGGTGCGAAGGCCTGGGCCTGCTGCCGGGTCAGATTGTGAAAATTCCCGCCGGTGTGAAGATTCCCCACATGGGCTGGAACCGTCTGTCCATTCTCCAGGAAAATCCGGTGCTGCAGGGGACGCCTGACGGCACCTATGTGTATTTTGTTCACTCCTACTTTGCCAATAACTGCAGCGCCGCGAGTGTGGTGGCGGTCACTGATTATGGCGTGCTGCTGCCGGCGGTGGTCCAGAAGGACAATATCACCGGCCTACAGTTTCACCCTGAAAAAAGCAGTGACGCCGGCCTGCAGATGATCAAAAACTTTGGGGAGCTGAGTCAATGCTGATTTATCCTGCCATCGATATCAAAAACGGCAAATGCGTCCGCCTGACCCAGGGGGTGAAGGAAGCGGAAACCGTTTATTTCGACCAGCCCTGGGAAGTGGCCCGGCATTTTCAGGATCAGGGTGCCAACAGGCTTCATGTGATTGACCTGGACGGTGCCTTTGAAGGCGAATCCCGGAATCTTCCCGCCATTGAAAAAATCATCCGTTCAGTGGGCATTCCCGTCCAGACCGGCGGCGGCATCCGCAGCCTCGAACGCCTGGAGCAGCTTTTTGGCATCGGTGTCTGGCGGTGCATTCTGGGCACCAAGGCCCTGGAGGATTCCGCCATGCTGCGGGAAGCACTGGATCGTTACGGCGACAGCATCGTGGTCTCCGTGGACGCGAAAGACGGACTGGTGGCGGTGGAAGGCTGGACAAAGGTGGGAACCCGGGAGGCGGTGGATTTTGCCCGGGAGCTGGAAAGCATGGGACTGAAAACGTTAGTGTATACCGACATCGCACGGGATGGGATGATGCAGGGACCGAACCTGCCGGCCATTCAGAAACTGCGGGGAGCCGTTTCCCTGGAAATAATCGCATCGGGCGGGGTTTCCTGCCTGCAGGACCTGATCAACCTGAAAGCTGCCGGCGTCGAAGGCGCTATCGTGGGGAAGGCTCTGTACGAGAAAGCCTTTACCTTACCGGAAATTGAGGAGGCGATGAGTCAATGATTACCAAGCGCATCATCCCCTGCCTGGACGTGAACCGGGGCCGGGTGGTGAAAGGGGTTAATTTCGTTAATCTGGTGGATGCAGGGGATCCGGTGGAAGCTGCCAGGGAATACAACCGCCAGGGGGCTGACGAACTGGTGTTTCTCGACATTACCGCTTCCAACGAGGAGCGGAACATCATCCTCAACGTGGTGAGCCGCACGGCCGACCAGGTGTTTATCCCCCTGACGGTGGGGGGCGGCATCCGCTCGGTGCAGGATTTTCGCCGGGTGTTGAAAGCCGGGGCGGACAAGGTATCCATCAATTCCGCCGCTGTGAGAGATCCGCAGCTGATTACCGACTGCGCCTGGAAATTCGGCAACCAGGCGGTGGTGCTGGCCATCGATGTAAAGCGTCAGCTGGACGGCAGTTACCATGTCTACATCAACGGCGGCCGCATTGATACCGGCAAGGAAGCCGTGGCCTGGGCCCTGGAAGGGGAAGAGAAGGGTGCCGGAGAGATTCTCCTCACCAGCATGGACCGGGACGGAACCAAAGTGGGCTACGACCTTGACATTACCCGCCAGATCAGCCAAGCCGTGAACATTCCCGTCATTGCCTCCGGCGGTGCCGGCACCATGAAAGATTTCGCCGACGCCTTTACCGAGGGCAAGGCGGACGCGGCTCTGGCCGCCTCCCTGTTCCACTTCGGGGAGATTCAAATCCCGGAACTGAAACGCTACCTGAAAGGCCGGGGGATTTCCATGCGGCTGTAGCCGTTCAGGGAAGCAGACGGCAAAGCGTCATTCAAGCGGGAAAGAGAAGCTTACAATAAGAGGAATGGCAGCAGGGGGAGCTGTGACCTTTCACAGGCAACTTACTCGCTCACTGGTTGATGGACAG
>JAWSUV010000182.1:0-4257 GCA_033549305.1 Bacillota bacterium | reverse complement strand
GTGTGTTTCGAAAGGTATGCTGGCGGGCAAAAAGCACATTGGCATAGGTAACAGCACCATATCGAAGGAAGGGAGCCAAGCGCCGATTAATCACCTCTTCTTCCATAACTGTATGGCCGCCGTCAAAAAGGCCGGCATACGATTTTTCCTGCTGCCAGTGCTTGGTAAGGGTATACTGGGTATCTGCCGCCAGGAACTGCAGTTGAAGATGGGCGTGGTCTCCATCTGGGTATTGCCAGGCTCGGCGCTGAAATTCCATATCCGCCCTGACGCTGCGTTTCAGTTTAATGCTTTGAAAAAGGACAGCGAACAAGGCCTCCACCACGGTGCTTTTCCCGGCTTCATTAGGGCCCAGAAGTACATTCAGACCCGGTTTGAAATCCACTTGCAGTCGGTGAATTCCGGCAAATGGAGCCAGGCTCAGGGAATTAATCTGCATGCTTTTTCACCTCCCGGATGATTTCATAGGCCAGGTGAGCGGTGTCTTCGTCCTGACTCGCCACCAGTTCCTGGAGCAGTACCGCCGGCAGGGAACCTTCGGTAAATTCCTCCGTAATCCGCTCCGGGCTAAACCGGACCCGCAGGTCACTGTCATCCACCGTAAAATAAGCCAGGGTTTGCTCCATCTCCCTGTAAAACGGCTGGCGCAGCGTGGTTGCCTCCTCATCAAGATAGCCGGAGAGTTTTAGACGCAGCAGTGTCCGGGACAATGATTGTTGCGGAGTGCCTTTCAGGTATTTTTCTTTCAGTCGATGGAAGCTTTCTTCGTTTTCGACGGTTTCTGTAACATCCAAAAAACGCAGGGTGCCGGTTTTCAGCTGCTCGGCATCAACTGAACCATTCTCCAGCAGCTGAATAAACCAGGCGCTGCCGTCATGCCGGCAGTCCATTCCATCAGGTTCCGGAGTGCCGGCATTGAAGATTTTAGGCGCTCGGGGATGGTTTTCAGGCGGATATGGCAGATGGGTGTGGCCTAAAAGCCACAGGTCCTGGGGCAGCCGCTGGAGGGTTTCAGGAAACATGGTGTAATACTGGCCGCTGAGGTCCGGTGATATGCCGGCCAGAGCACCATGGGCGATGCCAATGTGAAAATGCCGTGATCCCCGGTTTTCCGACATTATGGCCAGGTCTTCCAGCCATCCCAGGTTGTGGGTATCGCTGTGCTTGGCATGACAGGGGGCCGGATACACGGTAATGGTGTAATCCCCTTCCTGCAGGGTGACAGCTTTTTCCACTTTTAGCACCAGCAGGTGATCAGGCATGTCCTGGCAAAAGGTGTGCCACAGTTCGGTAGTGTCGTTGATGTAGTCATGATTTCCCGGCAGTATACAGACCGTGCCGGTACTGAACCGGGACAGGAGGTGTTTCACCCGCTGAAGTTCTTTCCTGGCCACTGACTGTTTCTCAAAGAGATCTCCGGCAATCACCAGTAAGTGGCACTGGTGATCAACGCCCAGCTCCACCAGCCTTTCCAGTGCGCTGAACCGTGCTTCCATGAGCATTTCCCGCAGATCATCGGGGTAATGGCGAAAAGTCATGCCAATGTGCAGGTCAGATGTGTGCAGGATCTTCAGGGGCATGCGTGTTTCCTCCTTTTTTACAGCCTTATTTTCTACATTGTACCACAAGGATGGTCTTTTGAAAGTATGTGCCCATCACCCTGGAGAGGCACTGCCTTTTAAAAAGACTGCTCCTGGTATGACAGGGAGCAGTCTTGATGATTCCTCTGTTAATCGCTTATCCTATTCGTTGGTGATGATCACCTGCCGGCTGTCGGGAAGCCAGTCTATCTCGAAGCCCATCTGTTCTCCAACAAAACGTACCGGGACCAGTGTGCGGCCATTCAAAATGGTAGGGGCTACATCAATTTCAACAGGTATTCCATTCACATAGGCGACTGGATTGTCAATGGCCAGCAGGATCTGGGTGTCCGGGGTGGTGTAAGTCACAGTCCGATTGTCCGGATTCCATTCGACGGTAGCGCCTAATTCTTCACTAATAAAACGAAGGGGCACAAGGGTGCGGCCGTTTTGGATCACCGGTGCCTGGTCCAGCGCGACAAATTGATCGTTGACCCTGGCCTGCTGCATGTCAATGGTCATCACGATGTACACCAAGCCGGCCATCCGGTCCGGAATTGCCGTTACATCGATGTTGAACTCTTCCACCAGCGTATCCAGTGACTCCTGCATAAAAGGAACCGCTTCCTCCATGAGTTTAAGCATCTCTATGATGGCACTTGCCATCACTTCCATCATCCTGTCCATGGCTTCCTCTTCCGTGATCTCGCCTTTGTCCATCTGTTCCTCGATCACAGCTTCAGCCGCTGCCATTCGCTCTTCCATTTCCGTGTCGATATCGCCAAATTTTTCTTCCATCATTTCTTCCAGGCGCGCATCGAAAGCGATCTGTTCTTCCGGAGACAATAAAAACTTAAGTTCATACGAGTAAGTCTCCAGATCAGTCATTTCCTTTTCAAGTTCTTCCCATCGCTGGGAATCAAACCCCATCTCCTCCAGCATTTCTTCCAGCATGGCTTCATCGCAGCCTGTCAGAAATGTGGCGGCCAGCAGCAGCATTAACACCACTGCCAGCAGTTTTCCTTTTTTCATGGTGGTTCCTCCTCATCGGATCAGATTATTGGATCATCTATCATTTTGTGCGTCTCTTCATGGATAGCTTCATGGACTAATCCAGGTAAAGATGCGCCATTCTTTGGCTTTCCTCATTCACCTGCTGCCGCAGGGATGCCGGTTCCAGCACCTCCACCTCCGCTCCAAATCCCAGCACCCACATCAGTACTTCCGGGTTCATGGATACGGTGCGTTCATATAACAGGCTCTGGTCATTCTGTTTTAGCAGTTTGGCCTGGGTGCCATGGTATTCCTCCACCAGCCGGGCTGCCTGACCGGTAAACCGAAGTTTGAGCTGGATCCGCTGGTCCCCGGCCAGATGCTGAAACCGGTTCTTTTGATGATTCTCATAAAAGTTCGATGGCGTATGATAGTGCTCCTGCAGCAAGGTTGCTTTTCTGATTCTGGAAACCCGCAGGTCCCTGACAGCCTGACGCAGGTGGCAATAGCCCACCAGGTGCCATCGTCCTTCCCGGATTTCCAGGACATAGGGATCGAAATCCCGGGTGGTGATTTCATCGCTTGTAAAGGAATAATACTCGATGTGCAGCCGCTGTTGATCCGCCAGCGATCTCTGCAGGGTCTCGTAAAGATCCGGATCCATGTCGGCTTCCGGGGTAATGGGGATCTGGCTCACTTTTAGGCGGGCGCCCAGGTTTTCCAGGTATCGACGGTTGACTGCAGGCGCTGTGGAAATCAGCCGGTTCACCAGATCGATGGCATGGTTGGCGATGGCCATACCGGCGTAGTCCTCCAGCAGTTCGCGGGTAAAGTAGAGGGACAGGAGTTCCGGTATGCTGTACTGAATATTTTTCAAATGGTACTTGTCCGCATAGTAAACGGAACCGCCGTCCTTTTCATCTTCACAAATGCAGAATTCTGTACTGAGAATGTCGATGTCCCGCTCAACCGTTTTTCGGCTGACAGTAACCCCCAGGGATCTTTGAAGACTCTCCAGCATATCGTTTACCGAATACGGCCGGGGATTATCTGACAGCAGGGACAAGAGATACATCTGGCGCTGCACTTGTGAAAAATCCTGTTGCTGCATAAGCCTCTTCCTTTCCATACCCCCACCCCCACCCAGGCATCTTCTTCTCTAGATAACCTCTTACACCCATTTTAAACAACTGATGACCTTCTGTCCAGGCGCCCGCCACTGATAACCACTATCAAAGTCAGTTCGCCTGTCTGGTGACGGATTTCGTTTACGCATTAAGCCTGTCACCGAAAATATCACGCCATTGCCTGTTCCTTTTTATTCAGAATTGTGTTACAATAATGCAATATTTATGAATCCGTCCGTATCGACACACTGATCCCAGGAGGCGATGAAATGAATTATGTCTGTTTATCTCCCAACTTTCCCCCCAATTATGTGAACTTTTCGAAGCGTCTGCATGAGCGGGGAGTGACGGTGCTGGGAATCGGTTCTGATCCATATGATCATCTGGCACCTGTGCTGAAAGACGCTCTGACAGAATATTACCGGGTGGACGATATGGAACATTACGATTCGGTGCTGCGTGCCTGCGCTTACTTCACCTTCAAATATGGCAAGCTGGACCGCATTGAGTCTCACAATGAGCACTGGCTGGCCCAGGATGCCCGTCTGCGGACAGAC
>JAWSUV010000181.1:0-4282 GCA_033549305.1 Bacillota bacterium | reverse complement strand
AAAGAGCCCAGAAACCTGGAAGACTTGTTCCTGGAACTGACAGGGGGTGAAACCATTGGGTAGGCTCATTGAGAATGAAGTGATGAAAACGCTTTACAAAAAGCGTCTCCAGGTGATAGCGGGGATTCTCTTTGTCCTCATTGCCCTGTTTGCCTATGGGGAGCACTATACCATTACCCGGACGCAGGACCGGGTGGCGGCGCGGATGGGTGTGGAGAACGCAGCCAACTGGCAAAACCTCCTTGAGCAGCAGCTGGTGGACCTGGAAAGACGGCAGGAAAACTCTTACATCTCAGAAGAAGGGAAAGCCTCGCTGCGTGTGCGGGCAGAACAGCTTCAATTTTATCTGGATAATGATGTGAATCCAATCAATTCCAGCGTTGCCCGGTTTATGGGCCGGTTTATGGAGCAGTCAGTGTTCCTGTTTTTGCCCCTGTTGATCATTCTGCTTGCCGGCGACATGGTTTCCGGTGAAGTCAATGCCGGCACCATCAAGCTAGTGCTTACCAGAGCCGTTCCCCGCTGGAAAATTCTTTTCAGTAAACTAATGGCCCTGGTGATCCTGGAAATGCTGGTGATCCTGCTGATGGGTCTGATTGCTGCCATCATTTCCCTGGTCGTTTTTCGATACGGCGGCTTCAGCGAACCGGTCATCACAGGCTTTCGCCTGGTCGGAGACCGACTGGACACTTCCTTTGTCCGCACCATTCCACAGTGGCAGTACCTGCTGATTGTTTATGCCATCGGGTATTTTGTCGCCTTCGTCATCGGATGCCTGTCACTGATGGTCTCCGTTCTGGTCCGCAGCACCTCTGTTTCCATCGGGATCATGATGTCTTCCCTCATCGGCGGAAGTTTTCTGAGTTTCTTTATTGAGGACTGGGTCATCACCCGGTATCTTTATACAGTCAATCTTAACCTGACCGGATTTATCTCCGGCAGTTTTCAGATGTTTGAGGGGCTGAGCATGCTGTTTTCAACCAGTGTGCTGCTGGTTTGGTCACTGGGAGCCCTGGCAGTTGCGTTTGCTGTCTTTACTCAAAAAGACGTCCTGGCGTGAGGAGTTTACTGATGAAAACAAAATTGGTGTGGTACAGCATTCTGTTTTTCTTTTTGATCGGCTTCATCGGGTTTGTTATTGGCTTCGGCAATGCCCTTTCCATTGGAATGGCCGTCACCCAACCAACAGGGAAGGCAGTAGGCATGCCTGCGGAGTCATCCTCTGATGTGGGCGAAGAGGCAGGAAACCTGCCTCCTGGAGGTGTCCAGGTGATCGTTCTGGGTGATTCCCTGGCCCGTGGTACGGGTGACCCGGCAGGGGAAGGGTTTGCCGAGCGCGTTGTCCAGGCCATTGAAGAACGGAGGAATGAACCGGTGACGCTGTACAATTTCGCTGTTGAAGGAATGCGATCCGAAGCCCTGGTCTCCCAGCTGGAAGATCCGATGATCCTGCAGGCCATCGCCAATGCCCGGTACGTCATGATTTCCATCGGCGGCAATGACTTGAGAGATGTCGCCCGGTTACCTCTCATTCAGCAGGACCAGGCTTTTGAAGAAAGCCTCAGCAACCATATAACCAATCTGAACAGGATTCTGCAGCAACTGCGCACAGCGAATAACCGGGCACTGATTGTGTTCATCGGACTGTACAATGTTGACTACAGCCGTCCCAATGATCCTGAAAACGCCTATCTGCTGGAGTGGAATTATGAAACGCATCAACTGCTGGAAACTGACGATTATTCGCTGTTCATTCCCACCTACGACCTGTTTCAGCTGAAGGTGGACCAGTACCTTTCCTTTGACGGCCTCCATCCCAGCGCATCGGGGTATGACGCTATTGCCGATCGCATCATGCGAAATCTGCCGGAATAAAAACCGCATGGCCGTTTATCATCAGGCGCTGGAAGTTTTCTGATGCATTCTTCAGCGGATAACAAAAATATGGCAGCATCTTGCAGTCCAGAGTTGCTTATCATTGAATGCGTCTCCCTGCTGTTCAGGAGATTCAGGATACAATGAGAGAGATGGTGTTTCATTAATTAGTTGATAGGGTAAAGTAACCTGAAAGAGAGAGTCAGCCAGCTAAAACCCGGATGAAGCCGGAGCCGATCAGAAGACCCAGGGGTTGTTGAGGAGGATGACGATGAAGGAAGTGAAAATGTACTGCTGGACCTGGTGTCCTTACTGTATTCGCGCTAAAATCATGCTGGAATCAAAAGGTGTTTCATATCAGGAGATTGTGATTGATGGCGACCAGGAAGCCCTGGAAGCCTTAACGGCCCGGACAGGCAGCCGGACCGTACCACAGATCTTTGTGAACGGCGAATTTATTGGCGGATGTGACGATCTTCGGGAGATGGATGCACAGGGAAAGCTTGAGCAAATTTTCTTATAACCGCATTCAAAAAGCGGTTGAAGTAAAACACTCTTCAATGGGTGTTTTTTCTTTTCAAAAAAACAGAAAAGACTGAATTTCCTCTTTCGTTATGGTATATTAAGGGTTAAGAAAGGTTGCCGTTGGCCACGGATGCGCATATGGAGGGACAATATGTATCGAAAACCGGACCCGCAGATTTCTGTTTACGATTTTTTGTCACCTTTTGGAAAAGGACTTGATTCGAAAAATCGCTGGGTGAAGCTGGCCAGGCTGATTCCCTGGGATGAGATTGAAGAAGAATACGCCAGCCATTTCGGAGTCGACGGGGCGCCGGCCAAACCTTCCCGTATGGCTTTCGGTGCGCTGCTGATTCAGGCCAAACTGCAAACGACTGACAGTGAAACGGTCGCCCGCATCTCAGAAAATCCCTACCTGCAGTACTTCATCGGTCTGAAGGAGTTTCAGACAAAACCACCCTTTGATCCCTCTCTGATGACTCATTTTCGAAAACGGATCAGTCAGGAAATCATTGACCGTATTAATGGAGAGACCGATAAAACGCTGAAAACGATGACATCAAAACGAAGATGATAAAAAGATACAAGAGCTGTAAAAGAAATGAAGCAGAATCCTGACCATCAAGGGATTCTGCTTTGTTGTTTTACTGAAATCTCATCACCCGTTGAATCGCACTTTGCAGCCTGTCTGACTGCTTTCGATAGCAAGCTCGATCATTCGGATCACATTTTTTCCATCCTGCGCTGTGATGGGCATGGGGCTGCCACCGGTAAGATGTGCGTGTACAGCCTCATAAAAAGCGTAATAATTGCCGGGCAGACTGGGAATCGTGACCCGCCGGCTGGTGGTATTCAGAATTCCCCACTGACTCTCAGGCTCCTCTCCCCAGGTGTTGTCCGTGCGGCGCTTTCCTGCTTTCAGATCATCTTCCTGCACATCAAGGCCATATTTGACAAACGATCCTTTGAGGCCGTGGATGGCAAAACGGGGAAGGGGTTCCTTGATGAGGGGCCTGGATGTAAGTGTCGCTTTCATGTCCGGGTAGTCCAAGACAATTTCAAAATGGTCGTCGACACTGCCGCCCCGTAGGGATTGAACATCGGCATAGAGGCTGACAGGAAGGCCAAACAATGCCACTGTCTGGTCAATCAGATGAGCCCCCAGGTCATACAAAATGCCGGAACCTGGCAGCTGTTTTTCGCGCCAGGCGGAGAGGTTGACCTCAGGGCGGAATCGATCGAAAGCGGATTCAAAGAGGCGGATTTCTCCCAATTCTCTGCTGGCGATGACTTGTTGGAGCGTCATAAAGTCGCTGTCGTATCGCCGGTTCTGGTAAACCGTCAGCATCCGGTTGGCCTGGGCAGATGTCTTGATGAGATCTTCGGCCTCTTCGGAGTTGACGGTAAAGGGTTTTTCGACAATGACATGTTTTCCGGCACGCAAGGCTTTTTTTGCCAGTGGATGATGGTAAGTGTTGGGTGTTGAGATGACCACAAGATCGATTTGATCATCAGCGAACATGGCATCAGGATCATCAACTACATGAGCAGACGGGTGTTGTTGCATCGCGTGCATTTTTTTTTCAGGATCTGTGGTGACGACTGTATGAACATTAAAATCATCAAGGGTTTCCAACAGCGCACCGTGAAAGACTTGACCGGACAAACCGTAACCAATGATAGCTGTCTGGATCATGATAAACTCCTCTCCGCGAAAAACTGTTAAAGGGGGTTAACTTCAGGGTGATATCTGTATAAGGTTATGCCTATCGCCAACGATCGGGTGCGTTAAGACGATTACCCTGAAAATGTCTTGTGAAACATGCCGGGAATCGAAAGTCGAAAAATGGCTGTAAAAACACGAATGACAGCAACGATTTTCCTG
>JAWSUV010000180.1:0-4299 GCA_033549305.1 Bacillota bacterium | reverse complement strand
CTGAAGGATATGTCTCAGGCATGCGTGTACGTGGCCAGGACAACCTGTACATCTGGCTGAAAGAATTCAACCGATGCATCGAAGCCGGACTCAGAGGTTTTCTGATTCCTGACGAAGGATTGCTGTATCTGGCCGCAAAAATGCGTGCAGAAGGTGTCATTCCAGCCGACGTGAAATTCAAAATTTCCGTCTTTGCCGGCCATGGAAATGCCGTCGGTGCGAAGATGCTGGAAGAGCTGGGCGCAGACAGCTTTAATCCGCTGGCTGACCTGACACTGGCCATGCTGGCTTCCATCAGAAGCGTCACTGACATACCGATGGATGTATACATGAGCATTGTTGACTCTATGGGTGGGCATCAGCGTCACGTGGAATCTGACGAAATTGCACGTATTTGTGCCCCGGTTTACTTTAAGTTTGAGCCGGGCAAAAATGAATGTGATCTGTATAACTCATGGCATGATGACACTACTTTGAATAACCTGGTAAAGGTTAAAGTCAGAATGGCCAAAGTCTGTAAGGAATGGTGCGATGAAAGTGACACCAAACTGATCTTCAATGACTACACAGACGATCTCGCAATTCCAAAACCATAAAGGTTTATTAAATTCTTTACCCTTCATCTTTAGTCTGGGCCCCGGTACTGGAAAATACTCTTTCTCCAATTCGGGGCCGGACCGATTCATGAGACAGGTATTGAATGATGAATGTTGACAGGAGGAATATAATGAGCAAAAATCCTTTTGAAACTGCCCTGACGACCTTAAAAGAAGCCAGTGAACTGGCGGGTACCGAGCCGAACGTGGTGAAGATGCTCAGCCAGCCAAAACGTATATTTGAGTTCACCATTCCCATGAAAATGGACAATGGCGAACTGGAGATTTTTACGGCGTACCGGGTTCATTACAACGATGCGCTGGGTCAGGTAAAGAACGGTCTTCGCTTTGTGCCGAATCTGGACCTGGACATTGTGAAAGCACTGGGATTCTGGATGACCATCAAGCATGCCGTGGGCGGCATTCCAGCCGGCGGCGGTAAAGGCGGGATCCGGGTGGACCCTTTAAAATTGAGCGAAGGTGAACTGGAACGACTGTCCCGTGCCTACATTCGCAAGCTTCCCATGAAAGGCGCCTGGGTGGATGTGCCTGGCGCGGATATTGGCACCAGCGCCAAAACCATGGCCTGGATGCTGGATGAATACGAAGAAATCAATGGTTTTCACAGTCCTGCTGCGATTAATGACAAGCCGGCAGAAACCAGCGGAACGGTTGGCAGCATGGAAGCCACAGGTACAGGCGCTTTCTTTGTCACCATGGAAGTGATCAAAGATCTGAATATTTCCAAGGGATCCAGCATTGCGATGCAGGGATATGGCAATGTGGGCCGTATTGCAGCCCGGCTGCTGCATCAGGAAGGATATAAAATCATTGCCATTGCGGATATATACGGGGGCATCCAGAATCCGGATGGAATCGACATGCCGAAACTGGAAGAGTATGTGAATGAAACCAAATCTGTGGTTGGATTCCCAGGCACCAAGCCCATTACCAACGATGAGCTTTTTGCCATTGAGTGTGATATTTTAATGCCTGCCGCTGTCCAGAGCGTGATCCATGAAGACAATGCAGCGGATGTAAAAGCGAAAGTGATTATGGAATGTGCCAATGGTCCCGTGACTCCGGAAGGTGAAAAAATACTGCAGGAGAAAAAAGTGCACATTGTCCCCGATGTCCTGACCAACTGCGGCAGTGCGATTGTATGTGGTTTTGAGCGCACGCAGGGGCTGACAGATTCCTACTGGGATCTGGAAACAGTCAACGAAAAGTTGAAGGAACGGATTGTCAAAGCATACCGGGAAACAGTTGATACGGCAGGAAAGAAAAATACTTCACTGAGAAACGCTGCCTGGATTAATGCGTTGGATAAATTGAGTAAATCCATGAAAGCAAGAGGCTGGGTATAGCATTTGAATGGGTTTTCCGTCAAGAAACGGAAAACCCATTTTCCCTCACTTACTCATCATCCAGTGCGGAGGTTGTGGTACTGGATAGAACAGTGAAAGTCAGGTGCATACCATGGAAAGAACAGATCGAACAAAATTGCCCCGACCCGCCAAGTATCCGATTCAAACCGTGGAAAAAGCGTTGGATGTTTTTGAGCTGTTGATAAAAGACGGTTATCGTGAAGGAATCAGCATCAGCGAACTCAGCAAAGAGCTGAATCTGGGCAAAAGCACTGTGCACCGGATCCTTGAAACCATGGTGGCGAAGAATTATATTGACCAGAGCAATGAGACGAAAAAATATCAGCTTGGGTGGAAACTGTTTGAAGTCGGAAACGTGATTCCCCGGCAGCGGAATTTGTACAATATTGATAACCGGATCCTGTCGAAAGTATGTGATGCCGTTCAGGAAACCGTAAACCTGGGAGTTCGTGTCACGGATAGTGTGGTGACCATACACAAAACGAGCCCCAAAACGTCTCTGATCGCCAACATTCAGATTGGTGTCCGGGAACCGCTTCATGCCACTGCCATGGGCAAAACGCTGATTTCTGAAATGACCCGGGAGGAGGTCGCTTTGATTCTGGGAGAGCAGCCTTTGGAAAGATATACATCAAATACCTTTACCAATCTGGATGATCTGATGGTGGAACTGGAAAAAATCAGACGACTTGGATACGGCATTGATGATGAAGAACTCTTTGCAGGCCTTACCTGTGTGGCTATGCCGGTGAGAGACTACAAAAATGAAATCGTGGCAGCTGTCAGCGTCAGTGGTGCCTCCATCAGGATGACCTTCAATAAAATTCAGGAAATCCAGCATGTTTTAAAAGAAGCCACGGAAAAACTGTCCACCTTCCTTGGCTGGCAGGGACAAGACTGATCAGGAAAGGAGGACAAGCTGTTAATGGATGAAATTCAACACATGATTCAGGAACTGGAAGAAGAACTCATCACTCTGCGCCGCGATTTCCACGCTCATCCGGAGCTGGGGTTTAAAGAGATCCGAACTTCAGGGATTGTGGAAAATTATCTGCAGGACCTGGGTATTCCCACCTACCGGATGGCAAAAACCGGCGTGGTGGGACTCATTGAAGGAAGCAGGAAGATGCCGGTGCTGATGCTTCGGGCAGATATGGACGCTTTGCCGGTGCAGGAAGAAAATGAAGTACCCTATCAATCCGTGACACCAGGTGTCATGCACGCCTGCGCACATGATGCACATACGGCCACCCTGCTGATTGCAGCCAAGATACTCATGGAACACCGGAATCAGATTTCCGGCACCATCAAACTTGTCTTTCAGCCAAATGAAGAAAATGCGGGTGCGCTGCCCATGATTGACGCTGGCGTTCTGGAAGACCCCAAAGTGGATGCGGCGATCGGACTTCATGTCTGGACACCGATTCCATCCGGCATGGTTGGGCTCTCAGCTGGAGGTGTCATGGCTGGGTTGGACATCTTTGAAATTACCATTATCGGATCCGGGGGACATACCGGATATCCGGAAACAGCTGTAGATCCGGTAATTGCAGCAGCCGATCTGATTCAGACGGCTCAGCGAATCCAGACCCGTGAAATAAGCGTGATGAAACCAACGGCCATCATGTTTGGAAAAATCAATGGGGGAACAAAGGCCAATATTATTCCGGACTCTGTCATCCTGGAAGGTTCCATACGCACGCTTTACGATGATCATGATGACCGGCCGATATTAAGGCTGAAACAACTGGCAGAACGTGTAACAGCCACTCATGGGTGCAGGTGCGAGATGAAGTGGTTCCGTGAAAATATTCCCTTGATCAATGATGCGGCCATGACACAGCTAATGACTGAAGTTGCCCATGAAGTTTTGGGCGGCCGGGACCAGGTCGTTCCCTATGCCAGTATGGCCAGTGAAGATTTTTCCGAGTTTAGTGCCCGTGTGCCAGGTGTTTTTGCCTTCGTTGGGACAGGTAATGAAGCAAAAGAAACTCACTATCCCCATCACCATCCTCGTTTCAACATTGATGAATCGGTTCTGGTTACAGGGGTTGAGTTGATGGTGAAGAGTGCGCTGGCGTATTTTGATCAAACGGCCGACCGGTAAACACTATTGATGACAGAGATCGGCTGACTTCCTCTTGAAAGGAGGTGGAAGCTAAACGATTCGCTATTGAGGAAGTTGCCAGATGAATATCCGATATTAACTGACAATTCAATAGATTGGTAAGTGTGTAACAATTTGATCAGGCGTGGAATGCCTGCTCAGAATGTTAGTAGAAGAGTAACCTCGAAAACTAAATGCTAAAAACCAC
>JAWSUV010000179.1:0-4344 GCA_033549305.1 Bacillota bacterium | reverse complement strand
AACATTTCATAAGATTATGTGCTTGAAAAACGTCTATTTTGACACTACAACCAAACATGTATTTTAACTGATGTGCAAAAATCAACCATTCATTTCGACTGCCTTACAGTGAATGTTGCCTAAAATGTTCCATTATTTTTTCCATTTGCAGAGTTTGGCACGATGGTTGCTTGTATATATCTTCAACAAGGGGTGTGCAATCTTTTCGATCGTATAAATGAGGTGTGTGCCTTTTCCAATGTCAATTCATATAGATTCTTTTCGATCTTCACAATTCCTTCACAGTTATCCTGTACCATAAAGAGTATAGACAAAGATCATTATCAGATAGACGATATTGTTTCTGGTAGTTGGCAGTTGGTCAATAAAGGAGGTTTCAAAAATGATGATTATTTTCTGGGTACTGCTTGGAGTGGGAATTTATTATGTGCTCAAAAGCAATGGTAAAATAGACTTTGGCAAAAACAGTCAGTCGGATCCGGAATCAGTCTTAAAGCAGCGCTACGTCAATGGCGAAATTGACGATGAAACGTACTCAAAGATGCTTAAAACACTGAGAAAGTAAGGAGGGAATATCATGATGTTTGGAAGAGGGTATGGGAACTGGAGTCCGTGCGGCTGGTTCGGTTCCAGATACTTCTTTGGTGGTTGGGGTATGGTGATTGCCGCAGTCCTGCTCATCGCGGCTGTTGCGGTTGTGATATATCTGTTAAAACGCAATCATGGTCATCAGACAGGCAATGATGCTTTGCAGGCGTTACAACAGCGGTATGTCATGGGTGAGATTACTGAAGAAGAATATGTGCAGAAAAAGAAAATGCTGCAGGGATAATCGTCACGATTATTTCATCTTCACATGTGAATGACAAGTGCCCTGTATCATAGAAGTACCAACTAAGCATTTCACAACGACAGCCTTCGGGTTGTCGTTTTGTGGTCTTTTGACCGATCAATAATGCCTCAGTAAAAAAAATCGATCGTTTGTTCATCATTTGAAAAGGGACTTTTTCCGTTTGAAGGGTATAAGAATAGCATCCCCCAAATTGTGGCAGATCCATCCGTTGGACACATAAAACGTGCGTGATCCATGAGATGCAACTGTCAGGAATGAAGAAAAGTGACAAGGAGGCAGAGAAATGAGTTCCAAGTACACATACGCAGCCAAAACCGACAAGTCAGTATCGGAAGCAGTGAAGGCGGTCCAAAAAAGTTTGCAGGAGCAAGGGTTTGGGACATTATGGGAATTTAATGTACCGGCCAAACTGCACGAAAAAGGAGTGGATTACGAACGGGAAGCCGTCATCCTGGAAGTGTGCAATCCCAAACGGGCGAAAAGCGCGCTGGAAACCAATCTTCAGGCAATCTACTTTTTGCCGTGCAAAGTGGTTGTTTTTGATGAGGACGGCCGGACCACCATTGGCATGATGCTTCCGTCCATCATGATGGAAGCGCTTCAGGATCCAAACCTGAAGGCGTTTGCGCATGAAGTGGAGGAAGCTTTGCGCCAAGCCATTGATCTGGCAGTAACAACGGCCGTTTCAGATGACGCCTGATGGATCTGTTCCGCTCGAAAACAACAGGCTATGAAGAAGCCTGTTGTTTTTTTCTGAACTTTGTTCCGGGGCTGGCTGGTTTTTACTGTTCAAATCGCAGCAATCCATCCGATCTGAGCCAAAGTTTTTCTTATTGGCTGTTTCAATTTTTTTGAGAAATGATTCAATCCACTTTTTCATGGCGAATATCTCCTGGGGTACCAATGCAAATAACGTTACCTTAGTAATGGCGCAATAATCATGCCAAGTCTTGATTAGCCATGTTAAACTGATCCAGAATGACCTGCCATCCATCAAGATCGGAACAAAGGCATCCGGAAGGAAATTGTCATAATATAAAATGGGCACAAAGTAATGGTCGCAAAGTACTTGTCTGTTCCTGCTATTGACATTGTGCCGGTATTTCATTACCATAGAAGAAGTACATGAGAAGCACAGCACAACCCTTTGAGATAATCGGCAAAAGAAAGAATGACAAGGAAACGTGGTAGTGGTGGAAAAACCGGAGCAAGGCACTGGAAACCCTTACGAAAGCTGCCTGCATCACAATGTGTGGGAACCCATCAACCAAAGCATCGACACCACCATGGACGGCATCACCCTGGAAGATTTAATGGAAGCCTTCAAACAGCAGGAGCAGGGTGCGACACTGATGTTTTATATTTAGTAAAGAGAGAGACAGGTTACCATAATCTGTCTCTTGGTGTATACATGAAGGGTTTAGAAAGGGCTGATTAGCATGAACTATAATGAAACTGTGCTTGACCATTTTGCCAACCCCCGTAATGCAGGGAAAATGAAAAATTCTGATGCTGTGGGCGAAACCGGAAATCCGGCAGATGGCGACAGGATCATCATTTACTTGCGGATACAAGACAACCACCTCCTGGAAGTCCGGTTTCAGACCTTTGGGTGCGCCGCCGCCATTGCGGCCAGCAGCATGCTGACAGTGCTGGCAACGGGTAAAACCATTGAGGAAGCAAGAAACATCACCAACGAAGATGTGGCCCAGGCCCTGGGTGGATTACCACCTCAGAAGCATGACTGTTCAAACATCGCTGCCAACGCCCTTCAAGACGCACTGGACAACTACGAGGCTGCAATGAACACAAAGCCGGCAGAGGCAGCAGAAACAGCCGTGAAACATGACTTGGGCAAGGTTGATGCCACCTGCCAGGAAAACATGGAACAAACCGCCATACAGCAGGCAGCGGACTTATCACCCCAACAGGTACAACGATACCTGCGGCAAATCATCATGCCCCAAATCAGCGGCAAAGGACAGGAAACACTGTTGAAAACCCATGTAATCCTGTACATGCCTTCCTTACAATGGGGGGGAATGATGCTGGCTTACCTGGCGGCTGTGGGTGTGGGGCAGATTACCTGTGTGTTGGAAAACATGACCAAGGGCAGTGAAATCATCAGGCATGTCATGGACCTGAACCCTGAAACACAACTCGAGGTAATGCCGGCCAATGAACCCTGGATACCTGCAAATCAACACACCACCAACGCTTATATTGTGATAGGACCTGATGACTTTGCGGCCAGGCACACGCAAAAGGCTGCGAGCATTGTCTCTGAGGATGGGGTGCCTCACATTTTTGTTGGGGCCAATCCCTGGAAGGGAACCTTGTGGGCTTATGGGCACAATCTGGAGCATGAGGGTGAGAAAGCTGTCTTACAAGATTTCTCGGATGACGCACTTACTGTGGGTCAGGTTTTGTCCGCCTCCTTTGGAGGTACCCTGGCAGTGATCGAACTGGTTAAAATACGTTTGGACATTGGACGCAAACTGGAGAAACCTTTCACCTATGACCTGATGAACATGACATTCGGGGAAGAAGTGGGAGATGATGAAATAGAAAGCCTGGCAGTGGACACATACAATGACCTTGAACACTTGAATGATGATGAGCTGCACCAGCGACTCGCCAAAGGAAAAGTACTGGTCATTGGCAGCGGCGGCCTGGGATCTCCGGCATCTTTTGCCCTGGCACAAGCCGGTATCGGCACCCTGGGGCTGGTGGATCACGATTATATAGACCTCAGTAACCTGAACCGGCAGATTCTTCACACCACCAGCCGTATTGGCCAGCCCAAAGTAGCCTCCGGCGCCATAACCCTGGAGATGTTGAACTCCAATATGAGGGTGAACATCTACCAGGAACGGATGACAGAAACAAACGTGGACAGGCTGTTGATGGCCTATGATTTACTGCTGGACGGTCTGGACAACCTGCCTTCCCGTTATGTGGCCAACAAGGCAGCGGTGGCCGCCGCCAAACCCTTTGTTTCGGCAGGGGTGCTCACCTTCTATGGCCAAAGCACCTCCATCCTGCCAGGGGACGGCCCCTGTTATGAATGCATTTTCCCCCAGACAGAAGGCAATGGCAATGCGCCCACCTGCGAAGAAACCGGGGTGCTGGGGGCTGTGCCAGGCCTTATGGGCATCATCCAGGCGGCGGAAGTGATCAAACTGCTGTGTGACACAAAGCCTTCCCTACAAAATCAATACCTGATGGTGGATGCCCTGGAAAGGGAGTTTACCACTATTCAATTGCCCCGGAAAGAGACTTGCCCTGTTTGCGGCGGGGTCTAAAGAGTTTCCTGGTGTAAAAATTGCAAAAAAAAAAAGACAGCCCGGAGGCTGCCATCAAGTAAGGGTTGATTCTACTGCAAAAAGTCACTAAGGCAAACACATACTGAACAACATCTTTCCGAGATAAAATGCGTTGAAAGCATTGATAATACTGAATTAAAGCCCTTTTTATGGTATAATAAAGAA
>JAWSUV010000178.1:0-4364 GCA_033549305.1 Bacillota bacterium | reverse complement strand
CTTTTCAAAAACGCAGCCAGTGGAAAAACGCGAAGAGAGACTGGAGACAGCTGATTAAGAGTGAATGGTTCCATTACCAAAGGTTCCATTTTCTCCGACTCCGCGGATCCCTTTTAAAATGAAAAAAGCAGGGGAATCAGCACCCCTGCTTTCGTCATGTCATGATTATTTGACCACTTCATAAGGCCAGTCGATGATTCCGCCCAGGTCGTACACCTGGGTATATCCCTGTTCCACCAGTATCTCAGCGGCTTCAAGGCTTCGCCGCCCACTGCGGCAATACACAAAAATAGGTGTGTCCCTGTCGGTTAACTGAAGAGAGGCTTGCTCTTCGAGGGTTTGTAATGGAATCAGCAGACTGCCTGGTATATGGCCCTCAGCATACTCCTCCGGGGTTCGCACGTCCAAGAGAATAATCCCTTGTTCATTTTCCAGCCGTTCCAGCGCCTCTTCAGGGGCGATGCTTTGGAAGCTGGGCAGTGGCGGTGCTTCCACCGCGTTTCCACAACCTGCCAGCACGATCATCATGGCACTTATGATCAGGAATGACCATCCTTTCAGTTTCATCCAATCACCCTTTCAATCATCATGTTGATAGAGTTATGTTACCCGGTTGAGCCGTTTTTTAACACCTGAAGGCAATCAACAAAGGGAAAGAGAAAATGACGTAGTTCCTATCCGCAAGGCTCTGCTAAGGATAAAGGTTGATCTATCTGTGCCTCTGCGGGCCCCGTCATGTGCCTGGTGCTGCAACTGCCAAACAGTTCCGCTGGTTTTTTGAAAAAATGTGTTGACAAAGGCCAATGCCGCCACCATCATCAAGATCGTGAACCTGTTCATCCAACTGGTGCCTGTCATCGCATAGGGTACGAAAATGGCAGCCGGCAGCAGCGAGCCCGGCAGCTGCTCCACCTGCCCGGCGCAGGTGGTTTGTTTTGCGCACAGCACAGACCAATGCACCGGTGGCCGCGGGAAGAGTTCATCGATATCCGCAATAAGCCCATAAAACATTTCAATTGTACATGCAGAGCGCCTTCTGGCATACTGTAAAAGGCCGGCATCATCATCGGATGCCTGGACCACAGAGGTCAGGTCAATCAGAGGAGGCAAAAAATGAAAACAGAAGTGAGTGTGCAAAAAATCAGGCAGGACGCGGAGGACTTTTTCAGATCAGGGCAGTATTACTGTTCTGAGGCCATTGTGGCCTCTATGAGACAGAATTTTGAGCTTGACATGCCGGAGGAAATGATCGCCATGGCTTCCGGGTTCCCCGTGGGCATCGGCAAATCGAAATGCACCTGCGGCGCCATTTCCGGAGGTGTGTTAACCCTGGGGTATTTCTTTGGACGAACGGCCGGCTCCAACCCCAAAGACCCCCAAAGCGTGAAAACCCTGGAGCTGGCCTATGAACTGCAGGACGACTTCAAGAAAAACCACAAACTGCTGTGCTGCAGTGTGCTGACCAAAGGAATGGACATGGCCGCAGGAGAACACAAGGCGCAGTGCATTTCTTTCACCGGCGAAGTGGCGGAAAACGCGACGCGCATCATTCTCCGGGAAAAGGGCTTTGTGAACACAGACGACACCGGGAATGAGGTGTAGTTCATGAAGAGCCTGCTGCAAAAGCTTCCCCTGCCCATTTCCGGCCTCATGCTGGGCCTGGCGGCCCTGGGCAATCTGCTGGGCCCCTACCACCAGGGGCTGCGGTTCCTGCTGGGCATCATTTCCGGGATGCTGTTTCTGGCCTTGGCCGCAAAACTGGTCCTGTTCCCTGACTGCCTGAAAGAAGGTTTCGCCAACCCGGTAGCGGCCTGCATCATGGCCACCTTTCCCATGGGAATGATTCTGCTGAGCACCTATATCCGGCCGATGCTTCCCGGTGCGGCCTTCGGTGCCTGGTTACTGGGCGTGTTCCTCAACGCCCTGATGATGATTCTCTTTACCAAAACGCATGTGCTGCCCTTCAGCATGAAAAAAGTCTTTTCCAGCTATTTTGTCATGTATGTGGGCATTGTGGCGGGCAGTGTCACGGCACCCCTCTACGGCATACAGCGGGTGGGGCAGCTGCTCTTTTACCTGGGCCTGGCCCTCTACATCCCCCTGGTGCCCCTGGTGACCTACCGGGTCTTTAAGGTGGGCGGCATCCCGGAGCCGGCCAAGCCCGTCGCCATCATTTACGCCGCCCCGGCCAGCCTGCTGCTGGCAGGATACCTGAGCAGCTTCCCGGAGAAAAACGTGACACTGGTGATTGTTCTGGGCGCCTGGGCCTTTCTCATGACACTTTACGGACTGGTGCAGATGCCTGGAATGCTGAAACTGCCCTTTTTCCCCAGCTATTCCGCCTTCACCTTCCCCTTTGTCATCAGCGCCATCGCCTTCAGCGGCATGACCGGTTTTCTTGGCAGCCAGGGCTACAACACCGCACTGCTGGAGCCGATCCGCATCCTCCAAATCCTCTGGGCAACGGGCATGGTGCTGTATGTTTTACTGCGGTATACCCTGTTCCTGTTCCACGTACCGGAAAAACTGCCCAGGACAGAAGGCTGAACATCCTTCCCCGCCGTGGTCATGCTTCACGGCACCGGTTCAGAGAAGAACGAAGCCGGCGGCTGGCTGGCAGATTCCATTATCAAAATCGTGAACCTGTTCATCCAACTGGTGCCTGTCATCGCATAGGGTACGAAAACGGCCCTGATCTGCGGGTTCCATGGCAGCCGGACCTTTCCATCTATGCAGCCCTTCACGCAACAGGAATCATTGCCGAGTGGGTATAAAATCGCCTACCGAATGGTCCATATGAGGTAAAGGGGCAGATCATCTATGGCTCCCTTGTTTTCTCTCGGAGCCGAAGATAATCGGTAGGCTTTGGCGGGTGTGTATTTATCCACATAGCTGATCAGGCTTTTCGATCGGACGGTTTTGCCGGCTTTCACTTCGATGGGTGTGGGCAACCCGTGGAGCTGCACCACAAAATCCACCTCAGCCAGGTTGCCGGAACTCCAGTAATAGGGCAGATCCATACCCATGGACAGCAATTGCTGCAGCACAAAGTTTTCCGCCATGGCGCCCTTGAATTCTGTATACTGGCGATTGCCGCTGATGATCAAATTGGCCTCTACCCGGGCAAGCCGCCGCAGCAGACCAACGTCACAGGCGTACACCTTGAACAGGTTCTGTTTTGCGTATGCCCGTAAGGGTACAAAGGGTTTTTCCACCTTTGAAACTTGATACACCATCCCGGCATCCACCAGCCAGGTGAGGGCGTCCTCCAGGTCTTTTGCCCGGGCACCTTCCTTCACCTGTCCAAAAATAAACCGCTGATTATCCTTTGCCAGCTGCTGGGGGATGGCCTCCCAGATCTGGCTTATTTTTTGAAAATCCCTGGGCGGCGCATGTTTGGCAAAATCCAGCTGATAAAGGTCCAGCAGGTTCAAAAGAATGTCATCCACCTGCTCAATCTCATGGTGTTTCACCCAGGCATCCACCACTTCCGGCATGCCGCCCGTGATCAGGTAGTAGTGGTAGTACTGGGAAAGCTGGTTATGAATGGCCTGGCTGATCTGCTGGGCGTCAGACTGTTCAACATACTTCACCAGGTTCTCCTCGCCGGCTGCCAATAAATATTCAATAAAACTCATGGGATAAAGGCGTTTAACGTCCACCTTTCCCACAGGGTAAGAGCCGGGTTTTGCCAGGGTTATCCCGATGAGGGATCCGGCGGCGGCAATGTGGTACTCCGGTGCTTCCTCACAAAAGTATTTGAGGGCTGAGACGGCTTTTTGGCAGGCCTGTATCTCATCCAGAATCACCAGGGTTTTTTCTTTTTTAATCCCGGTTTTTGCAAGAACACCCATTTCGGTAATGATGCGGGCCACATTAAAATCCTTGTCAAAAAGAGAAGCGTAGTCGGGATTGCGCTCCAGGTTGAGGTATACAGCGTTTTCATATTCCTGTTCTGCGAAAGCCCTGAGCAAATAGGTTTTACCGCACTGACGAACCCCTTTTAAGAGGAGGGGTTTGCGTTGGGGGCTTTCTTTCCAGCGAACCAGTTCATCCATCAGCATGCGTTTCATCGGGTTTCCTCCTAAATAAACAATCAATGAATAAAACGAGAATAGATTCTTTTATATGTGGATGTTTTGCAGTTATATCATACAATATACACATCTAAAATGCAACGCCAGCAGCACCGCCATCCACCCAGTGGGGCCAGGTGCAGCAGCTGAGCCTCACGTGGTTTGACGAAATGATCGCCTCCCGCCCCCTGGAAAACATCGCCAGCTATGACGGCGCCATGCTGGTAGTCTTTGGCGACCAGGACGATGTGGTTCGGGCCGGCGTCAACCAGGCCGTGGCCGAAGCCT
>JAWSUV010000177.1:0-4437 GCA_033549305.1 Bacillota bacterium | reverse complement strand
GTAACGGTGTTTGGCGCAGGGGTCAAGCAGAAGTCAGGCCGGCACTGTCCCGGGATCTCCTCACCGGCATCATCAACATTCCGGCGGATCCCAGGGAGGGATGGCGGATTTTTTCCGCTGGAATTTTTCCGGGTTTCGCCGTTTCCCCATCCAGTGATACACGTGGGGTCCCAGGGCAATGACCAGCAGGATACTGTAGACGGTGAGGGTTTCCGGAGACAGATAATTGTCCAGATTGTCTCCCAGGTAGGTGTAGAGTATGCCTTTGGGGATCGCGCCCAGAAAGGTGCCCAGGATAAACTTCCGGTAAGAGATGTTGGTAAGACCTGAAGCGTAACTGATGATGTCAAAAGGCATGCCGGGAGAAACCCGCAGCGAAAAGATTTTGCTCACCAGGTTCGTCGCGGCCGCTTCCTGTACCTTCCGGATGTATTTTTTCTGCACAATGCGGTGAAAGAGGCACTGGAACCGGTACGCCAGCCAGTAACAGATGGTGGAGGAGATGGTGAGCCCGGCGATGGCCCAGAAAGCGCCTTCCGCCGTCCCAAAAATGATGCCCCCGGTGACGAAGAAAACCGTTACAGGCATGAAAATAAAGGGGCGGATGGACGCCAGCCCAAAGAACAGCAGCTTTCCCCGAAACCCGTAGCGGCTGACCATCTCCTGGATTTCATCCACCTGAAAACCGGCATACCAGGCCATGATGCTGTCTGCTGCCGTCAGAAAAACAATCACCCCTGCGATGACCGCCAGGATCAGCAACGCTCGTCGTCGGTTCATGACAGTCGCTTCCCTTCACGTGCAAGGTTCTCCCCGCCTCATCCACATACTGATCCGGCACCCGGATCAGGCTATTCCTCCGAGCGGTTCCGGTAAGCCTCCACATTTTGCAGGTGGTCGCGGTATTCCCGGCTGAAGTTGTGCCCGCCGTCGCCTACGACAAAATACAGGTAGTCGTTGTCTTCCGGATACAGGGCTGCTTCGATGGAAGAGCGGCCCGGATTGGCAATGGGACCGGGGGGCAGTCCTTTGAACTGATAGGTGTTAAAGGGATGCCGCTCTTCCAGGTCACGGTACAGCAGGCGGTTGGCCAGTTCCTGTCCGTCGTCCAGGCCGTAAATGACGGAGGAGCAAAACTGGAGCAGCATATCGATTTCCAGGCGGTTGTACACCACCCCGGCAATGGTGGGCCGTTCGAAGTCGCCGAAAGCTTCCTTTTCCACCAGAGACGCCAGGGTCAGCAGTTCATGGAGGGAAAGACCCCTCTCTTCCGCCCGCTGGCGCCATTCAGGTGTCAGCACTTTTTCCATCTGCTGAGCCATCACGCGCACAATGTCATCGGCCGTGGTGTCCAGTTCAAAGAAATAGGTGTCGGGAAAGAGGTATCCTTCGAGCGGAAAATACAGCCCTTCCGGATCAAAAGGATAGTCGCCGGCTTCATAAAAACGCCGGACAGCCTCCAGGAACGCTTCCGCTGTCACGATCTCCTGTTCTTCGAGACGCTGCGCCATTTGGTACAGGGTGAAGCCTTCGGGAAAGGTCACCCGTACCTGTTCCCGCTGCTGCCGGTCGACGGTTAGCAGCGCAAACACGTCGTCAATATCGCTGCCGGGGTCAATCACCAGCGTTCCCGGCTTGATCAGGCGGTCTATGCCGTTCTCCTGCCCTTTGCGTCGGAACCACAGGGCACTGCGGATCACGCCTTCATCTTTCAGGCGCTCAGAGACCCGGTGAAGGCTGTCCCCCGATTCCACGGTGATCTCCACCGGTTCGTCATGGACCGTGCGGGACAACAGGGGAGGTGCCAGAATGAAGGCTCCGGCGGCCAGAGAAAAAATCACCATCAGAAACAACACGATCACAATCAGGCATCCCTTGTTCATGCGCATTCCTCCTTATCGTCTCTCTATTTTATCATAAGGCGTTCCACCTTAGAACCGGCTGGCAAAAATCCTGCGAAAAATCTGAAAACCTGAAAGGCGGACCCGAAGGTCCGCCTGAAAATCGATGCATTGTCCATCACAGCCGCAAGCTTTTCATAGTTGGCCTCTCTGCTGCCGTGATTCCAAAAGGCTGCTGCCTACTGTTCCTGGATGTTGATTACTTCATAACCGGCATCATCCACGGCTTCCCGGATCAGCTCATCGGCAACCGGTGCCGAAAGATTGACAATGGCGTTTTCCCCTTCCAGGTCCACCACGGCATCACTGACTCCCTCCAGCCCTTTTAACATTTTTTCCACCCGCGCACTGCAATGGCCGCAGGTCATTCCTTTAATCTTCACCAGTTTTCTCATCATGATTCCCCTTTCTTTCACGTTTTTTTAATGTGTTCATTCGGCAGCTTCCATTCCGCCGCCGTCAGTCATGCGACGCTTTTGTCCGTTCAGGATTTGGCGTATCGAGGTTTGATGTTGACCCGCTTCAGCCGGAGGGAGTTGTAGACCACATTGAGGGAACTGACACTCATGGCGGCTGCGCCGATCATGGGATGCAGCAGGCCCAGCATGGCCACGGGAATGGCGGCCGCGTTGTAGAACCATGCCCAGAAATAGTTTTCCTTGATTTTACGGAAGGTGGCTCTCGACAGGAGAATCGCGGAGATAATCCCGCTGAGCTCTCCCTTGACAAGGGTAACATCGGCGGCTTCGATGGCGATGTCGGTGCCGGTGCCGATGGCAATGCCGATGTTGGCCTGTTTCAGCGCGGGAGCATCGTTGATGCCGTCTCCCACCATGGCCACAATCCCATACTGTGCCTGAAGCTTCTTGACTTCATCCACCTTGCCTTCCGGCAGCACTTCAGCGATGACGTAATCCAGCCCCGCCTGGTGTGCGATGGCGTTGGCTGTCCGCTGGTTGTCACCGGTCACCATGGCGGTTTTGATCCCCATCTTCTGCAGTTCATGAATGGCCGGTGCCGATTCTTCCTTGATAGGATCGGCGACGGCGATGATTCCTGCCAGCTGATTTCCTTTTGCTGCCAGCATGACGGTTTTTCCCTGTTCTTCCAGGGCGGCGATGGTGTCTTCCAGCGCTTCATATGCGATGGTGTTCTCTTCCATCAGTTTGCGGTTTCCCATCAGTATCAGGGTTCCGTCAGCGTCTTCCGCCTGGATCCCCAGCCCTGGCAATGCTTCAAAACTGGTGACGCCTGCCGGTGTCACGCCCGTATCCCGCGCCTTTTCCATGATGGCGAAGGCCAGCGGATGCTCGGAACCGTTCTCCAGGTCGGCAGCCAGCTGCCACAGAACGGTTTCTTCCGTGTCATTTACCGTCTGAAAGTCGGTGACAGCCGGTTTTCCGTAAGTGATGGTGCCGGTTTTGTCAAAGATGACCATTTTCAGATCTTTAAAGGTTTGGACCGCCTCACCGTTCCGGATGAGAATCCCGTTCTCTGCGCCCATGCCGCTGCCCACCATCAAAGCAGTGGGGGTTCCCAGTCCCAGCGCGCAGGGGCAGGCGATCACCAGAACCGCCGTGGCAGTGACGAAAGCGATGGAAAGCGTGTTGGCCCCCGGCCGGATCCAGGGCAGGTACTGCGCTCCCCACAGGAGTATTCCCTGGTGAAATTCCGGAAAGATCAGGTTGGATGCGAAGATCAGAACGGTAATGCCCAGGATGGCCGGCACGAAATAGCCGGTCACACGATCGGCGAATTCCTGAATCGGCACCTTGGATCCCTGGCAGGCTTCCACCAGTTGAATCACCTGGGACAGGAAGGTGTCTTTACCCGTTTTGGTGACCCTGATTTTCATGACGCCCTGTTTGTTGATGGTGGCGCCGATGACCGGATCTCCCACGGTGCGGCTCACCGGCATGGATTCACCGGTGGCCATGGATTCATCCACCGTGCTTTTCCCTTCGATGACGTCGCCGTCTGTCGGAATTTTTTCACCGGGGCGCACGATCATGATGTCGCCAGGGCGCAAATCTTCCGTTGCCACCTGCACTTCTTCACCGTTGAGCATGATATTGGCGGTTTTGGCGCCCATTTCGATGAGTTTTTTTATGGCTTGCGACGCCCGGCCCTTTGCCCGGGTTTCCAGGTATTTACCAATCAGGTGGAAGGTCATGATACTGCTGGCCATTTCTGTAAAGGCCTGCAGCGGGAACACAAAGGCCATCAGGCCGATGAGATACGGCGGGACAGATCCCAGTGATACCAATACATCCATGTTGGGACTGCCGTTTTTCAGGGCGTTCCAGCTCGCTTTATGGACGTGCTTGCCCAGGATGAAAATGTTGGGAAGCGCCAGCACATTGACGATGATCAGGTAACCGGGAAATTGCCACAGGAACATATGAATGATCATCAGGGTCATAATGGTGCCGGAAAGAACGGCCGATGTGACCATCCGTTTTCGGGAAGCTGTCATCATCACTTCATCCTGGTCTACCGCCTGGGGCCCGGCCTGTTCCGGGAGCAGCTCATACCC
>JAWSUV010000176.1:0-4511 GCA_033549305.1 Bacillota bacterium | reverse complement strand
GAAGAACTGGGGATGGTCCATCTTGAAGGCCATGGCGGCGGGGGTATCATTCAAACTTCTGCCGGCGGCTTCCTTGGCCAGGATGGCAGCGGCGTAGGCTTCAGCGCCGTTTCCGCCGGTTCGGCGGGCAAACCAGTCCACATGGCCCTGGTAGAGCGGAGCGGCGGGAGCTGGCAGGTTAGCGGGAGCTGCGGTTTCCAGGTAGACCAGGTCACTGATCATGGCCTGGGTTTCACTGGCGACGGCCATCATGGTTTCGGCGATAACGCCGCCAAAGGGCTGTGCCACTTCACCGGAGTTGAGCTGGGCAATGTAGGTGCTGCCGTCGGATTTTTCATAGATGGAAATGGTGCAGGGCATCAGGGGGGACACCATGCGCTCGTCATCCAGTTCCAGGATGGCCCCGGAGTACTTGCCGGAGCAGACGGCGTAGATCTTGATGGGATTGATGTCGAATCCTTTTTCTCCCAGGATCTCCTGGTAATCAAAGACCTGGACCACGGACCATCCGGCCGCTTTCACTTTTTCTTCGAACAGGCGGGTGGTTTCGTCAAAGTCGTACCGGCTTTCATATTCCAGGATCATTTGCATCTGCGGCTGGCTGGCGGCCAGTACCGGGGCCTGGACCAGGCCCAGGAGCAGCATCAGGATCATGGCGGTGGTGAAGACGCGTTTGGCTGTTTTTTTCATGTGGTTGGTTCCTCCTTAAATTTTTCAGTCTGTGGTGGGTGGTTGCTTCCTGGTCATCATACGGGATAAACCGGCGGCGTTCAGTGACAAAGTCACCAACCTCAGATTTATTTTCATTTCATTGACGGCTCCCTATGCCTGTGTTACCATAAGCTCACAAACGGAACAGGAGAGATGTGCGAGATGAACCGAATCGGAGAAGTGCCGGATGACTTGATTGGAGCACTGCCCTTTGCCGAGGTGCTGAACCGGGAAGAAAAAAACAGGCTGCTGGAACATTCCACTGAAGTGCGGTATCCGGCAGGAAAACTGCTGGTGGAAAGCGGAGCGCTGTGTGAACATGTGTATGTGGTGCTGGACGGGTTGATCCGCATTTATAAGCTGTCGGAGGAGGGCCGGGAAATTACGTATTACCGGGTGGGCAACGGGGAAACCTGCCTGTTTTCAATGGGGTGTATGCTGGAACACCAGCCTTTTGATGCGGTGGCCCAGATTGAAAAGGACTCACGGCTGCTGGCGGTTCCGGGGTACCTGTTTGAGGACCTGATGAATGCCAATCCCTCGTTTCGGAATTACATCATCCGGCGGCTGCTGGTGACCATCACGGATTTGATGATTCTCACGGAGGAAGTGACCTTTCACAGCATGAACCGGCGGCTGTCGGCTTTTTTGCTGGAGGAAAGCAGGCTGCAGGGAGGCGACACTCTCACCATCACCCACGAGGTCATCAGCCAGGAGCTCGGCACTGCCCGGGAGGTGGTAAGCCGCATGCTGAAGGAATTTGAAAAGAAGGATTTACTGGCTCTCTCACGGGGGAAAGTCCGTTTGAAGGATGTGGAGGGACTGGAAGATTTGCTATAAGGAACAGGTGCTGCCGGGAGCAGGCACGTATTCTCAAACAGCTGATCAGCCTGGCTTACTGGCATTAAGAGATTTATGATCAAAATAAGACCCCAGGAGGCAGGGAACCGTTCAAGGTTCCCGTGCTTTTCTGGGGTTTTATGCCTCTTCATATTGGAGGTTGAGGGTGAGGTTGGGGTTACGTTACACTACCCTATTTTTCCGCTGGTTACATGACTGAGAAAAGCCGCCAGCTCTATTAGGAGGGCTGGATCCACCTGATCCAGGGTGTCCTGGGGGGTGTGGGAAATCATCATCACTCCTTCATGCAGGTTTGAGGAGGTCACAGCCATGCAGGAAACACCCTGCTGGAGGAAAATGGAATGGTCGCCTTCATACCATTCTTCGCCCCGGACCAAAGTGGGGAACCGGCCGGAGGTTTCCATGATTTCGCTGACCCGGTTCTCCGGCAGATTGTAAAAAGAGAGGGCGGTGCGGGAATCCCGGTAACCGGCTCCGTCGATGTTAATCACCAGGCTGACGTCCCGGAAGCCTTCCGGATGTTGTTCAGGGTGGCAGCCACCACCAGTTCTGCTGTTACTTCACAGCCAAGGGAATAGGGGCTCACATATGCTGGGAATGAATGGCCTCCGGCCTGCAGGTGTACCGGTCCGTGCTCCCAGTCGATGCAGTCAAAGACATCCTGCTGAATGTCCCAGCCCAGGGACTTCAGGATGCAGGCGGCGTAGTCCACCGCCTGCCGGTTTCCCGGACTGCCCGGCGGCCGCTCGCCGATTTCCGCTGTCAGTTTTTCGAGATGCCGGTTGAGACTGGTTTCGTTGATCGTTGTTTTTTCTATAAAAACACCCCCGTACTGATTGATGGTTGTCTGGGATTTCAGTGACCGAGCATTTCACGCTTCAATGCCAGGGCCTGCTGGTAATCGCGGCGGCTGAGAGCTGTGTCCAGCGCGGGATGCTCCCTGGCTTTGAAGGCTGGGTGGTACTGGCCCATGAGGTTCACATGGGTTTGGGAGGACAGATGGGCGGCGATCCAGGCAAGGATCTGGCGGGTATCTTCCAGACGGCCGGGCATCACCAGGTGGCGGATCAGGAGGCCCTTGTGGGCGATGCCTGTCGAATCAGTTTGCAGCAAGCCGGTTTGGCGGTGCATTTCCGCCAGCGCGCGGGCGGCAACGTCGGGGTAGTCTGCCGCCCCCAGGTATGTTGAAGCAAAATCCGAAGACAGGGTTTTGAAATCGGGCATGTAGATGTCGATGATGCCATCCAGCAGCTGCAGGGTTGCCACTTCGTCATAGCCGCCGGAGTTGTACACCAGGGGCAGGTTCAGCCCCATGGGCACGGCCAGGCACAGGGCTTCCAGAATCTGGGGAACAACGTGGGACGGGGTGACGAGGTTGATATTGTGGGCTCCACGGTGCTGGAGATCCAGCATCATGGTGGCCAGCTCGCGGGCGGACACCGGGCTGCCGTAGCCGGATTGACTGATATCATGGTTTTGGCAGAACTGGCAGTGAAGGTTGCAGCGGCTGAAAAAAATGGTGCCGGAACCCTGGGTGCCCGAGATTTCGGGTTCTTCCCCGAAATGGAGCTGCGCGGATGCCACGACTGCCCGGCGCGCGGTGCGGCAGTCACCCTTTTGGTCCGCAGTGCGGTCAACATGGCAGTGGCGGGGGCAAAGCGTGCAGTTTTTCAGGCCTTCCAGCAGGATTTCGCTGCGGCGGGTCAGTTCTTTTTGAGACAGCTGCAGGCAGCCGGGTTGATTCACGTTGCTTCCTCCTTTTAGGGTTGTCTTCATGGATGATACCGAGTTAACCCGCACATTGCCTTTTCCTCTATCATACTACGTAATCCCGGCAGATATCTACCGCCTGATGCGATTAAGGAGAACTTTAAAACGCCTGTCCATTTTTTTGGACAGGCGTTTTGGGGAGGGTGCGTTTGTTTTACGCGAGGTCGAAACGGTCTGCGTTCATCACTTTGTTCCATGCGGCGACAAAATCGTTCACGAACTTCTCTTTGGCATCGTCACCGGCGTAGACTTCTGCGACGGCGCGGAGTTCGGAGTTGGAGCCGAAGATCAGGTCAACGCGGGTGCCGGTCCATTTGACTTCGCCCGTCTGGCGGTCGCGTCCCTCAAAGAGGTCGCCGTCTTCAGAGGTGGGTTTCCAGGCAGTGCCCATATCCAGCAGGTTGACAAAGAAGTCATTGGTGAGGCTGCCCGGGTTCCGGGTAAAGACCCCGTGCGGTGACTGCCTGAAATTGGCGTTCATGGCCCGCATGCCGCCGACGAGAACGGTCATTTCCGGTGCCGTCAATCCGAGCAGCTGGGCGCGGTCTACCAGCATTTCCTCGGCAGAGCAGGCAAATTTGGCTTTGCTGTAGTTAATGAAGCCGTCAGCTTTTGGCTCCAGCACTTTGAACGCGTCAATGTCGGTTTGTTCCTGAGAGGCATCGGTGCGGCCGGGAGCGAAGGGAACGGTCACATCAAAGCCGGCGTTTTTGGCGGCCTGCTCGACACCGGCGCATCCGGTCAGAACAATCAGATCAGCCAGGGAAACCCGTTTGTCGCTTCCCTGCGCGTTGAAGGCTTCCTGAATTTCTCCCAGGTTTTTCAGCACTTTTTGCAGCTGATCGGGCTGGGTCGCTTCCCAGTTTTTCTGGGGTTCCAGCCGGATGCGGGCGCCGTTGGCACCGCCCCGCTTGTCGGATCCGCGGAAGGTGGAGGCGGAGGACCAGGCGGTGGCCACCAGTTCAGCCACGGACAGGCCTGCGTCGAGGATTTGTGCCTTCAGCGCTGCGATGTCTGCTTCGTCAACCAGTTCGTGGTCCACGGCGGGTACGGGATCCTGCCAGATGAGTTCCTCTGCTGGAACTTCCGGACCCAGGTAGCGCGTGACTGGCCCCATGTCGCGGTGGGTCAGCTTGAACCAGGCGCGGGCGAAAGCGTCCGCCAGTTCC
>JAWSUV010000175.1:0-4583 GCA_033549305.1 Bacillota bacterium | reverse complement strand
CATCATAGTACGCTTCCCGGTAAAGGAACATGACAACGTCAGCATCCTGCTCGATGGCCCCTGATTCCCGGAGATCCGACAGAATGGGCCTGTGATCCGAACGTTGTTCCGGGGCCCGCGAAAGCTGCGACAGGGCAATAACCGGACAATCCAGTTCCTTGGCCATTATTTTCAGGTTGCGGGAAATCTGAGAAATTTCCTGCTGCCGGTTTTCGGTGCGGGTTTCCCCCTGCATTAACTGAAGGTAATCAATGAGCACCAGATCCAACCCTTTCTCCATTTTCAGACGTCTGGACTTGGAGCGCATTTCGGTCACTGAAGTGCCTGCCGAATCGTCAAAATGGATCTTGGCCTGTGAAAGGGGAACCATCGCCTGGGCGATCCGTTTCCATTCCTCTTCATTGAGTCGGCCGCTTTGGATTTTACTCAGATCAACCATGGATTCCGCTGCCAGCATTCGAAGAATCAGCTGTTCCTTAGACATTTCAAGGCTGAATATGGCCACTGCCGCACCCCCTTTTAGCGCAGCGTTCTGGGCAAGATTCAGGGCAAAGGCCGATTTGCCCATGGCAGGACGGGCAGCCACCAGAATCAGGTCAGACGGATGGAACCCACTCAGCTTATGGTCCAGGTCATTGAAGCCGGTGGTCATACCGGTAATGGCTTCTTTATTCTCATATCGTTTTTCAATTTCATCAAACGTGGTGTTGAGCAACTCTTTGATTTGTGTAAACCCCTGCCGGTATTGGTTTTGCGTAATATCATAGATGTTTTTCTGAGCCTGTTCAATCAGTTCCTGCACTTCCACCTCCGGTCGGTACCCCAGCTGCATAATTTCCCGGGAGGATTGAATGAGGCGGCGCAGGACTGCTTTTTCTTCCACCAGTTTGGCATAATACTCCACATGCACTGTTACAGGAACGTTTGAGGTGAGACTGGTCAGATAAGGGATTCCGCCGACGGCGTCCAGGGTTTCCCGGGCGCGCATTTCTTCCGTTAAGGTGAGCAAGTCCACCGGTTCTTCCTTTCCAAAAAGAATGAACATGGCGTTAAAAATCTCCCGGTGAGCTTCCTTGTAGAAATCTTCCGGCTTTAAGATTTCCAGTGCCACATAAACGGCATCCCGTTCCAGCAGCATGGCCCCCAGCACTGACTGTTCCGCCTCTACGCTATGCGGAGGCACCTGTGAAAAATTGGCAAATGTGTCCATGTGGATGCTCCTGTCTGTTCGTAAAAAATCCGGTGCACGGCTATGCTTCCGCCTTCACTTTCACTTTCAGGGTCCCGGTGACTCCCGGGTACACCTTCACTTCAACTGCGGTTTCCCCCAAATCTTTTATCGGTTCCGGCAGTGAAATTTTACGCTTATCCAGTGTGATTTTATACTGTTCATTCAGCGCATCGGCAATTTCTTTGTTTGTGATGGAGCCAAACAGTCGTCCCCCTTCACCGGATTTGGCTTTTAGGGTCACGGTGAGTTTTTCCAGCCGTTCCTTTAGCTTTTCTGCCTTCTCAAACTCTTCCGCTTTCCGCTTTTCTTCTGCCTGTTTCTGTTGCTTGATTGTGTTCAGATTTCCGGAACTGGCTTCCACCACCAATCCCCTTGGAATCAAATAATTGCGGGCATAACCATCGCTGACATTGGCAACGTCTCCCGCCTTCCCCAGTCCTTTAACGTCCTTTTGCAAGATTACTTTCATGCGTCGTTTTCCTCCTTTTCCTGATCCAGCACTTCTTTCACCACCTGGATCAGTTGTTGTCTGGTGGCTTCGATGGTGGTGTTTTCAAGCTGAGCTCCGGCCACGGTCATGTGCCCGCCTCCACCCAGTTTTTCAAGAATTACCTGAACATTAATGTCACCCAGAGACCGGCCGCTGATAAAAATCTGGCCCGATTTGCTGGTTCCCAGTACAAAAGAGGCTTTCACTCCCCGTATGGTGAGCATGGTGTCTGCCGCCTGAGCGGCCACCAGCTGTGCATTTTCAGACTGGTCATCACTGACGGCGATTGCAATCTCTTCCAGAATTACCTCTGATTTCTTAATGACTTCCGCCCTCGACACAATCGATTCCAGGTCATCCTGGAACATCTGGCGCACCATCGTGGTGTCAGCTCCTGCACGCCTCAAATAGGAGGCGGCTTCAAAGGTGCGCACTCCCGTTTTAAAGGTGAAGTTCTTGGTATCCAGGGCTATCCCTGCCATCAGCGCTTCTGCTTCCAGCGCCTCCAGCGTCAGTTTGTCTTCCATGTAGTAAATGATTTCTGTCACCATCTCGCTGGTGGAGGAAGCATATGTCTCGTGGTAGGTCAGCAGTGTGTCTTCAATGAAGTCCGTGCTGCGGCGATGATGGTCAATGACCACAATCCGGTCATTTCCTTCCAGCAGTTCTGGGCATTCGGTATAGGAAGGGCGGTGCGTATCCACCACAACCACCAGACTCCGGGAGCGGGACTGGATCCGCTGGGCTTCTGTGCAGCTGATGACGGCTTTTTGATATTCTTCATGCTTCATCATCATGGAATGAAGCACTTCAATGGAAGGATTGCTCGCGTTAAGCACAATCCAGGCATCCTTTTTCCGGTTGCGGGCTGCGCGGTAAATCCCAAGTGCTGCTCCCAGAGCGTCCAGATCCGGCTGCTTATGCCCCATTACCAATATATTATCCGCCTGCTCAATAAGCTGCCGCAAACCGTAGGCAATGACCCGGGCCTTCACTTTGGTGCGTTTCTCCACCGCTTTTGATTTTCCGCCATAAAATTTGATGTCATCATTTCGCTTAACTGCCGTCTGATCCCCGCCACGACCCAAGCACAAATCCTTTGCCGTATTGGCAAAAGCCAGGGTTTCCTGGAAGTCTTTTCCCATGGAGCCGATCCCAATGCTGAGGGTGGCCGGAATATGGTTGCCTGCCTGAATTTCACGGATGGCATCCAGAATTTCAAACCGTTTGCTTTCCTGCTGTTCCAGATGCTGGTAATCAAAGAGCACAATAAATTTATCCTGTTCATATTTCCGGACAATGCCTTTCAGTTGATTCGTCCACCGATGAATCCGCTGATCAATTTCAGAAATCACTCTGGACCGGTTAACATCATCCGTACTTTTAATGACTTCGTCGTAATTGTCCACCTGTACAAGCGCCAGGACAAGCTTTTCCTGATTATACTTGCGTTTTAGGTTTTCATAGGGAGTGGTTTCAAACCAATACAGCAGAATCAGATGTTCAGGTCCGGCAGGCTGGTCACGCTTAATCACATTGGTGAAAACTTTAAACGTGCGGGCGCCGATCTTAACCTGCAGCATATCACCGGAATCTTTTTCGAGCAATTCATCCAAATGAAAATCAGGAACCAGCTCTTCGATCCTCTTTTCCAGCAGTTCCTGTTCTTCGAGAATGGCGGTAAATTTTTCGTTGTACCAGGTAACCGTTCCGTCAATGTCAACCATTGTCAGCGGAATGGGCGTGGAAAAGATCGACTCCCGGGTGGCGACATCCACATCAGAGGATAGACGCTCGATGTAGCGTGTCCATTCCTGTCGTTTGATGTTGCTTACCCGGAGATTATAGAGCAGCAGGTATATCAGCAAAAAGACCCCGATAACGGCGATAACCTGGTTGTACCAGGCAAGAATGCCAATGAGCAGGGTGATGATGATCATGTAGATGCGTGTGTCGGGAACCAGGATCTCGAACAGTTTGCCTTTTCGCATATCGCCTCTCCCTCTCCGTTTCTTAAGAACGGGATTTAGTGTCTTAATGGGAATCTTTGGGGTTGGTGGTGAGTTTACGGAAATCCGCCAGTACATCCACCAGTCCGAGCAGTGAAATCAGGGTGATCATAGGGCTGAGCAGGACAAGAACAACCAGTATCACTACCCGCATCCATCGAGGAACGCGGGTCCGCTTGATCCAAAAGCTGATAAGGGAGATTCCCTGCATAAAAAAGACCACAACCACCAGCAGTGTCACATTGGCCAGCAACCCGATATCGTTGATCCCGTCGATGAAACGGGTGGCCCACGACAGCAGCAGCAGAATAAACGCTCCGGAAACCACATGCCCCGGAAGACGAAAACGACTGAATTCCGGCAATGGCTCATCGGACGAGACGAACCGGCGGAGGACTGCCATGGTGAGGTAATAATTCAAAAAAGCGCCGAAAAGGGACTGAATCAGAATTAATCCCGGGAGTACCAAAAGCAGATAGCTCACGGCTTCTTCCAGGGCCACCAGTTCCAGGTTCATGTTTTGCAGGGCTTCCGCCTGCTGCTGGATAACCCCGGTGAAAAGACGGCCTATTTCCGCTGTCAGCTGAATTCCGCTGACGATAGCAATCAACTGCATCATGGCAAATATCGCCGCGGCAGCGGCTACCGCCCCTATGAAAATCACTTCATGCGGTTCCATCCGGTGGCGAATCCACCATCCCATTGCCAGTGCCATGGGCCCGAAAATCACCAGTACAAACAAGCTGTAAATAAATCCTGTCAGCAAGCCGATAATCAGGGAGACCATCACCAGTGAAAAAAAAGCATACCGGTTTCCCCGGCGCACCGCCAGCACCATGAAGGGAACCGGCAC
>JAWSUV010000174.1:2440-4641 GCA_033549305.1 Bacillota bacterium | reverse complement strand
GGTCGAGCATCACAAAATCCCCCACTGCCGGAAAATCGGAAATCCGGCCGGCCTGGTACCGGAGTTTCCCCGAAACTTCTGCAGCCACTTCTCCCCCAGCCGTGATGACCCGGTACAGGTTTTTGAACTGCGCAGTGACCCTGCCGGGAACCAAATCCGTGTAACGGGCCGCTTCCGCAGTAAACCGATCCCGAAAACCAGCTTTTTCAAGGCTGTTATCCGTGTGTCCCCCATTACGATCCGCATGATTTGTTTCATGACCCAAAGCTGGTTCCTCCTGTCCCTTCTCATGACACATTCACCATGGATTGCGGGCGGCAGCCGAAAGGGCCTGCTGCATGGATAAGCGTGCCTCTTCTTGAGATTTTATCATATTTTTTCCAACTCCGCTCCGCACAGAGTCACAGAGAGTTTGGCCGATTTCCTGGTTGGTTTTTCCATTCGCGATAAGTTGCATCACTTCCCTTTCCCTGTCTGTCAGGAGAAAAGGCTCAATCGGTCCCTTTTCCGGGATGACCAGGTTCATCTTTCGTAGCACATGACTGTCCACCAGTGTTGTCTGAGGATCTGAGGCCATTAAATGGGCAAAGGGAGCAACGCATCCATGCTCCTGAAAAATCATAACCGCTTCTTTCATTGTCTGCCTTGATTTGTGTGGCAGCCCCCGTTTTTCATAGAGAAGGGCCAGATGTACCAGGACCTGCTGTGTTTGCGGAACCCTTCCAATGTACTTGATGTATCGGAGATGATCTTCGAGCAGTTCCGGATCAATCATCGCCCTCCGGTTGTTTTCCTTTTGTCTCAATGCTAGAAGGGTCAGAGCTTCCAGGAGAAGGGGGCTGCATTTCGTTTTCTGCTGTTGCAGGAGAAACTCCGCCTCTTCAATTTCCGGCAAAATCCGGGAATCATCCGATTCATCCGTCAGCATCACAGCACATAGGAGGTGAAAACCCTTTTGCTTCTCGTAGTGCATTCGCCGGTAATGCTTCTGCTCCTCCTGATAGATGGCTTCCATGGACTGTCGGTCACCCAGCAGTGAATGGATCTTAAAAAGATATACCTCTGCCAGTCCATAGAGATGAAATAATTGCATCTCTTCAATGCATTCCCGTGCTGTGGACAGGTATCGAAGAGCTGCATGAACCCTGTTGATCTGGTAATAGCACATGCCCAACGGGAGGTGCAGAAGCTTCCAGTATGACGGGATTTCATCCCGAAACCGGCCCGACTGCAGCAGCGTTTCCCGGCATCGATCCATCACCCACTCGATTTCGCCCAGCTGATACCGGTTCATCATTTGATTCATCAGTGCAACCACTGCCGGAAATGGCATGTCAAGGTGCTGGAATAACTTTTCTGCCTGATCAAAAGCTTCCGCCGCTTCGCGGTAGTGCTGATTGCTGGTCAGCAGCTGGCCGAGTGTCAGCTGCGCATTGGCTGAAAAAAGGTCCTGGGGCTGGCCTTTCATGAGTTCCACTGATCTCCGGGCATCCTTCAACCCTTCTACAGGATTCAACATGTATCCAATCAGCGCCTGTAGGGCAAAATAAAATGACTGCTCCGATGGAATGGTCAGTTCTTCTTCCTTTATTCCTTCAACCAGGCGAAACAAACCGGTGTGATCACCGCTGAGCAGGGCCATCCAGGCTGTCATCAGACGGGGCATGACCGGCTGACACCGGCTCATGTCAACGGTTTTCAGAAGCTGGTAATACTTTGGAATCTCCGGTGTCGAAAAAAAGGACCGGACAGATTCGGCCATCCACTGAAAAAAGACCGGATCCGGCGCTTTATGTATCATCCGCTCGAGCTTTTCCATAAAAGGGGTACCTTCCTGCATCATGACCACCTCATTCATCGTTTCTCTCAACAAACTTCTTCCCTCATGCACAACTCATGGTGATCTTCCTGCCCTTTTGTGGTTATCGCTTCACTGAAGAATCCTAAAGCCATCATCCACATCCACTACGGGTACATTTTCCACCTGTTTTTCCCGGACAGATGCCCGTTTAAGATTCTCCATGCACTGAACCAAAAAATCAACTTTTGCAGCCTCTCCCTGAAGTTCTGTCTCAACGCTGCCGTCCTCCCGGTTCTTCACCCATCCAGCAAGCGCCAGCCGTTCCGCCAGGCAATAGAGCTCCAGACGAAACCCGACTTTCTGAACTCGTCCGAAAAAAACCACTTTTTTCCGGACGATG
>JAWSUV010000174.1:0-2430 GCA_033549305.1 Bacillota bacterium | reverse complement strand
AAATGGAGGCGGTGTGCATGCCAGATGACATAATGGTCTCTCAGCTTCTTCAGCCATTTCATGATGAAAAAGACTCCCTTTCTTCTTTTGCGCCTCCGTGGCTGCCCTGAACCTATGATACCCCATTTGAGGCAGCCAGTGCAATAAAAGAACGTTCAATGATGCCAGTGGATCTTGCGCCGGACACTGAAACCTGCCGCTTCATCGGTTGCGGCATCAGCACCATTCATGCTTCTTCCTGATGAAGAAGAAATGACGGTGTTCCAGATGGATATTCTCGGTGATGGTGTTCCCAGTTGCATAAATGGGTAACAGTGTAAAAGAAGACAATCATAAGGGGGCATCAACAACCATGTTGAATTTTGAGTTCAGAAACCGCACGGAGATTTATTTCGGGAAGGATATGGAAAAGAAAGTCGGGGAACTGAGCCATAAGCTCGGGAAGAAGATTCTGCTCCACTACGGCGGCGGCAGCATCAAACAATCCGGTTTATATGACCGCATTGTTGAAAGCCTCACAGAAACCGGAGTGGAATTCGTGGCGCTGGGCGGCGTTCAGGCCAACCCACGGGTGACTTTGGTGCGGGAAGGCATCGAACTGTGCCGAAAAGAACAGATTGATGGTATCCTGGCGGTTGGAGGTGGCAGTGTCATTGATTCAGCGAAAGGCATTGCTGCCGGTCGTTTCTATGAAGGCGATGTATGGGACCTGTATATGGGCAAAGCTGAACTCGCAGACGTGATGCCCGTCGGGGTGGTGCTCACGCTCCCAGCAGCCGGATCCGAATCCAGTGTGGGTTCCGTTGTCACCAATGATGACGGCTGGCTGAAGCGGGACATCATCAGCACGGATCTGCAACCGGTGTTCGCCATCCTGAATCCGGAGCTCACCTACACCCTGCCCCCTTACCAGACCGCCTGCGGGGCTGCAGACATGCTGGCGCACGTGATGGAGCGTTACTTCACCAAAACCCGCCACGTGGAACTCACCGACCGGTTGGGGGAAGCCCTGATGAAAACCGTCATTCGCAATGCCTCCAGGGCACTGGAAAATCCGGAGGATTACAACGCGCGGGCTGAGCTGATGTGGGCCGGCACCCTGGCCCACAACAACCTGATGGGAGTTGGACGAGAACAGGACTGGGCCTCCCACATCATGGAGCACGAAATCAGCGGCATCTATGACATTGCCCATGGAGCCGGCCTCACCATTGTGTTTCCCGCCTGGATGACATACGTGCTTCAGGAGGATGTAGCCCGCTTCGCTCAGTTCGCCAACCGGGTCTTTGACGTGGAATACAACCCCTATGACCTGGAGGAAACCGCCAGAAAAGGAATTGAATCCCTGAAGGCCTTTTATCAGCAGATCGGCATGCCCATCAGCCTGACGGAAGCGGGAATTGACGATACCCGCATTGATGAAATGGCTGCCAAGGCTACCAGCAACGATGCCTTGACCATCGGCAGCATGAAGAAACTGACCTCTGCAGATGTCGCATCCATCCTGCGGCTGGCCCTGTAAACCATTTTCCACGGACATAAATGTGTGTTCAAAACAGCTGCGCCATCTCCTCAACGGAGATGGCGCAGGATAAGCCTATCCACTATTTTTCATGAGGTTTCTGTAGATGTCCAGGTAGGCATCCGCTGTTTGATCCCAGCTGTAGGGCAGGGACATGGCTTTTCTGGCCATGTCCAGGTACCGGGTGGGTTCTTTTTCATAAAGCATCAATGCAGCGTGAATCGCATCCAGCAAATCATTTCCGTGATCACCGGTAAAAGTAACGGCAAATCCGTCGCCGGAAGGATCCCGGAAATCGATCATCGTATCCCGGTAACCGCCGGCGAGTCTCACAATGGGCAGACTGCCAAAATAAACCGCTTCCAGGCCATTCATGCCCCTGGGTTCATAGAAGGGTGTCGCCAGGAAAAAATCGGATGCTGCGAACAGTTGCAGCTCCCAGTCGATAGACTGAGGCTGCTGGAAGACGCACTTCTCAGGATGCTCCCGGGCTACTTTCCGCAGTGCCTCTTCAAAGCCGGCTTCCCCTGCTCCCAGCACCACCAGCTGCAAGTCGCTGTTCATCAGTTCATCCAGCACCTCCAGCACCTGACGCATCCCCCGCTCCGATGTCAATGGACCGGGAAGGGCAATCAGCGGGACATTTTGGACGGGCAAACCCAGCTTTTCCTGAAGCCAGCGTTTGTTGTCCGCCTTTTTTTCAATGTCATCAGCCGTGTAAGGAACCGAAAGCAACTGATTATCCGTTGGACAGTACACATCTGTGTCCGGTCCATGCACCAGTCCCATCAGCTTCTGGGACTGCCACTGCATCAAACCCTCCAGGCCCTCACCATGCTCCGGATGCTGAATGTCCTGCGCATAGGGGGGACTCAGTGTTGTCATGTAATCCGCGTAGTTGATGCCTC
>JAWSUV010000173.1:0-4725 GCA_033549305.1 Bacillota bacterium | reverse complement strand
AAAGCATAGCAGGGTTGATGATGGTTCGATACTATCCGAAAGGATACATTTTGTTATGTAAAGCGATCAGTCTGGAATAAAGCCCAGTTCCAGGGCTTTTCTCACCGCAGCCGCCCGCCCGCTGACGCCCAGCTTTCGGTAGACAGCAGTCACCGCTTTTTTCACTGTTACCTCAGCCAGGTAAAGCTGGCCGGCCACCTCTTTGTTGGTCATTCCCGCAACAACCAGCAGCAGAATCTCTTTCTCCCGGTCTGTCAGTGACACCGCCTGTTTATAAAACGCTCCCGCCCTGACCAGGTTCAACCGATAGGCTTCGGCCCCATCCATCAGCCTGTTCAGGTACGCATCATGGTCGTTTTCTTGCTGTAATGACCTGAGCAGGCCGATGATCTGGCCGCCATATTCGGCAAAAGGCAAGACCAGGCCGTCCGCCTTACCGATTTCCAGGGCCTGGAGCAGGGAGGGCCTGGCTGCATCCGGTCCATAAAGTTTCTCTTTTGCAATGGCTTCGATCACATAAGTGTGGACAAAACCCAGAAGATTATTGAACAGGGAGAACAAGTGGCGCAGTTCCTCGCACAGGACTTCCAGTTTCAGATAATCCCCTTCCAGCAGCACGTACTTGGCATGGACCAGGTAATTGAAGGCCATGCCCTGGTACAGGATATCACTTTGTTTCATGTCTCCCTCTTTGAGCCAGGCAGCGAAGTCCGTTGCATTTCCGGTAATGCCCCCCAGGTAACCTGAACACAGCTCCAGTGTGTTATGCAGAATGGGATTGTGATACACTCCCACTGCATCACTCAAATCATGTAATTCATTCCTGGCCTGTAAGAACTGACCCCGGGCTGCCAGCAGCCTGGCCAGGGTGAACCGGGCACAGAGGATGATGGACAGCTGGTCCATGGACTTGGCTTTATGAATCGCCTTGCGGGCATGGGCTTCCACCTGGTCCAGTTGTCCGGTTTCAAGAAAATACTCTGCTCTGGAAAGGTGTTCAAAGCCGGCCCCGCACCCATCAGACAGCTCATTGTAGCACTTGATGGCACGGTCGGAAAACTCTGTAATCCCCCAGAGATCTCCTTTCTCCCTGTAAAAAAGATACTGGGCGTGGGGGCTTCCGAAAGTGAAGATCATCTCTCTGTTGGCGATGGCTGACCTGCCCTTCAGCAGCTCATGCGCTTTCATGTGCAGCGCTGTCATTTCCCGCATGTCGTTGAAGCAGGAAAAGCTTCTCACCAGGGTAATTTCGCCCATGATCTTCCGGATCAGCTCCGGGGATAAATCCGAATCATTTTGGTAATGGTCTTCCAGCTCATTTAGAAGGCGGGTTCCTTCCACCATATCAACGTCCGTCACGAAAAAATCCACATAGGTGATGTAGCCAACGGGATGCCTGTACCTGACTTCCCATGGAATTTGTTCAAAAATGGCCACCACTTCTTCCGGGGCGGTATCGATGACCCGGGTGATGCCCGGCTTTTCAAATTCTTCCAGAATCAGGTCAAACTCCCGGGCTTTCAAAAAATAATGCAGACCTGCCAGCAGGTTGTGGTTTTTGATTTCCCACTCCCCGGCACGCCTGTAAAGACCGGACTGTTGATCATCGTCAAAAGCTTCATCCAGTTTTTCCTGCAGGAAACCTGCAAGGATGTTGTGCATCTTATACTTTCCCGTCTGGCTGTTATAGTGAATCAGGGAGTTATCCAGACACAGTTTTCGGACCATGGCGGCCGCATCTTTCCTGCCGGACACATGGACTGCCTGCCGGTGTGTAAAGCTTTCCAGCGGCGCAAGAAGCGTCAGCATGCGTGTTTCTTCCCTCGTGTACTGTGCCATGATGGCTTTTTCCAGAAGTGAATTGATGTCTGTTTCCTGATCAAAGGTACCGGTTTCGGCATAATTTTTCATCATCAGGTAAACGGCTGTAATCCAGCCTTCGGTGACCGCCTGCACATGCATGGTCATGTCCGCCGATAGGTTGTGGCCGAACATACTGAAAAACGCCTGTGTTTCTTCCGGGGACAGTTCGAAGAGTGAATTTTTCAACTGGAAACAAAGGCCTTTAAGGGTGAGTTCTTCCACGCTGAACCGGGGTCTTACCCGGGAGATCAGTATCAGGTGAAGTCCGGGGATCGCTTTTCTCACAATACGCTCCACCAGTTCATCCATTACTGCCGAAAGGACGTGGTGGTAGTCGTCCAGCACCAGAATGGTGTTGGTTCCAAAGAGCTGGTCTTCAATGTAGTCCAGCATCCTGTCGCGCTGGGCACTGTCAGCAGGAAACCCCAGGGTGTTCAGCCGGCTGCCAAGTTCAGGTTCCATTTTGACTATTTGCCGGGTGAGGGAATGCCAGATGTTCTGGGCTGACGCATCATCGTTTTCCACATACAGCCAGGCGTATCTCGCCTGCTGTTGATCAAGAAAATGCCTCACAGCCGTTGATTTTCCATAGCCCATGGCCGCTGTCACCAGTGTCAGCGGGTGATGAAATGCTTCATGCAGCTGCTCATAGATCTGTTGACGACACAAAACCGGCTGATTCACCAATAGATCCTCCCCTCCCTCAAAAAAACAGAAAACAACCCGGAATTAAATCAACTTCTTCTTTGTCCTTGCAACTTCCGTTCAGGCTGTTTATCTGTTGAGCAGGGAATCATGCCCCTTTATGCTTTATTTTATACTCAAATTCGCGGCAATTCAAACTGAATTTCTGTGGAAACAGCTGCCATTTGCGGGATTACGGCGGTCATTTCGCTTATTCGGGAGCCAGGCATGGTATAAACGGCTTGTTTTGGGGGTTAAATCCGCTCCCACCTGGACTCCATAAAGGGCGCAGCGCCTTCATGCAGCCTGATCGTTGCCGTCCACTGGTAGGTTTTGGGCCACTGGCGAAAAACCTTGATAGCGGTAAAGAAAAATCTCAGAAACAGGGTGGTGGGCCGTGGTTCCCACCCGCCGCCGGGGTGAAGGGTGACTTCCACGTCTTCTCCGTTGCGGCTTACCTGATAGGTGCCTGTTACCTCTCCTGCAGATGCGTCTGCCGCCAGGCTGAACTGGCCGCTGAGGGAGGTTTGATCCGGGATGTGGGTGATTTCCGGGAAAGGCGGCTGAAACCGGGCGGTGAAGGTGTGATGATTGCGGCTTGTGCTGATACGGGCAAAGGCTGGGATGCCTTCTTCCTCTGTCAACTCATGAATCGTGCCATTGGCCCCGGCAAGCTTGTTGCCTTCCCCACCCTTCAGGGGTGAAAGGGTGTTCGATTGTGCCGGGCACCAGTCCACCAGAAAAGTGTCGGCGCTGTAGCGCATGAAGTACACCCGGGAGCCGTTCAGGGGGAAAGGGAAGGTGTCGGCTTTGTGGGTGCGTCCGTTGATGCGGATGGTGACGTCTGTGCTGGCCCGGCGGACAAAGTCAAAGGCAAACATGAAATACACCGGCAAGGCGGCGGGATTGGCGGAGGAACTTCCCACAGGTGCCAGGAGGGCAAAGGGGTTGGTTGGTTTTCGGCTCCTTTCCGCCACTTCCACTTCCACCTGGCGGCCGGTTTTGTCTTCAAAGGCGAAGGCGGCATCCACCCCCCGGGAGGTCACGTTAAACCGGGCACTCTCCATGGGGGTGATGATGGTGTCTGCCAGCCCCTTGGCCGCCACATCGATGCTTTTTTCCACGGTGAGGCCGGGTTGCTGGTACACGTCCACATAGCCGTCTTTGCGCCAGGCAATGATCCGCAGACCGGTGCCGTAATCGGTGTCGTCAAACCATTGGGGTTCGAAGCCAATGTAGGTTTCGTCCGGGTCTTTTTCGAAGTTGATGAGGAATAGCCGTTCCATGGGGTTGATGTTGAGGGTGAATGGGGAATACATTGTGAAGACCTCCTGTCGTGTTATATTCTGACCATAACTACGTAAGCAGTGCCTGTAATGTTTTCAGTACTTTCTCTACCTGCTCAGAAGTATTGAAGTACTAAAAACTGAAACGGGCTGTGCCCGCGGGGAAGGTATCCTTGGCGGCCTTCCCAGGGGTGCTGTTCTTTCGTGAAGCCGGGCCAGGAGGCGGAAGTACGCCGGGAACTGGATAAGCTTCTGCCCGGACGAGTCGTTGATGCTTACTCCTCCTCAAACTGAAAGAGCTCCTCCAACGAACTTTCCAAGGCTTGGGCAATCCGCCAGGCCAGCAACAATGATAAGTTGTACCGGCCTTTTTCAATGTGGCCGATGGTTTCCCGCCTTACGTCCACCCGTTTGGCCAGTTCTTCCTGGGTGAGGTCGTGACGGGCACGGAATTCTTTGATGCGGTTCTTCATCTTCACCGGTTTATTCGTCATCGACCACACCACCCTTTTTTTCATAGATGAGCAGACTGATGGTGAAGGTGAGGATCTGCAGGGCGAAGACAATGCCCACCATCAGTGGAAGCCACTGAAAAGAGTGACTCAGGGCCACTATCATAATCGCAAGGGCCAGGCCCAGCATGGACACCACAAAACCATTCATCCCAGCCTTGTTCAGGTTCTGTTCCAGCAACTCATCCTGCTGCTGGAAAGTGACTGCGAAGAACCCAAAGAAGCCGAAGAAGCCGTAGAGTCCGGGTTCTCCAATGAACACCCCAATCAACCCCACAAATCCCAACAATCCCAGGTAGCGCAGCTTTCCTTTTCGCATTTCATTTCCGTCGAGTAGACTCTGTCTCGACTTTCCCTCCTTTCAAAATGGTGAGGGATGA
>JAWSUV010000172.1:0-4740 GCA_033549305.1 Bacillota bacterium | reverse complement strand
CTGTCAACATACCTTCAATGTCCTCCGGAGAGGTTTCGTTTCTAACCAGGATTACCGTTTCACCGGCGGCATGGGCTTTCACCACTGCTTCAGGAGTGAAATAAATTTTTCCCGATGCTGCTCCGGAAGATGCCGGCAGTCCTTTCGTCAGTACTTTGGCTTCCTCCAGCGCTTTTTCATCAAAGGTGGGATGCAGCAGCTGATCAAGGTCTGATGGATTCAACCTGAGAAGAGCTTCTTCTTTGGTGATCAGGCCTTCTGCCACCATTTCCACTGCCGCCCGAATGGCCGCATGAGCCGTACGTTTCCCGGTTCTGGTCTGCAGCATGTAGAGTTTGCCCCGATCAACAGTAAATTCGATATCCTGCATGTCCCGGTAGTGCTTTTCCAGCAGCTGGGACACTTCAATAAATTGATGATAGGCTTCCGGTAGCAGTTCTTTCATATCGTCAATGTCTTTAGGGGTTCGGATGCCGGCTACCACATCCTCCCCCTGGGCATTGATCAAAAATTCACCGTAAAGCTTCTTTTCGCCTGTAGATGGATTTCTGGTAAAGGCCACACCTGTACCGGAATCATCGCCCATATTACCAAAAACCATTACCTGAACAGTAACGGCCGTACCCAAGTCGTGCGCAATATCATTGTGCTCCCGGTATACTCGTGCACGGGGATTGTTCCAGGATTTAAAAACCGCTTCCACTGCCATCATCAGCTGATCGTGGGGATCCTGCGGAAAAGGCTTTTTCGTTTCCTTTTGAACCACCTGTTTGAAAGCTTCCACAAGAAACTGGAAATCTTCAGCCGTCAAATCCGTATCAGCCTTTGCGTTCTTTTCCACCTTTTTCTTCTCCAGCAGGCTGTCAAATTTATACTTGGGAATTTCGAGCACCACATCTCCAAACATCTGGATGAGACGGCGATAGCTGTCGTAAGCAAAGCGGGGATTACCGGAAAATGCTGCCAGTCCCTTGACTGTTTCGTCGTTAAGTCCCAGATTCAGAATCGTGTCCATCATTCCGGGCATGGAGACAACGGCACCGGATCGAACAGATACCAGCAGAGGATCTTTCACATCTCCCAGTTTCTTGCCCATTTCCGCCTCCAGCGCGCTTAGTTTTTCCTGGATTTGTTCTTTCAGTTCCTCCCATATTTGATGATCCTGGTTGTAATACTCAATACAGGCTTCTGTGGTAATGGTAAAACCTCCGGGTACGGGAAGACCGATCAGTGACATTTCAGCCAGATTGGCTCCCTTTCCCCCCAGAAGGGGTTTCATTTCCTTCGATCCTTCGCGAAAAGCATACACAAATTTTTTCATGATGGTTGGTCACCTCCGCAGGTTTCTCTACTTTTTCATGAGACCGACATCGTACCCGATTTCCCGACAGATTTCCAGAATAATGCTGGCACTTTCCTCAACAGCCCTGGCAGACACATCAATAATGGGACAGCCCAGTTTTCGCATCAATGCATCAGCGTATTCAAGCTCTTCGATGATGCGCTGAATACTGGCATAATTGGCGTTGTCCTGCAGGCCAAGAGCTTTAATGCGTTCTTTACGAATTTCGATCAGTTTATAGGGGTCAGTGGTCAACCCAATAATTTTCTGCGATTTGACATCAAAAAGTTCCCTGGGCGGCGAAACCTCCGGCACCAAAGGCACATTGGCCACTTTGATGTTTCGATGAGCCAGGTACATGCTTAGTGGCGTTTTAGAAGTTCTGGAAATACCTATCAGGACAATATCAGCTTTCTGCAGGCCTCTGGGGTCTTTCCCATCATCGTATTTCACTGCAAATTCGATGGCCTCAATCCGGCGGAAATACTGTTCATCAAGTTTCCTGATCAGCCCCGCTTCTCCTTTGGGTTTCATACACAGCCGTTCTTCCAGCATTTCCATCACACCGGCCATGAGATCAATTGCCATCAACCCGCGTTTGTTGATCTCATCCATTAAGAACTGTCTCACGGCTGGCACTACTATCGTAAAGAGGATGATGGTATTTCCCTGATCAGCTTCTTCCAGCATCTCATTCACCTGATCCGGTTCGGAGATAAAAGAGTACTTTCGAATGTCGTAGTTCTTAAACTCAAATTGACTGAGAGCAGCCCGCGCTACCAGTTCGGCCGTCTCTCCCACTGAGTCCGATACAATGAAGAATTTCAGCTCCTGGACTTTCATTGATCTCCTCCTTTAAAATGCACATTTTTCAGTCAGATAATCATGCAGTTCGTTAATAGATACCCTTTCCTGTTCCATTGTATCACGATCCCGCACAGTAACGCATTCATCAACCAGTGAATCAAAATCATAAGTGATGCAAAAAGGGGTACCGATTTCGTCGTTGCGTCGGTAACGCTTACCAATACTGCCGGCATCATCGTAGTCCACCATGAAGTGTTCTGCCAGTAATTCATAGACTTTCATTGCGTCTTCACCCAGCTTTTTGGCCAGGGGTAACACCGCTGCTTTAACAGGTGCCAGGAAAGGATGCAGATGCAGTACCACCCGTGTGTCTTTTTCATCCACCACTTCTTCGTCATAGGCATCCACCAGAAACGCCAGCGCTACACGGTCCGCTCCTACGGAAGGCTCAATGCAGTACGGCACATACTTTTCATTGTTCACCGGATCCTGGTAATGAAAATCTGTTCCCGAATGGACCATATGCTGCTTCAGGTCGAAATCCGTTCTGTCTGCAATTCCCCATAATTCCCCCCAGCCAAAGGGAAACTGGTACTCGATATCCGTGGTGGCAGCGCTGTAATGAGACAATTCTTCTTTTTCATGTTCCCTTAGCCGGATGGATTCCGGAGTCAAACCAAGGCTCAAAAGCCACTGGTGGCAAAAGTCCGTCCAGTAGTCAAACCACTCCAGGTCTGTTCCGGGTTTGCAGAAAAACTCGAGTTCCATCTGTTCAAACTCCCGGGTACGGAATGTAAAATTACCCGGAGTAATTTCATTCCGGAAGGATTTACCAATTTGTCCAATACCAAAAGGAACTTTTTTCCGGCTGGACCGCTGCACATTTTTAAAATTGACAAAAATACCCTGAGCCGTTTCCGGACGCAGAAAGATTTCAGTGCTGCTGTCCTGGGTAACACCCTGATAGGTTTTAAACATCAGGTTAAACTGACGGATGGCCGTAAAGTTTTGAGCGCCGCATTCCGGACAGGAAATTTTGTTTTCCTGGATGAATGCACTCATTTTTTCTGTGCTCCAGCCATCTACTGCAGCTTCGCCGGCCTGATCTCCCAGATAGCCTTCGATGATCTGATCCGCCCGAAACCGGGATTTGCATTCTCGGCAATCCATCAGCGGGTCACTAAATCCGCCCACATGGCCGGAAGCTTCCCAGGTTTTAGGATTCATGAGAATGGCTGAATCCAGCCCGACGTTGTGGGGATTCTGCTGAATAAACTTTTTCCACCAGGCTTTCTTGATGTTGTTTTTCAGTTCAACTCCCAGAGGTCCGTAATCCCAGGTATTCGCCAGTCCGCCGTAAATTTCCGACCCAGGGTAAATGTAACCTCTTGATTTTGCCAGTGCCACTACTTTTTCCATGCTCTTTTCCGCTGCCATTTGATGAACTCCTCTCTTGTATTGATTCATATTGCTGAAAATATGCCATTGAAAATGCAATAAAAAAATGCCTTCTGTCCCTGTCATAGGGACGAAAGCATTATTCACGACTTCCGCGGTTCCACCCTGATTGGGATCCGCCTCCGGCACATCCCCACTTTCATCAGATCAGCTCCCAGGCGCCTTTCATCACAGACTGCCGCCGGGCTTTCACCCTCCCCGGCTCGCTTCCGTTCAGTGGTTGTGACTACTTTTCCTGTTCATGGCTGTGTTCGCTTGATTCAGTTTCATTGAATGTATCAAATTCCGCAGCATCTGTCAATGTGGAATCTTTCTCCTGAACAACCACCGACTGAACAGATTCGTTTAATTCCGGCTGCACAGGCATCTTTGGCTTCATGGGTGTCGGTTCCGAAAACCGGGACAGCAGTTTCAAGCTTCGAAACTGGTATCGTTCCATGTGGTAAAGCAGGTAAGATTTCGTCAGGTCCTGGAGTTCCTCATTTAATCGGGGGTGTATCTTCAGCAGAACCGTTTCATTGATGTCTTTGGCCATGAGATACCTGGCCAGTTTCAGACAGGTATCAGAAATTGGCCGTTCATCCTTTGCCTGCTGACGACATGCCGGGCACAGTACCCCTCCCATTGACTGGGAGAACCACCATTTTTCTGTTTCCTGCCTCTTGCACCCAGTGCACCGGAACAGTTGAGGTTCATATCCACAAACCTTCATGAAGTGAAGTTCAAACGCCCTGATTAAGGTTTCGAGTTCAATCTTCTCCCGGCTCAGCAGAGTCAGTGCCTTTCCAAAAAGAGTATAAAGACGCGGGTGAGACTGGCCTTCCGTAATTTCCAGTTCCACCAGCTCTACCAGGTAGGAGGCATATGTGAGCTTCCTGTAATCTTCCCGCAAGGGATAAAAAATGCGCCGGGCTTCCACCTGGTTTACTGTATACAGGCTTCGTCCCTGGTAGAGAATAAAGTTTGAATGGCAAAAAGGCTGGATGCCGGCAAGCATCTGGCTTTTTGCACGCCGCGACCCTTTCGCCACCGCACTGATTTTGCCCAGTTTTCGGCTGAAAAGCACTAATAGGCTGTCCGCTTCGTTATATTTTCGACTTTTTAGCACAAACGCCTCAGTATTGATCAGCATG
>JAWSUV010000171.1:3360-4849 GCA_033549305.1 Bacillota bacterium | reverse complement strand
GAATATCAGCAGCAGATCATCAACAATGCCAAAGCTCTGGGTGAAGCCTTGAAAGCCCACGGATTCAAGCTGATTTCCGACGGCACCGACACGCACCTGCTGCTGATGGACCTGCGCAATAAGCACATTACCGGTAAGGACGCCGAACACCTGCTGGACGAAGTGGGCATCACCTGCAACAAAAATACCATTCCTTTTGAGCCGGAAAGTCCCTTCGTCACAAGCGGAATCCGCCTGGGGACTCCTGCCGTCACGACACGCGGGATGAAAGAAGACACCATGAAAGACATCGCTGATTTGATAGCCGCCATCATCCACAACCCCGATGATAAAGAAACCGTCAGTGCCGGTGTGGCAGCGCTGTGCAAACAGTACAAACTGTACGAATAAAGCAGTCGACTAAATCTGACTTCAGATGCAGCCTGCAGCGTAGGGGGGGTTCAGGACATGGTAACCAAAAATGTGTTGATGACGATCCTGCAAAATATTCTCAATGCTATTGATGAAGGAATCCATGTCATTGACAAAAATGGCTTTACCATTCTTTACAATCATGCCATGGCCGAGTTGGAAGGCATGGAAGCGGACGAAGTGGTCGGTCAGAAGTTTCTCACCGTTTTCCCTGACCTGAACCAGGAAACCAGCACGCTGCTGCAGGTTCTGAGAACGGAAAAGCCCATTCTGGATCAGAGCCAGACGTATTTGAACCGCCAGAAAAAGCAAATCATGACCATCAACTCCACCATCCCGCTCTACGTCGACAATGAAAAAATCGGAGCGGTGGAAATTGCCAAAAACATCACCCGCATCAAAGATCTCTCCGACGAGATCATGCGGCTGCAGCAGACCATTACGAAACCGGCTTACCGTGGGAAGAGCACCATCCCCAGCTATACCTTCGAAGACCTGAAAGGACAGAGTCCCGGTTTTCAGCGTGCCATTAAAATGGCCAAACGGGCAGCGAAAACATCCTCCAGCGTCATGATTTACGGTGAAACCGGTACCGGCAAGGAGCTCTTTGTCCAGGGCATTCACCATGCCAGCCGCCGCTCCTCCAACCCTTTCATCGCACAGAACTGCGCGGCTTTTCCGGAAAGTCTGCTGGAAAGCATTCTCTTCGGGACCGCCAAGGGCAGCTTCACCGGCGCGGTGGACAGGCCAGGCATTTTTGAACAGGCCAGCGGCGGCACCATCCTGCTGGATGAAATCAACTCCATGGGGCTGCAGCTGCAGGCCAAGCTCCTGCGCGTGCTCCAGGAAGGCTATGTGCGCCGGGTGGGCGGACTGAAGGATATTCCCGTGGATGTGCGCATGATCGCCACCACCAATGAAGAACCCCAGCACATCCTGGAAAGCGGCAAAATACGCAGAGACCTTTATTACCGGCTGAATGTGGTCAATTTGATCATCCCTCCGCTGCGGGAACGCATGGAAGACATTTCCCTCTTGACGGATTACTTTGTGGCCAAGTTCAATGACCGGCTGGACC
>JAWSUV010000171.1:1144-3350 GCA_033549305.1 Bacillota bacterium | reverse complement strand
CGCAGACTGTCTGGCAGCGTTCAGGCTCTATCCCTGGCCGGGAAACGTCCGGGAACTGGAAAATGCCATTGAAGGTGCCATGAACCTGTCTTCAGGGGAGGACTGGCTGGATGAAGACTGCTTCCCAGACTATCTTTTCAAGGAAGCGGGAAGGAAAACAGCGGAAGCGCAAAATAATTTGCAGGTGACCCTTGATGAATTTGTGGACCTCGATGAAGTCATGGAAAAGGTGGAAACCACGTATATCAAAAAAGCCATGCTGAGCAGCAACGGCAACATCAGCCAGGCAGCCAAACGACTCGGGATTAAGCGCCAGACCCTGCAGCATAAACTTAAAAAATTCAGCCTGGATCATTAGCCAGGTGGACTGCCCGGATCCTTTCTTCCGGGTATTTTTTTTTAAAAATGCCGTTATTACCCTGTTGATCATTTATCGAAAAAACATGTAATGCTTTCACGCCGCTGTATTCCCGTTATATCAATGGCTCCAGTCTGTCATGATCTGTTTTTGAACACATTTCACCCTATAAAAAATCATTTTCAGGGCCACTTGATCAATGTTGGCATGACGTATGCATTAAATAGAAGGCAGAAACGTTAATCGTCCATCAACATTGAATCAGTTTGAGGAGGAGGATTTTAAAATGGAAAATGTAAAAGTCATTATCTGGGGAATCGGTGCAATGGGCAGCGGCATGGCAAAATTGCTGCTGGAGAAAAAAGGGGTGGACATTGTTGGTGTCTGCAGCCGTCGCAACCATGTAGGCAAAAACCTGTTTGATGTGTTGGAAATGGATGCAGCCGGCCGCGCCCCCATCATGGTCACCGACGATATCGACAGCCTGGTTCAGAAAAAATCCGCAGACGTGGCTCTGATCGCCACCGATTCCTTCACCAGAGACACCTTCTACAAAATCAAAAAAGTCGCTGAGTGTGGTATCAATGTCATTTCCATCGCAGAAGAAATGGCCTTCCCGAAAGCACAGGAACCTGAACTGGCTGAAAAACTGAACGTGATCGCTAAAGAAAACGGCGTGACAATCCTGGGGACAGGCATTAACCCCGGCTTTGTCCTGGACCTGCTGGTGCTGGCGCTGACCGGAACCTGTGAAACCGTTGATTACATCAAAGCTTCCCGTGTGAACGACCTGTCTCCCTTCGGCACTGCCGTTATGAAAGGCCAGGGTGTTGGCCTGACAGAAGAAGCCTTCCTGAAAGGTGTCCAAAACGGCGACGTGGTCGGCCATGTCGGCTTCCCTGAATCCATCAGCATGGTGGCTGAAGGACTTGGCTGGAAGGCGGAAAACATTGTCCAAACCCGCGAACCCATCATCAGCAATGTCGCACGTGAAACCAAATACGTCAGCGTCGATCCAGGCAATGTGGCCGGTTGCCGTCACTGCGCCACAGGTGAAGTGGATGGCATCGTCAAAATTGACATGGAGCATCCCCAGCAGATTCATCCGGCGCTGGGTGGCCAGGATACCGGCGACTACATCTCCATCGTCGGCACTCCCAACATCACCATGCAGATCAAGCCTGAAATACCCGGCGGCATCGGCACCATCGCCATGGCTGTCAACATGATTCCTCATGTGATCAACGCCCGCCCGGGCCTGAAAAGCATGATGGACATGCCCGTACCCCGCGCCATCATGGGCGACATGCGAGACATGATCGAACAGGAATAAACTCTCCATCAAGAGCTGTCTGCAGGTGTCTGTCCGAAGATCAGGATGGACACCTGTCAGCCTTTATGCGAAATGAATGCAATGAAAGGAAGCGATGACCATGATTCACCAAGGAACATGGGTAAAAATCCAGCACCAGGTGCTGGACAGCACCCAGCGGGCACCGCAGCTGCCGGAAGACACCAAACAGGTTCCCTTTATCATGTGGACCAAGGGTTTTTTGACGGAGGACGCTGAAATGAACAGCGTGGTGACAGTCAAAACCATGACCGGCCGATTGATGGAAGGCACGTTGATGGAAGTTGACCCTTTTTATGACCACAATTACGGAAAGTTCATCCCCGAACTGATCCGCATCGGCCAGGATCTTAAGAAAGAACGCTGGGGAGGTGGCATTGATGGCGACTGATTTCAGTTATGAAGCTGTGATGGCCCGCCGCCCGGAAATCATGAAAGCGTCTGTCGGCATCGACTACAGCCTGTTCGAAAACGAAGGCATCGGTTTTGACTACGAA
>JAWSUV010000171.1:0-1134 GCA_033549305.1 Bacillota bacterium | reverse complement strand
AGGGCATGACCGGTGTGGGAAACACTCCGCTGCTTGAAATGCACAACCTGACAGCGCTTGCACGAAAGTATGCGAAAAGGGGGAAAGGCGCCCGGATTTTCATCAAGGATGAAGCCAGCAACCCTTCCGGCAGCTTTAAAGCCCGTCGTGCCGCCAATGCGGTGTATCACGCCAAGAAGCTGGGCTACAAGGGTGTCATCGCCGCCACCAGCGGCAACTACGGCGCCGCCGTGGCCAGCCAGGCGGCCATGCACGGATTAAAATGCATCATCATCCAGGAGTGCTACGACAGCCGTTATGTGGGGCAGCCTGAAATTATCGAAAAAGCCCGGAAATGTGAAGCCTACGGTGCTGAAGTGGTTCAGACCAGCGTAGGACCCGAGCTGTTTTACATCTTCCTGAAAACATTGGAAGAAACCGGTTATTTCAATGCTTCTCTTTATACTCCCTTCGGGATCGCCGGGGTGGAAACCCTGGGATATGAAATTGCCATGCAGTTCCGTGAGCGGGAAGGCAGAGACCCGGATGTGGTCGTCTGCACCAACGCCGGCGGCGGAAACCTGACCGGCACTGCCCGGGGCCTGATTAAAGCCGGTGCCGTGGAGACACAGATCGTCGCCGCCAGTGTGGATCTTTCCGGACTGCACATGGCCAGTGACACAGACTTCAACCGCAAGTCCTTTACCACCGGCCATACGGGTTTTGGCATACCCTTCGCCACCAACCCCGACCGTTCCGACGTGCCCCGGTCCGCTGCCCGTGCCCTCCGCTACATGGATCGGTATGTGCTGGTGAACCAGGGAGAAGTCTTCTACATGACCGAAGCGCTTGCACAGCTGGAAGGCCTGGAACGCGGCCCTGCCGGAAACACAGCCCTGGCTGCCGCCTTTGCCCTGGCCCAGGACATGGATCAGGATCAGATCATCGTGGTGCAGGAGACAGAATATACCGGTGCCGGCAAACATATTCAGGCACAGCTGACTTTTGCGCGGGATAACGGTATCGACATATTGTTCGGCAATCCGGACGAAGACATCAAAGGCAAAAACATCATTCTACCGGAGCATCCTTCCCTGATGAAAGCGCGCGAAGTGGACCTGAACAAGCTGCGGTCCTCCTTCATCAGGAACGCCG
>JAWSUV010000170.1:0-4881 GCA_033549305.1 Bacillota bacterium | reverse complement strand
GATTCTCATCTGATGTTCCGGAAATGCCCGGGGTTTTCACAATCTGGAAAAACATCTTTTCAAGAAGCACGCGGTCAATTTGCAGCATAGTATTCCTCCTCATTGAAGTCCCAGGTGGTTATATTGCCGGTATTCATTTCCTGCCATGTTGTGGATTTCGTGAGTGTCTGATACTTCTGAAATCCCTGTATTCCGGGCTGAAGCATGTTCATTGAGGTCTTTTCGGCTGATCAGCCATGTCAGAATATGCCTGCCTTTATTATACCATGAATCAAGCGATCGCCGGGGAAAGGGTCGCGAAAGTTCGGCAGATTCGTCATGAAGAAAAGAAAAACAAAATGAACCGATTGTTTGATGAGAAATATTCTCTTGTGGTATAATAGTGACGTTGAGTTTATAAATGGAACTGTAGATTGATATGGAGACAGGAGTGAAATGGATGAAAACTCTTTACACCAATGTGAACCCGATTCTTTTTGACGACACGGAACCGTTTAACGCTTTCCTGGTGGAGGATGGCATGATTGTGAAGACTGGCGACATCTCCCAATTGCATGGAATCACTGAGGGGAACGAATCTGATCTGCAGGTGGTTGATCTGGGCGGCCAATCGGTGGTGCCGGGCTTGGTGGACTGCCATTTGCATCTGGTGGGCTATGCGGCCACCAAGGAAAAGAATGTGAGCCTGAAAGGGATTCCTTCCCTGGAAGCCATGCAGGAGAAGGTGGGCGCTTTTATCGGTAAAAAGGAACTGCAGGCAGGAGAGTGGGTCAGCGGCTCGGGATGGAACCATGATTCGTTTCCGGTGCGTGAAATGCCCACCCGGCATGACCTGGACGCCGTTTCGCCCCATCATCCCATGAAGCTGCTGCGCATGTGCTACCATATCTGCGTGGTCAACTCCAGGGCTCTGGAACTGGCCGGCATCACCAAGGACACGCCGGACCCTGAGGGCGGCAAAATTGACCGTGACGCCGACGGCAACCCCACCGGCATCCTGCGTGAAACCGCCATGGCGCTGGTGGACAAGGCCATCCCGCCGCTGAAGGACAAGGAGGAAATCAAGCAGCTGATTCTCGCCGGCTGCGAAGACCTGGTAAGCATGGGCTTCACCATGGTGCACACCGATGACTTCAGCATGGTGGGCGACCGCCAGGCGCTGCTGGACGCTTACCGCGAACTGGATGCGGAAAACAGGCTGCCCCTGGACGTGGTGATGCAGATGATCACCTATGAACCGGACGACCTTCAGTTTTATATTGATAACGGCCTGAAAACCGGCACACGCTTCAACCGCCTGATCGCCGGCCCCGTCAAGATTCTGGGGGACGGATCTCTCGGTTCCCGCACGGCGGCCCTGAAAGAGCCTTACAGCGACGATCCGGGCACCAGCGGCTTCATGCTCATGTCGCAGGAAAACCTGGAGATCATGATCCGCCAGGCCTTTGAGAACGGTTTTGACACCGCCATCCATGCCATTGGCGACCTGACGATGGAATCGGTGCTGACCTATTATGAAAAGTACCAGGACCTGGTGAAACAGCACCGCCTGATGCCATCGATCATCCACTCCCAGATCGCCAGCCCGGACATTCTGAAAAAGTATCAGGAACTGGGGGTCGTCGCCAACTTCCAGCCCATTTTCACCCATTCCGACTGGCATATCGCCGAAGAACGGGTGGGGCCGGAGCGGATGAAAAGCAGCTATGTGTGGAAAACCTACATGGACATGGGAATTCCCTGCGTCGGCAGCTCCGATGCGCCGGTGGAAAGCTTCAACCCCTACTGGAACCTGTATACCGCCATTGCCCGAAAAGACCTGGATGGCAAGCCGGAAGGCGGCTGGGTGCCGGAGGAGGCTCTTTCACGGGAAGAAGCCCTGAAGCTCTTTACGGTATACCCGCCCATGCTGCTGCATGAAATGGACCGGAAGGGCCACCTGAAGGAAGGGTACGTCGCAGACTTCACTGTGCTGTCGGATCACCCCTATGAAGTGGATATGGAGGATCTGAAAAACATGACCGCTGTGGCCACCTACAAAGACGGCGTGAAGGTATACGGATAAACAGTGCCAGCTTGACGGCATCTTCCCCTGTCAGGCAGACATAAGAATAAGAACCAGATGGCTGAGCTCTGTCACATGATGGAGCTCAGCTTTTTTATGCAGCCTTTCGTTGAAGAAAAACTACTCTTTGTGCAGTCTTGAAAATTGGTTGTTTCAAGTGTCTGCTCAAGGAGGAGCGTATCAGATCTCACCATTAGGCTTTTGTCTTCGTTATGACTGCATGATACGTATTGATGGCATAATACTGCCAGTGCGTTATGGGTTCATTTAATCCACGTTCCACAGCCTGATCGTATGATCCCGGCTGCCGGAAAGCGCCTGTTTTCCGTCATGGCTGAAGGCAACGGCACTCACGCTTTCGTTATGCCCTTCAAAGGTGTGCAGGCACTCGCATGTGGCAGCATCCCACAGTTTCAGTGTTTTGTCGGCACTTCCGGACAGGACCCTGAGGCCGTCCGGACTGAAGGCCACCGATTTCACGGAATCAGTATGGCCTTCAAAGAGGCACAGGCATTCTCCTGTTTCCACATCCCACATCCTGAGCGTATTGTCTCCGCTGCCGGAAAGCACCAGCAGGCTGTTGGGGCTGAAGGCGACGGACTGGACACTGTCCTGATGCCCCCGATAGGTGTGCAGGCATTTGCCGGTGCGCAAATCCTTTCCGGTGGACACTTCCCACAGCTTGAGCGTCCGGTCGCCGCTGCCCGACAGGGCCCGGCGCCGGTTGGGGCTGAAAGCAACGGACTGGACAAAATTGCCGTGCCCCCGAAAACTGTGAAGCATTTCGCCTGTCGACACTTCCCACAGCACCAGGAGCTTATCCCATCCGCCGGAGAGGGCGAATTGACCATCCGGACTGAAGGCGACAGCGTTAACCTCCTTCTCGTGTCCCGCAAAGCTGCGCAGATGCTTTCCTGTTTTCAGGTCCCACAGGCTGAGGGTTTTGTCCCAGCTGCCAAAAAGGGCGTAACGCCAATCGCGGCTGAAGTCAACGGAATTCAGCGCCCATTTATGCCCTTCCATGGTGCGCAGGCATTTGCCGGTGGCCACATCCCACAGCCTGATGGTTCGGTCAACACTGGCGGACATCACCTGACGTCCGTCCGGGCTGAAGGCAACGGAAACCACGTTTCCGTTATGGCCTTCAAAGCTGCGGACCAGCCCGCTTACGCGGACGGCAACCATGGGAACCTGTACTTCCTCGGATTCCGGTTCTTCGTCAATACCTTTCTTTTCCTCTGCTTCCTGATCGGTGACTGCTTCTTCCTCAGCTTTCGGCACAGCCACCGTTTCTTCAACGCCCATGTCCACTTTCATTTCTGCGATTTCTCTTTTCATGGCCGCAATCTTCTCATCTATTTCCTGTAATGCATCGGCTGGTCGTTCCTTTTTCTTTATTCTACTCTTTTCTGTTTCGAGTGTCTCCAGGGCCATTTCCTTTTGCTGCAGCTTTTTCACGTCTTCAGAACCTTCTGCCAACAGCTCTTTGTCCGTTAGCTCCGGTTCAGGCACTTCTTCAGGTTCCGGCACTTCCTCCGGTACTTCCTCCGGTTCCGGTACTTCCTCCGGTTCCGGTACTTCTTCTGTCTCTGGTACTTCCTCCGGTTCCGGTATTTCTTCAGGTTCCGGCACTTCCTCCGGTTCCGGTATTTCATCCGGCTCCGGTACTTCCTCCGGTTTCGGCACTTCTTCAAGTTCCAGCACTTCTTCAAGTTCCAGCACTTCTTCAGGTTCCGGTAATTCTTCAAGTTCCAGCACTTCTTCCGGCTCATGTATTTCTTCAATTTCAGGCATTTCTTCTGTCTCTGGTACTTCCTCCGGTTCAAGTATTTCTTTCGGTTCCGGCACTTCCTCCGGTACTAGCACTTCTTCAGGCTCCGTTACTTCCTCCAGTTCTTCCTCCGTCTCGGTCTTTTCGATGTGTTCAAGCGCTTCCATCTCTGGCACATCTTCTTTGCCGGCTTCCGGTTCAATTGTTTTCTTCTCTTCACTGGTATCCGTTAACGGGTCTTCAACCTTCATTTCCTGGGTTCCGGTAACGGCTTTCAGGGTGAGGGCTTCCGCTTTCGATTCAACAGGCTGCATCTTAAACTCCCACAGCTTCAACGTCTTGTCCCAGCTGCCGGAAACGGCACGGCTTCCATCCGGACTGAAGGCCACGGCCCACACATCCCGTTTGTGTCCGACAAAATTCATCAGACACTCTCCCGTCTTAAGATCCCATAGCCGGATTGAATGGTTTTGCCGAATATAGGTGCCCCCGCCGCCGGAAAGGGCATAATGCCCGTCAGGGCTGAAGGCCACGGTATTGACGCTTTCTTCATGTCCCTCATAGGTATACAGGCACACACCTGTGGCCACATCCCACAGTTTCAGCGTCTTGTCACCGCTGCCGGAGAGAATAAAGCGGCCATTTGGACTGAAGGCGACAGCATTCACGCTGTTTTGATGGTCTGCCAATCGATGAATGCATTCTCCGGATTCTCTGTCCCACAGCCTGAGCGTCTTGTCACCGCTGCCGGAAAGCAGCTGGTTTCCATCCGGGCTGAAGGCAACGGACCAGACATCGCCTTGATGCCCCTCATAGGTCCGGAGGCATTCGCCGGTGGTCAGATCCCACAAGCGCAGCAGGTTTTCCTTTTTCGAAAAGGATTCGCCGCTGCCGGAAAGGGCATAGGCGCCGTCCGGACTGAACGCGACGCTGTTGACGCTTTCCTCGTGGGCGTCGAAGGTGCGGAGCATTTCGCCGGAGGCGAGATCCCACAGCTTCATGGTTTCGTCATTGCTGCCGGAGAGCGCCTGGCGGCCGTCCGGGC
>JAWSUV010000169.1:0-4897 GCA_033549305.1 Bacillota bacterium | reverse complement strand
AAGTTGTTCAATGAGTATCCATTGGTGTGAAAATTACTTTTGACACCTAAACCATCTTTAAAATCTTTCATCAAATTACCTCCCAGACTGTTTGTTTATGATAGCAGCGAGTCAATCAGTTGAAGCAGTTCTTTTACTTCTTCGACACGTCGGTCTGCCATGTGAGCGATCCGGAACGTGATTTCTTTAAGGTTTCCATATCCATTGGAAATCTGATAACCCTGTGTACCCAGATTTTTGTTCAAGTCGCCGATACTAATGCCGCGGGTATTTTTAATTGTCGTCAGTGTATGAGAGGCATAAGCCCTTTGAGGATACAAAGAAAAACGGTCTTCCGCCCAGTTCTGGACGATTTCTGCCATTTCCCTGTGCCGGTTGAACCGGTTTTCCAGTCCTTCAGCAAAAATCCTGTCCAATTGGAAATCCAGCGCAAACATATGTGATAGAGATGGAGTTGAGGGGTACTGATGATCTTTCTTCTGGATATATTCATAGAGGGAAAGCAAATCAAGGTAGTATCCTCTGAATTTCACCTGACGAGCGGCGTCCACGGCTTTATCAGAGATGGAGCAGATGGCCATTCCCGGCGGAAGTCCCAGGGCTTTTTGCGTGGAGGTGATACAGATATCAACACCCAGATCATCCACATCTATTCTGGTGCCTCCCAGGGAGCTGACAGTATCCAGGCAGAAAACGATTTCAGGATAGTGTTTGATCACTTCGGATATTTCCTTCACGGGGTTCATGATCCCGGTGGAGGTTTCGTTATGGGTGATGGTGACTAGATCGTATGTGCCCGTCGACAAAGCTTTCTTCACCATTTCAGGAGTGGTGGGGAAACCAGGTTCTGACTCAATCAGATCAGCAGGAACGTTATTGCCGGCGGCCAGTTCATACCACCGTTTACCAAAGGCTCCCACCGAAAAAACAGCAGCCCGTTTTCGGGTGCAGGATCGGACTGCTCCTTCCATTAATCCGGTGCCGCTGCTGGTAGACAGCATTATCTGATTATTCGTGTACATCAGCTTCATCATTTTTTCCGAAATGCTGCGTTGCAGTGCGCTGGCATCTTTGCCGCGATGGCCGATCATAGGGGTGGCCATTTTGGCTAAAACCTCGGGCAGAACATCAACGGGTCCGGGTATAAACAGTTTTTTGTGCATGTGCATCCTCCTTTATCCATAAAAATTGACAATCAGTAATAAACTGCTATTCGATGATGATTTCATATTCAATCAGTCCTGCTTTTTTAAGCATGGCACTGACACCGCAATACTTTTCTTCAGACAATTTGACGGCTTTTTCGAGCTTGTTCATCGGGAGATGCTTACCTTTAAAAAAATAAGTAATTTTGATTTTGTCGTATATTTTGGGATGATTTTCTGTCTGACTGGCAGAAACGGTCATGCGAAAACCTTCCAGATCCACCTTCATTTTATTCAGGATGGAAACGACGTCAATGCCGGTACAGCCGGCAAGACTTGCCAATAGCAGTGGCTTTGGACGGGGGCCGCGGTTTTCGCCTCCCAAATCAGGAGTGGCGTCCAGTAGAATGTGATGGCCATCAAGATCTACATCAAATGCCATCTTATCCATCCAGGTGCATTCAATTTGGTGCTCCATCGATGATCGCTCCTTTGTCATTTTTGGTTTGCTCATTTTTTATACATATACCTCAAACCAGCCGCGCTGAAACAACACTCTGGCAGTCAAACATTGTTAAATCGTTGCCAACAAGTCGTTTGAAAAAATGACCCTTAGTTTAAAACAATAACCCTTTGTTAAAAATGGGAATAAATGCGTAACACATTCTTGTGAGTGGGTATTGATTTTAAAAGACAGGATGGAACCATCGGTATATGTCATACTATTACAGCAATTCGCAAAAAAAAGGTTGACAACGGGAAATCGGTTTCCTATAATAAAAGCAGGAAATCGGTTTCCTAAATATGATCTAGGGATTGGAGCCAATGAAAATAACCATTAACGAAGTAGCCAAACTTGCTGGGGTTTCGAAGGCAACTGTTTCCCGTGTAATGAATAATTCCAAACCAGTCAAGAAAGAAAAGTATGAGCGTGTGATGCTGGCAATTAAGGAGCTTGAATTTAAGCCGAATCCTGTGGCCAGGGGCCTGGTGCATAAACGCACCGGTATGGTGGGAGTGGTCATTCCTGACATAACAAATCCTTTTTTTGCCGAACTGGTGCGCGGCATTGAAGAAGTTGTGCGGTTAAAAAACTACAATATGATTCTATGCAACACCTTTCATAGTTTTGAAAAAGAACTGGCGTATCTGAATATGCTCCGGGATAAGTATGTGGACGGCATCATTTTCATGACAGCTAAAGTGACTCAGGCCCACCGTGATTTTTTTAGAAAAAGTCAGCTGCCGGTGACGTTTATCAACCGGAAATGTGAAGATCTCCACGTGGCCAGTCTGGACATTGACAACTACCAGGCTGCCCACGACATGACTGCTTTTTTCCTGAAACGCGGCCATCGACGTATTGCCATTATCCGTGCGCCGCTGACAGATAAAACCTCAGGTTTTGAAAGATACCATGGGTATCAGGATGCTATGCGGCAATACGGTGTGGAGCCGGATGATTCACTGGTGATGCGCAGTAATTTTAAGATTGAAAACACTTACAAGGTCGTGAAACGATTTCTGAAAGAGCATCCGCCTGTCACGGCCATTTTTGCCACGAGTGATCTCATGGCCATTGGAGCTATCAGGTGTCTGAGGGATCATCAGATCAACGTGCCGCAGCAGGTGGAAGTGGCAGGTTTTGACGATATTCCCATGGCGTCCTACTACAATCCGTCCGTTACCACCGTGCGTCAGCCCATCACTGAAATGGGCAAAACCGCCACCAGAATCCTCCTTAAGGAAATAAATGGCGAAAGAGTGAAGAATCGCAATATCATCCTTCCTTATCAGCTCATTTGCCGCGAGAGTACGTTAAACACCCCATTGACAGGAGTGTCATCATGCGACTAGACGACCGGATCAGTTTTCCAGATACTCCCTATGACGTGGTCACCATGGGCGAGCTGCTCATTGACATGATATCAACCGACTATGTGCCAACGCTGAAAGAAGCGGTTCATTTTCAGAAATCATTTGGGGGATCTCCTGGGAATATTGCCGTTAATCTGGCAAAAATGAAGCACCGGTCAGCGTTGATCACCAGCATCGGTCAGGATGATTTTGGCCGGTTTCTGTTAGATTTCCTGCGGGAACAGAACGTCGAAACCAAGGGAATCCAGATCAACTCGGGTCACACATCAATGGTGTTTGTGACAAAGAGCACTGAAAACCCGATTTTTTTACCGCTCCGACACGCAGATCTTTCATTGACACTGACAGATGAACAGTTTCAGCTGATCTCAGATGCAAAAATATTTCATTTTACCGCCTGGGCACTGTCGTATCCTTCCATTCGCCGTGTTACCATGGAACTTCTGCAACACGCCCATCGTCATCAAAAACTGATCACCTTTGATCCAAATTACCGTGAAGTGCTTTGGGAACCGGGTCATGACGGACCGGGATTTATTCGGAGGGATATTCTACCATTGGTAGATATCATCAAACCTTCTGAAATTGATGCGGAGCATTTATTAGGACGTCAATCCCTGGATGCTTATGCGGAACAGTTTAAAGATACAGGAAATTTGCTGGTCATTATGACGCTGGGAGCAAACGGATTGATGGCCATTGATGATCATGAGGTCTACCGAATGCCCTCACACGCGCGCGCGGTAGTGGACACCACGGGTGCCGGCGATGCTTTTTGGGCCGGATTTATGGCAAGCCTGCTGACAAACAGTCCGATCAGGCAGGCGCTGCTCCATGGCAGTTACAGCGCTGCTTATAAATTAGGCACTATGGGGGCCATCTGTGAACTGCCGGATGATCAGGCTCTGGAAGCCTGGATCAATCAACCCGGAGAGGAGAAGCAGGATGCAAATAGCCTTTTTTAATCCGCAGGGAAATTTTGATAACGATGACAGCTACTGGACCGAGCACCCCGATTTTGGCGGGCAGCTGGTGTATGTCAAGGAACTGGCCACCGCGCTGCATCGCCAGGGGCACGAAGCAGTGATCTTTACCAGGCGAATGGATGATCCTGAATGGCCGGAATTTCGTGAGCCGGAAGAAGTGTACCAGGGTTCAGGTGTCCGTATTATCCGCGTAGACTTTGGCGGTAACCGTTTTTTGAATAAGGAAGAACTGTGGCCTTATTTGAACGACTACGTTACGGCCATCATAAAGTGGTACGAGTCCACCGGAATACTACCGGATATTGTCACAACTCATTATGGTGACGGCGGTATTGCAGGAGTTCTTTTTGAACAGAGGACAGGGGTGCCGTTTACTTTTACGGCTCATTCCCTGGGCGCTCAAAAGATGGATAAACTGCTGAAGGATCCCGAAGATTATGATTCACTGGATCAGAAGCTCCGGTTTACGGTTCGGCTGGCAGCTGAAAGAACAGCCATGGGACGTGCGCTGGTCCGGATGGTCAGCACCGTTCAGGAAAAAGAACATCAATACCTGCACCCTTTATATCGTGATTTGTTTGCAAACGAAAAGAAACGTCCCTTCGCGGTCATTCCACCGGGAGTGAACCAAAATCTTTTTTCGCCTGACGAAGCAGTCGTGGATGAAGAGGTACGAAACCTCTTTGAAATGGTCATATCAAGGGATATTGACGATTTACGCCGATACCTGCCCATCGCCATCGCTTCCAGTCGGCTGAATCCTAAAAAAAATGTGACAGGCCTTGTGGCCGCTTACGCACAGAATCCGCAATGGCAGCAGCACTGCAATCTAATGCTGGCGGTGCGTGGTCTTGATGACCCGCAAAAGGATTTTGGCGCTCTAAAGTC
>JAWSUV010000168.1:327-4964 GCA_033549305.1 Bacillota bacterium | reverse complement strand
GTGACCTTTCGCTACAGCGGCAGCGACGAAGATGCGTTGCAGGATTTTTCGATGAGTCTTCCGGCCGGAACCAGCCTTGGGATCATGGGGCGGACCGGAAGCGGAAAAAGCACCATTCCGGCACTGCTGATACGGCTTTACGACACTACCGCCGGTACCATTCACGTTGACGGCAAGCCGCTTCAGCAGGTTTTGCTGGACGATCTGCGGCGTTTGATCGGTTACGTTGAACAGAACAGTTTCATCTTTTCCGCATCCATTGCTGAAAACATTGCTTTTGGGGTGGAAACAGCCAGTTCCCGGGAAATCCGGGAGGCAGCCATGCTGGCCGGTTTGCACGAGGATATCTTACAGTTTCCCCGGCAGTACGACACCATGGTGGGGGAACGGGGGGTCACGCTATCTGGCGGCCAGAAACAACGCCTCGCCATTGCCCGGGCGCTTTTGAAGAATCCTTCCATGCTGATCCTGGACGATGCATTGTCAGCCGTAGACACACAAACGGAAAAAAATATTTTGGACAGCCTGAAAGAAACCATTGCCAGCCGTACAACGCTGATCATTGCTCACCGGGTATCGACCCTTCAGTACTGTGATCGGATCATTGTGCTGGAAGACGGCCGTTTAACGGAATCAGGCACTCATGAAGAGCTGATTCGACAGGACGGTTATTATGCACGGCAGTACCAGCGGCAGCAACTGGAAGAAGAATGGTCGCCGGAATAGGAGCCTGTTATCATGAACGGATTTCACGAAGAGGAAAAACTCGAAAAAACATATGACAGCCGCCTGATGATGCGTCTGCTGGCTTATGCCCGCCCTCACCTGGCACTGATTGTGGTGTGCATCCTGCTGCTCGGCCTCATCGCCGCTACGGATCTGGCACAGCCATACCTGTTCAAGGTGGCCATTGACGACCATCTGAACTATGCGCAAAAAACCTATGTTTTGGATGAAGCGGGTGCGGTGGTGTTTGACGACCTGGCACCTGGTGATGAAGTAAATGTCCTTCGCCAGGAGGGACAGCTGTATCGTGTGCGTGAAGACGGTTCCCTCAATATACTGGACATACTGGACGATTCGGCAGTGACTCATCTTCGCCGTGATGATTTCAGCGCCATCATGCAGCTGGGGTTCCTGCTGCTCATGATCCTGCTGGCAGGCCTCCTGATGAACTTTCTCCAGGTGTACCTTCTGAATTATGCCAGTAACCGGATTGTGATGACCATTCGCCATGAGTTGTTTGCCCATCTGCAGCGTATGTCGGTGGCCTTCTTTGACCGGCAGCCGGTAGGCCGGCTGGTGACACGGGTCACCAACGATACGGAAACTCTCCATGAAATGTATACCAGTGTACTGGTAAACCTGTTCAAGGACCTCTTTCTTCTCATTGGTATTGTGCTCATCATGATGCGGCTGAACCTGCAGTTGGCGCTGATTTCTTTCAGCCTGCTGCCCTTGGTGCTGCTGGCCACCTGGTTTTTCCGCTCCCGGGTCCGGGAAGCGTACCGTGAGGTCCGGTTGCGGCTCGCGAAAATCAATACCAGCCTGAACGAAAATCTTTCCGGCATACGCACCATCCATGTTTTCCGCCGGGAAGAGCAGCAGTACATGAGCTTTGATGCGGCCAACCAGGAGTATCTGGAAGCCAATGAGAAGGAAAATCGAATTTCGTCGGTGTTCCGCCCGGCAGTGGAAATGATCGGGTCGCTGGCCCTGGCCATGGTCATTTATTTTGGCGGACGTCAGGTAATGACCAACCGTATTGAATTTGGCGTGCTCTTTGCCTTCATTAACTACATCCGTCAGTTCTTCCAGCCCATTAATAATTTAACGGAAAAATACAATATCCTGCAATCGGCCATGGCTTCCTCTGAGCGAATTTTCCAGTTGATGGACCGCCAGCCGGAAATTACCAATGCTCCGGATGCGAAAAGCATCGATCACCTTTCCGGCCGTATTGCCTTTGACCATGTGTGGTTCGCCTACAAAGAAGATGAATGGGTGCTAAAAAATATCACCTTCACCGTTAACCCTGGAGAATCCATTGCGTTCGTGGGGGCAACAGGGGCCGGTAAAACGTCACTGATTCACCTGATGGCCCGCTTCTATGATATTCAGCAGGGCCGGATTCTGCTGGATGGATTGGATCTTCGGGACCTGCGCCAGGAGGACCTGCGCCGCCAGATTGGCATCGTGCTCCAGGATGTGTTCCTCTTCTCCGGCACCGTTGCCGATAACATCATGCTCAACCATCCGGGAATGACCCGGCAGGCACTCATTGAAACGGCACGTGAGGTCAATGCCCATACCTTTTTGGAAAAACTTCCCCAGGGATATGATCAGCCGGTGATGGAACGTGGCAGCAACTTCTCGACGGGACAGCAGCAGCTCATAGCTTTTGCCCGCACCCTCGCAGCCGATCCGTCGATTCTTATTCTGGATGAAGCCACTGCCCACATTGACGCGGAAACGGAAGCCCTGATTCAACAGGCCATTCCACGCCTCATGAAAGGACGCACTACCATCGCTATTGCCCACCGGTTATCCACTATCCAGCACTGTGACCGAATCATAGTGCTGCACCGGGGTGAGATCGTGGAGACCGGGACCCATCAGGAACTTCTTAAGAACCGGGGCTACTACTTCCGTCTCTATCAGCTTCAGGTTCATTCCGCCGAGGCTGCCGGCCGCTAATACAACATTCCAAAAAGCATTCATTCATTATTTTTGCAACGATTTATTGCCATCATGCAAAACACCTCTTCTGCCAGATCGCGGCAAAAGAGGTGTTTGTTTCTTTTCCTGATATTTACTTAGCTTTCCTGGAGCAGCATCCGTTCCTGCAGATCACAGACATCAAGGGTGCAGGTGTCCATCACCCGGTGAATACAGGTCACCACGCCGCATCTGGTGGTCTTTTTGATTGATTCCTGTTTTTTTTCTGATGATTTCATCAGGATTCCCTCCTTCGGATAGATAACTATTGAAGTCATTATAGCAGGCGAAGGTATTATCTGTCAACTGCAATTTGCAATATTATTTATTCATCTTTCATTTCTTGTTTTTTCTGCGAAAGCTTTCCAAATGCAAACGATTGCTTTCTGATATTTGGTTTTTCACTTTCATTTAAGCAGCCTTAATGCAGGATTATTGTGCAATGTTTCCTTTTGACAATCCGCTGTCCCAGGTGTAGAATGATAAAAAACGCAAAGGAGCCCTGATATGTTCGACTTTCATGTTCACACCCACCATTCATTCGATGCTGAAAGCCCTGCCAGTGTGCTTGTGGAACAAGCCATCCACCTGGGAATCACCCGGTTGTGCCTTACGGATCATGTTGATTACGATTATGATGGCGAAGGCAGCGAGTTTTCCTTCTCCTATCAGGCTTTTTTTGATGAAATCTCCCGCATCCGCCATCTGTACCAGAACCAGATTGAAATACTTACCGGCGTGGAGTTCGGACTGCAGCCCCATGTCATCGATGAGTACCGGAAAGACGCTGACCAGTGGCCCTTTGATTACATCATCGGTTCTCTCCACAGCGCCAAAAAGACGGATATCTATACAGGACCCTATTTTGTGGACAGGGATCAACGTCAGGCCTACCTGGACTACTTTGATGATATGTTTCAGGTTGTGCAACAGAATGGGCCTTTTAATGTCATTGGCCACTTTGATATGATCAAGCGTTATGGTCACTTTGACTCCCCGCTGCCCCTCCCGGAATACCAGGAAATCGCCGAAGCCATTTTTCGTGCCCTGATCGCAGAGGGAAAAGGCATCGAGGTCAATACCTCCGGTTTCAGGTACGGCCTGGGAGATGCGCATCCCTCTCGGGATCTGCTGGCCCTTTACCGTGAATGCGGCGGCGAAATCATCGTGCTAGGTTCAGATGCCCACAGAGCCTCAGAACTCGGCGATCATTTCAAGGAAATGCTGCAGGTGCTCCACGCATTGAACTATAAGTATGTCACCACTTTTCGTAAACAACTGCCGGAATTTCATACCATCACCAAACTGCTGTAAAGCATCACTCACATATGCTGCGCTGCTGTCCGGCAACGATAGAACGAAAACATGCACCAGAGGGAGTGTGTACGATGAATGCCGTCAATTCGGATCAATCCGAGATGAGAAACCTGAAAATAAATCGATTGGTGGTCAAGGTAGGCACCAGCACACTGACTCATTCCAACGGAAGAATTAACTTTTATCAGATGGATCATATCGCCCGCCAGATTACGGATATAAAAAACCAGGGATATGAAGTCACGCTGGTATCCTCCGGTGCCGTTGGCAGTGGTATGGGGAAAATGGGATTTACCAGAAAACCCAAGGGCATCCCTCAGCATCAGGCTATGGCTGCTGTCGGACAGGGTGTGCTGATGCATATGTATGAAAAATTTTTTGGTGAGTACAGTCAGATTGTCGCCCAGGTGCTCTTAACCCGTGACGATATTACCACCCGCGAGCGATATCTTAATGCGCGCCATACCCTCACGGCGCTGCATCAATACGGCGTGATTCCCATCATCAATGAGAATGACACCATTGCCTTTGATGAAATCAGGTTTGGCGATAATGATACCCTGGCCGCTTTAACGGCAACATTAATTGATGCTGATCTGCTG
>JAWSUV010000168.1:0-317 GCA_033549305.1 Bacillota bacterium | reverse complement strand
TTGACGGGCTTTATCGGGCCAATCCCCAGGAATATCCAGAGGCTGAATTCGTTGAAACCGTCGCACTGATTACAGACGAAACGGTCAATATGGCCGGAAAACCCGGATCCGGTCTGGGCAGCGGCGGTATGGTAACCAAAATCGAAGCCGCGAAAATCGTCACCAGCAACGGTATTCCCATGATTTTGGCCAACGGCGCTCAGAAGGAAGTGTTGATGGATATTGTCGCCGGAAAAAAAATCGGAACCCTGTTTTTACCCAAAGAGCAGCGAATTGCTGCCAGAAAAGGCTGGATCGGTTTTGCATCGCAAATACAG
>JAWSUV010000167.1:3939-5035 GCA_033549305.1 Bacillota bacterium | reverse complement strand
GCGGTGAGGGTGAGGACATCCACGTTGGCTTTGAGCTGCTTGATCCGCTCCTTGTGCTTCACGCCGAAACGCTGTTCCTCATCCACCACCAGGAGGCCCAGGTCCTTGAACGCCACATCCTTTGACAGGAGGCGGTGCGTCCCGATGACCACGTCCACCAGCCCGTTCTTCACATCCTTGATGATTTTGCTGATCTGTTTCGGGCTCCGGAACCGGCTGAGCATTTCCACGCGGACCGGAAAGGGGGAAAACCGTTCCCGGAAGGTGTTGAAATGCTGCTGAGCCAGGATGGTGGTGGGCACCAGGACGGCGCACTGCTTGCTGTCGGCGACGCATTTGAAGGCGGCCCGCAGGGCGACTTCCGTCTTGCCGTAGCCCACATCGCCGCAGAGGAGGCGGTCCATGGGGCGTTCCTGCTCCATGTCGGCCTTCACGTCGTTGATGGCTTTCTGCTGGTCCGGCGTCTCCTCAAAGGGAAACAGGTACTCAAACTGCTGCTGCATCTCGGTGTCGGGTGAAAAGGCGTAGCCCTTCTGTTTGTTCCTTTTGGCGTAGAGCTCCAGGAGCTCGTCGGCCATGTCTTCGATAGCCTTTTTCACCCGGCTCTTGGTTTTGGCCCAGTCGGTGCCCCCCAGGCGGTTCATCCGGGGCGGCTTGTCTTCGGAACCGATGTATTTCTGGATCAGGTCCATCTGGTCCGTGGGCACGTAGAGGTGGTCGGAAGCGGCATAGCTGATTTTCAGGTAATCCCGGGTGATGCCGTCCACGGTCAGGCTTTCAATGCCTTCGTAGCGGCCGATGCCATGGTTTTCGTGCACCACATAGCCCCCGGGTTTCAGTTCCACGAAGGACTGGATGGCCCTGCCGTCCCGGCGGCGGGGTTTGGGGGTCCGTTTCTTATGGGCGCCGAAGAGCTCGTAGTCGGAGAGGAGCAGGTACTGGCCGCCCACATATTCGAAGCCCCGGTGCACACTGCCGGTCAGAATGGTAACCTTTCCGGCAGGGAGCGAGGGTACTGAAAGGACGGACGAATCCGGCTTACTGGGGGACGGAGGTACCTGTGATTGATCCGGGAAACTCGGGAGGTTGCTGGGGG
>JAWSUV010000167.1:0-3682 GCA_033549305.1 Bacillota bacterium | reverse complement strand
CCTGTGATTGATCCGGGAAACTCGGGAGGTTACTGGGGGACGGAGGTACCTGTGATTGATCCGGGAAACTCGGGAGGTTACTGGGGGACGGAGGTACCTGTGACCCTTGGGTCACATTACCTCCGTCCCCACTGTAACCTTCTTGCTGCGACTGCGGCTGCTCCACCAGGTACTGCACGGGCACCCCGGCTTCCCGGAGTGCATCCAGTAGCTTCAGGGCCTTTTCCTTGCCGGCGGCCAGGAGGACAATGCGGTACTGCTTCCGGGCGAAGCCCCGGAGTTCGTCAAAAAGCCAGTTCATCTTTCCCTGAAAGCTGGGGACGCTGCGGGTGACGAAATTCACCACCGTCTGGGCGGGGAATTCCTTTTCGTTCCGTGGCAGCAGGTGCAGGGTGATGACCGTTTTTGCCTTGATTCTGGCGGTGATTTCCGGCGGTGTAAAGAGGCAGTGCGCCTGCACCGGCAGGGCCTGCCGGCGTTCCAGGAGCAGGGTGAAATGCTCCCTCCACTCGTCCGTCACGCCTTCCGACCGGTGGCGGAGCCGCTGGGGTTCGTCGAGGAGCACCAGGCTTTCGGGAGCCAGGTAATCCAGCAGGGAGGCGGCGGGGGCATAGGCCAGGTCCTGGAGGCCTTCCAGGTCATGAGGGTTCTGGGTGTCGGTGAGGCGGCCAATCAGCTGGGAGCAGCGGTCTTCCGAGCCGCAGCTGTTGTCAAAGGTCGACAGCGGATCCGCCGCCTGGGCTTTCATCCGCTGCAGGGTGTCAATGACGCGGGCGCGGCCGGCATCGTCCAGGATCCATTCCGTGGCGGGATAGATGGTGACGCTGGCGATCTTTTCGATGGACTGCTGGGTGAGCAGGTCAAACCGGCGGATGGAATCCACCTCGTCGTCGAAGAGTTCAATCCGCAGCGGTGATTCTTCCGTCGGCGGGAAGATGTCAATGATATCGCCCCGGATACTGTAGCGCCCCTTTTCCTCCACCTGCTCGGCCCGCTGGTACCCCTGTTCCATGAAGGTGCGGAGCATGTCCTCCCGCCGGACGGTTTCTCCCAGGGTGAAGGTCAGGCGCAGGCGGCGGAACAGCTCCGGCGGCGGCAGCTTCATAAAGAGGGCCTCCATCGGGGCGGTGATGACGGCGGGTTTCTGCTGGGACAGGAACTGCAGGGTTTTCAGGCGTTCCATTCCGGTGCTCACATCACTGGCGATGGCATCATAGAGGACGGGCTGCCGCGCGGGGAAAAACTGGGTGTTTTTGCCCAGGTAAAAATTCAGGTCTTCCGCCAGCTGGCGGGCCTGGGTTTCCGTTTCCGTGAGCAACAGCAACTGGCCGCCCTGGTGATGCTGCAGGGCGGCGGCAAAATGGGGCTTTTGGGAGTCGATGAGGCCGTAGGCGCCCAGGGTATGCTCTCTGGTTTTCAGGGCGTCCGCCAGCTGCAGAAACTCCCGGGATTCCCGGAGGGGCTGCAGGGTGACAGGGGCTAGTGGGTTCATGGGGGGGCTCCTTCACGTGTTTGAGATCAGTCTGGTTTGGCAGCGTCCGGTTCTGACACCGGTTCTTTCTCCGCCTCCGGCGGCTCCGGTTTCCGGTTGTACCGGTTCATGGCTTTGTCGATGCCTTCGCGGACAAAGCATTCGGCGGCTTCGGCGGCCAGGGCCACGGCGTCCCGCATCAGGGGAATTTCTTCCGGGGTCAGGCGGCTGAGCACATAGCTGGCGGCGTCCTGCCAGAGGGGTTTGCCGATGCCGATCCGCAGGCGCGGAAAGTCGGTGGTGCCCAGGTGCTGGATGATGGATTTCATGCCGTTGTGGGAGCCGGCGCTGCCTTTTTGGCGCAGGCGCACTTCCCCGGGGGCGAAGTCCATGTCGTCGTAGACCACCAGGAGCTGATCCGGTTCCAGGTTATAGTAACGCATCCAGTGACCGATGCTTTCACCGCTGAGGTTCATGTAGGTCTGGGGTTTCAGCAGCAGCACTTTTTCGGTGCCGATGCGGATTTCGGCATACAGGGATCTGAATTTTTTCTGATTGACCGGGGTGTGATAGGCATCCGCCAGGGCATCGATGACATGAAAGCCCGCGTTGTGGCGGGTGGCGTCGTACCTGCCGCCGGGGTTGCCCAGGCCTGCGATGATGATCATAATGGGGTTCCTCCAATGGCGTGATTAGTCGAACAGGGTGGAAACGGATTTATTCATGTAAATACGGCTGATGGCCTCGGCGAATATCGGCGCCACGGTAACGCTCCTGATTTTATCCAGCCGTTTTTCCGGCGGCACCGGGATGGTGTTGCAGGCCACCAGCTCGACAATGAGGGATTCCCTGATCCGTTCAATGGCCGGTCCGGAAAAGACCGGGTGGGTGCAGCAGGCGTACACGTCCAGGGCGCCGTAATCCATCAGGGCCTTGGCCGCCTGGGTGATGGTGCCGGCGGTGTCGATCATGTCGTCCACCAAAATGGCGGTGTGGCCTTTGATTTCCCCGATGATGTTCATGACTTCCGACACATTGTCCTTGGGACGGCGTTTGTCAATGATGGCAATGGGGGCTTCGAGGTACTGGGCGAAATTTCGGGCCCGGGTGACACTGCCCATGTCGGGTGACACGATGATGGGTTTTTGAATGTTCTTTTCCCGGAAGTATTCCACCAGAATGGGCACGCCCAGGAGGTGGTCCACGGGAATGTTGAAGAAGCCCTGGATCTGAGGGGCGTGAAGGTCCATGGTGAGGATGCGGTCGGCGCCGGACACGGTGAGGATATCCGCGATCAGTTTGGCGGTGATGGGATCACGGGCCTTGGCTTTCCGGTCCTGACGGGCATACCCGTAATAGGGCACCACGGCGGTGATACGGCCGGCGGAGGCCCGTTTCATGGCGTCGATCATGATGAGCAGTTCCATCCAGTGTTCGTTTACCGGCGGGCAGGTGGGCTGAACGACAAACACATCTGCGCCGCGGACGGTTTCGTTGATGTTCACGGCGATTTCCCCGTCGCTGAAGGTGCTGACCAGGGCACGGCCCAGGGGAACCTTCAAAACCCCGGCGATCTCGGCGGCCAGCTCCGGGTTGGCGTTGCCGGTAAAGATTTTAATTTCGCTTCCACTGGTATTCATGGTTTCACAATTCCTCCTTAGGGGTGTGGGTGGTACGGGCACTCTGCTGCTAAGGTGAAGCCGGGCTATTCCTTCGTGCGGCGGACCCAGCCGTCGATGTTTCGCTGCCGTCCCCGGGCAATGGCCAGGGCATCGGCGGGCACATTGTGGGTGATGGTGGAACCGGCGGCGATATAGGCGCCTTCCTCCACGGTGACAGGGGCCACCAGGTTGGTGTTGCTGCCCACAAAGGCGTTGTCTTTGACAATAGTGGTGGATTTTGTCTTCCCGTCATAGTTGACGAACACCACGCCGCAGCCGATGTTCACGTGCCGGCCCACTTCGGCGTTGCCGATGTAGGACAGGTGGGCGGCCTTGGAATCGTCGCCGATGACAGCTTTTTTCACTTCCACAAAATCGCCGATTTTGACCCGTTTGCCGATGTGGCTTTCGGGCCGCAGGTAGGCGTAGGGGCCGATGGTGGATTCGTCGTCCACTGAGCTGTCGCACAGGGTGGAATGGGTGATGCGCACCCGGTTCCCCACGGTGGTGTTGGTCAGGCGGCTGCTCTGGCCGATGGTGCAGCCCTCGC
>JAWSUV010000166.1:0-5042 GCA_033549305.1 Bacillota bacterium | reverse complement strand
GACACCCACCGTAATCAGCACCCCGGAGAGTAATCCAGCCATTAGTGATATCAGCAGAATAATTGTTGTTTTCCGCCCGCCGGTTTTCCGCACCACCATCTGAGACAGACGGTCAATCACACCGGTTTTAGCCAGGCCCTGGCTCAGCATCATCACGCCCATCATGGCAATGACGGCGTTGCTGGAAAACCCTGAGAACACTTCTTCCGTTGTCAGAATCCCGGTCCATCCCAACAGCAGCATCGCCAAAATCGCTACCAGGTCGATGCGGATCACGTCCGCCATCAGGAGCGCGATGGTGGCAGCTAAAATGAGCAAGACTGTCAGAATGGATCCATCCATGGAACGTGCCTCGCTTCCATTCGGTGATTGATACCGTTACTTGAGTTTTTGTCCCTTACAGGTACAATACCCGAGTGATTCAATAAGCAGCCGGATATCATGACAATGACATTTTAAAGGAGCTGCTTGACCAGGTCCAGCTTGTTGTCGGTATAGGGCGCATATTTCATATCCGGATCCAGCCACGTGCCGCTGCGCATCATGGCTTTGTGATTGGTGAAGAGGTCAAAACTGGCTTTGCCGTGATACCGGCCCATGCCGCTGTTTCCCACGCCGCCAAAAGGCAGATTCGGATTGCCCGCATGAACAATGCAGTTATTGATGCAGCCGCCGCCGAATTCCAGCTTCTCTAACAGTTCGTTCTCTGTTTTTCGGTGATCCGTGTACAGATAGGCTGCTAAAGAACTGCGGTTCCTTCGGACCATGGAAACAACTTCCTCCAGTTCCCTGAAGGTAAAAATCGGAAGAATGGGACCAAAAATTTCTTCCTGCATCACCGGACTGTCCAGCCTCACTCCATCCATCAGGGTTGGCGCCATGTACAGGCTGTCCGAATCCACCTGCCCGCCGGTCAGAATCTGGCCATCCTTCAGATACCCGGCCAGGATCTCCAGGCGATTGCGGCTGATGATCCTGCCGTAGCTGTCACTGGCTATCGGATCTTCCCCGAAAAAATCATGGATGGCCTGAATCATCTTGCCCACCAGTCTGTCTTTCACCGATTCATGCACCAGAAGATAATCAGGCGCAATGCACACCTGTCCGGCATTCAAATGTTTCGCCCAGATAATGCGGCGGGCGGCCACTTCCAGATTGGCATCCTGCATCACAATGACAGGGTTCTTTCCGCCCAGCTCCAGCGTTACCGGTGTGAGATGAGGCGCTGCCATGGCCAGAATTTTCTTTCCCACCTGTGTACTGCCGGTGAAAAAGATGTGGTCAAACCGGTGCGGTTCAATGAGCCTGGGTCCCATCATGGCTCCCGGTCCCTGAAGGGCTGCCACATAGGCAGGATCAAAGGTTTCCGCCACCAGTGCTGCCAGCAGGTTTGATGTATGGGGGGTTTTGTCGGAGGGTTTTACGATGACACAATTTCCAGCTGCCATAGCACCCACCAGGGGCTGCATCACCAGCTGAAAGGGGTAGTTCCAGGGACCAATGATCAGGACCAGTCCTTTCGGTTCTGGTTGAATCCAGCTGCTGGAAGGTTCCAGTGCCAACGGTGTTTTGACTTTTGTGCGCCTGCACCAACCACGCACGTGACTGATGGCAATATTAACCTCTTCATAAAATAAGGCCAGTTCTGCAACCCAGGCTTCGAACCGGGGTTTTTTCAGGTCCTTGTACAAGGCTTCCAGCACTTCTTCTTCATGGTCTTTTACCATTCGTTTCAACGCCCGCAGCTGCCGGATCCGAAAGAGGACCGGCCGGGTCTGTCCACTGTCATAAAACTGTCGCTGCGCTTCAACCAGTTGGCGAATTTCCTGCATCTCTTTTTCCGCCGATTGCTGCTTTTCGTCCATATACAATCCATCCCTTCATACATTGCTGCTTATTTACCCACCATGAAATCAAACAGCCGCTCGGTATCTTCCCGCCGGCACAGTTCCGTCCCCGGCGTCATGACAGCGGCCGTACCGGCCGCCACACCAAAGAGGATTGATTCTCTGACAGACATGCCCCGGGCAAGACTCAAGACAATGCCGGCCACCATACTGTCTCCGGCGCCGACCTTGCTGATAATCGGGACAGTGGGAGGCAGAATGTGTTCTGACATCTCCGCCGACACCATTAATGCACCGGCTGCTCCAAGGGAAATGACCAGCACCTCACAACGGCCGTTTCCGACCATCTTTTTCGCCTCCGCAATCATTTGTGATTCCTCCTGCATACTGTCTCCGACCAGCTCCCTGAATTCGCGCACATTCGGCTTGATCAGATAAACGCCCTCATGAAGTGCCTGCTCCAGCGCTTCTCCTGAAACATCAACAATGGTTTTGGCTCCCCGCTTTTTCCCGATCCGGGCAGTCCGGGCATAGAAGTCAGCCGGCGCGCCAGGCGGAAGGCTGCCACTGGCCACCAGGTACTCCGGAGCCGGATCAATGTCCGTTAACGCCTGAAGGAACTGTTCACATTCTTCCGGCTGAATTTCCGGTCCCGGCATGCCGAAGCGATACTGCTGGCCGGTGGATTCCTCCAGAATCACCAGACTTTCCCGGATTCCCCCCTCGATGGGAAGCGGCCGATGAACCAGGCCTTCTTCATCGAGGAGTTCCTTCAATCGTTCGCCAGTCAAGCCCCCTTTGCCATACAGCAGCAGGGACTCACCTCCCAGCTTTTTAATCGCCCTGGTGACATTAACCCCTCCTCCGCCCGCTTCAAAGCGGGGAGGGTTGCAATACAGCTTTCGCTCAGCCACCACCTGGTCCACGCCTGAACTTTTATCGATGGCTGGATTCAAGGAAACGCTTATAATGTTGTTCATGAAAAACCCTCCTGCCTCTTAACAGTATGCAACAGGCAACCGCTTCGTTTTCATTCATCGTTGCGTACTGCCGTCACGAAGGCTACCCTATCGTTCCAATACCCGGGTAACGGTTTGATAAGCAGCAAGGACCCATTTTCAATGCCTAGTCTGCCAGGAGTTCCATAAATTCTTCTCCTGTGATGGTTTCTTTTTCCAGGAGATGCTTGGTTAACTCATCAAGTTTCTCCCGGTGTTCACTCAGGATCTGTCTGGCTTTTTCGTGGCATTCCTTGATGATCCGCAACACTTCGGTATCAATCTTCGTCGCGGTTTCATCGGAAACCGTCAGGGTGCTGTCACCGCCCAGATACACGTTGGTGGTCGTTTCAAGGGCCATCATGCCAAAAACGTCGCTCATCCCGTACTTGGTCACCATGGCACGGGCTATTTTGGTTGCCTGGGCAATGTCATTGGAGGCGCCGGAGGTGATGGAATCAAATATCAGCTCCTCTGCAGCCCGGCCGCCCATGTAGGTGGTGATTTTATCCAGGGCCTGATCTTTGGACAGGAGCAGCTGCTCCGTTGCATCCACCTGCATGGTATATCCCAACGCTCCCGAGGTGCGGGGCACGATGGTGATTTTGTGCACAGGAGCGGAATGGCCCTGTTTCGCCGTCACCAGGGCATGCCCGATTTCATGGTAGGCAATGATGCACTTATCCTTTGGCTGGATGACGGCATTTTTCCGCTGGTAACCGGCAATGACCACTTCTACCGATTCCTCCAGATCACTCTGGAGAATGGTTTTGCGGCCCAGTTTGACTGCCCGGAGCGCAGCTTCGTTGATCATATTGGCCAGATCAGCCCCGGAGGCACCGGAAGTGGCCCGGGCGATGGTGTTAAAATCCACATCGGTCCCCAGTTTCACTTTTTTGGCATGCACCTTCAGGATGGCTTCCCGGCCGGCTAAATCCGGCAGTTCCACGGGAATGCGCCGGTCAAACCGACCAGGGCGCAGCAGCGCTTTGTCCAGGGTTTCCGGCCGGTTGGTGGCGGCCAGAATGATGACCCCTTTGTCCGGATCAAAGCCGTCCATTTCACTCAGGAGCTGGTTCAGTGTCTGTTCACGCTCATCATTTCCACCGGGGCCGCCGGCAGATCGGCTTTTTCCGATGGTGTCGATTTCATCGATAAATACGATACAGGGCGCTTTTTCCTGGGCTTGCTTAAACAGATCCCGGACCCGGGCAGCACCCATACCCACGAACATTTCCACAAATTCAGAACCGGAAATGGAGAAGAACGGCACTTTGGCTTCGCCCGCCACCGCCTTGGCCAGCAAGGTTTTTCCGGTTCCCGGTGGACCCACCAGCAATGCGCCCTTGGGCACCACAGCGCCTACTTCCGTGTACTTTTGGGTGTTGTGAAGAAAATCCACGATTTCCTGCAGGGCTTCCTTGGCCTCATCCTGTCCCGCCACATCCTCGAAGGATTTGCCCGTCTGCGCTTCCACATAAACCTTGGCGTTGCTTTTACCGAAAGTCATGGCGTTTCCGATCCCTGATTTGGACTGCATCCGCCGGATCAGGAACTGCCCCAGGGCGATGAAAATCACCAGGGGGATCACCCACGAAAACAGCATGCTGACCAGCGGGGACGCTTCCTTGGGGATCACTTCTTCAAACCGCTCGATCTCAGCCTGGTACAGACGCTCCGCCAGCTGTGGATCCTCCATGCGGCCGGTGATAAAGGGCGTTTCGTTTCCTTCTGTGTCCACGGTAATGTAGCCAATCTCTTTCTCCCTGACTTCCACGCTGACGACGTTTCCGCTGTCCACTTCCCGCAGGAAAGTGCCGTAGTCCACTTCCATGATTTCTTCCCGCGACAGATTCGGGTAGATAAACATGTTGAACAGCAGTAAAAGCACCATCACGATCATGTAATAGTAAATAAAGGGTTTTCGGTTGTGTTGATCAAAATTCATGGCTGTTCTCCTTCCGTGCAGTGGTTTTTCCGCTGAGGCGGTGATCCGCCGCATTTATGCGTTCACATGACGCATTGTGTATATCGTATATATATACTAATGTCAGCGCTGTCAATCGCGATTTAATGGGGTGGCGTTTTCTCGAGCGTGTAAACCTCTATTGGATTTTTGGTCTCCGGAATGCTATCATTTATAGTAGGGTCTGTTGAAAAACCTCCATATTTACACTGCTATATAACACCCTGTCAA
>JAWSUV010000165.1:0-5043 GCA_033549305.1 Bacillota bacterium | reverse complement strand
CCACCGGATATGATGCCTGGAATCCGCCGGGCAATGGATTCTGGTGTGATGGTGGTCATGGTTTCCCGATGTCCTACAGGCCGGGTACTGGGTACCTATGGGTATCCCGGCGGTGGCAAAGGACTGCGGGATCTTGGAGTTATCTTTGGCGGTGATCTGCCGGGTCAGAAAGCCCGTATTAAACTCATGCTGGCGCTTGGCATGACGCAGGAACGAGAAGCTGTTCGACATATCTTTGAGCAGGATCAATACCGGACAAGCGTGATGAACAGGTGAGAGGGGACAGAAAATGGGAAATAAAAAACTGCACAAAAAGGAAACAGCAACACAGAAAAAGCAGGACAAGAGTCGGTGGAATGAAACGGAACTGAGACTGGCTGCTGGAGCAGCTACTATCGTTGCCGCTTTTATCCTGTCCCAGATAACTGGAGTAAGCCCTGATGTCTTCTACGGCAGTTTCCAACGGTTTATCAGCGGATTTTTCGTGCTGGTGCTTCTATACCTGATCATTTATGTGATTTTGTATAAAAGATATCGTGTTTAAAATTGTGAAAGGCCGGTCACATGTTAGCCGGTTTTTTGTTTTATCAATCTTGAAATGCCAGCGTCTTTATGGTAGGATGTATCTCGGATAAACACAAATGTTTTCCTGGGGAGAACAAAGGAGGGCGGCATATTGGATAGTCAGAAGCATACCTATTATCTGGTACACCACCAGGCACTCCCGGAAGTACTCTTTAAAACCGTTCAGGTGAATGAAATGCTGGGGAAAGAATTGGTCAATACAGTTTATGAAGCAGTTGAGCTCGCGGGAATCAGCCGCAGTGCCTATTACAAATATCGGAATCATGTATTTCCTTTTTATGAAATGAGCAAGGGAAGAATCATTACCTTATCCCTGCTGCTGGACCATGTTTCCGGCTGTCTGCTGGAAGTACTGAAAGAAATTGCCCGGGCCGATGGGAGCGTGGTGACCATTAATCAAAATATCCCGTACCTCCAGGTGGCCAATGTGACCGTTTCATTGGAAACCATTGATTTAACTGTCAATGTCGAAACACTCATTCATCGGCTTAAAAAGATAAATGGCATTCATGAAGTGAAAATTGTTGGAAAAGAATAGGATGTGATGATGTTGGAGAAAATTCGGATAGGGCTATTGGGCTTTGGCGTGGTTGGACAGGGTGTATGGAGGCTGCTGGAGGAAAATAACCTGGAAATTGTCGAAAATACAGATATTCAAGTGGAAATCAGGCGTATTTTGGTGAGAGACAGGCATAAAAAGCGCCTGTTGCCGCCCGATAGTCCGTTGTATACCTCCCAATGGAAAGAGATCCTGACCGATGATGAGATATCCATCGTGGTTGAACTGATGGGAGGCACTGAGCCGGCGCTTCAGTATATCAAAGAAGCGCTGAATGCGGGGAAACATGTGGTAACCGCCAACAAGGCACTTCTGGCACAGCATGGATCGGAGCTTACAAAACAGGCAAAGAAAAACAATGTACAGTTGCGGTATGAAGCCAGTGTGGCGGGAGGGATTCCTGTGCTGCAGGCTATTCGGGAGTGCTTGCTGGCTAACCGGATCCAGAGTATCATGGGCATCGTCAACGGCACCACTAACTATATTTTAACCAACATGACTCAGGCGGGATCTACGTTCGAGGAAGCCCTGAAAGGGGCACAGGAACATGGATATGCTGAGGCAGACCCAACAGCGGACGTGGAAGGATTTGATGCAGCGCATAAACTGACATTACTGGCATCCCTGGGGTTTAAAACCTCGGTCGATTTCCAACAGGTTTATCGGGAGGGCATTAATCGAATTGCGCCGCTGGACATTGAATATGGTAAAGAGCTGGGTTATGTGATCAAGTTGCTGGCCATTGCGCGTGACTTGAATGGAAAAATTGAACTGCGTGTTCATCCGACCATGATTCGCAAAGATCATCCGCTGGCCGCCGTTAATGATGCTTATAATGCGGTGTATATCCAGGGGAATGCAGCCGGCGAATTAATGTTTTACGGCAAGGGGGCGGGAGCTTTGCCCACAGCCAGTGCTGTTATGGGGGATGTGATTAATATTGCGCGCCATTTTGGTCATCCCAACCCGCCGGAATATCCATTGCACTATTCTCCGAATGGTAAAAAAGTGCAACACATGGATGAAACAACAACGGCATATTACATCCGATTACTGGTCAAAGATATTCCAGGTGTTTTAGGACACATCGCTACCACTTTCGGCAATAATGGTGTCAGTTTATCATCAGTGATCCAAAAAGGAGAAACAGACCCGGTTTCTCTGGTATTTGTCACACATCGCACCAGTGAAAAGGCTGTCCAAAAAGCAGTGGAGGATATTCAGAGTATGAATGAACTGATGGATGTGGCTGCTATCATTCGGGTGGAAGACATTTAATAATGAGGAGGATATGTGCGATGAGAGAGAAAGGAAGCTTGTCGTGACCCGTATCAGGGTTCCAGCCACCATGGCTAATATTGGGCCCGGATTTGACTGTATGGGCATGGCGCTAAGTCTTTACAATTATATTGAAGTCGAGGAAATCAAGTCGGGACTGCTGGTGGAAAATCTGGGACGCGATGCGGTAATGCTTCCTGTTGATGAGACTCATCTGGTGGTTTCAACCATGAAAACCTATTTTCAACGTGTGGAATGGCATCCATCAGGATTGCAGGTGCGCGTGACGAGTGAAATTCCGGTCTCCAGAGGCCTTGGAAGCAGTGCAGCCTGTATCGTCGGTGGACTGGTTGCGGCAAATACATTGGCGGGAGATGTGATGAACCAGCAAGAGCTGCTGAATCTTGCAGTGGAGATCGAAGGCCATCCGGATAATGTCACACCGGCTTTTTTCGGCGGCGTGGTGGTTTCGTCAAAAGATGAATGGGGAACAGACCATATCCGGTTTCCTGTTCCTGCAGATCTGGAATGCTTAACTGCGATACCGGATGTGACTCTCGGCACCAGGGAAGCGAGAGGTATCCTGCCGAAACAGATTCTCTTCAGTGATGCGGTCTATAATGTGGGGAAAGCAGCCCTTTTAGTGGCAGCTTTAATGCAGCGCAATTATGAAGTGGTGGAAAGGTCCCTGGGGGACCGGCTTCATCAGCAATATCGCAGCAAGCTTCTGCCATCCCTTGAGCTGATTTACCGGGAAGCTCAAAAAAGAAAGTTGAACACACTGATTATTAGCGGCGCAGGTCCAACGCTTGTGTATTTGCTTTTACCTAACAGTCGCTTGAGGCAACAAGAATTTCTTGATTTGCTCCAACAGACTCCTGAAAACTGGGAGGTCCTCACATTGACAGGTGACAACCAGGGTGCAGTCATTCTTTCGTAGTTCACAAATCGGCAGGCGGGTTGAGCAACAACCAGTTTGTCTTTTTTTAAACATTTCAGGAGACCATTGCCGGCAGGTATGATAGAATGATAAAAACCCATCACCCCGCAAGAACACAACATTCCTGATTGGGCCAATCCACTCATACCGCAAGGTGCCGTGTGATAAAGGCTAAAATGGGTAGGTATTTATTATCAAAATTCAGGAATGCCAGAGGGTGATAGAAATGCCTTCTGAAACAAAAAAGCGCCTAAGATTCAAGTGATCCATGGGAGCATTACAATTATGCTGGCGCAAGTCTCCTCCGGTTTTTAACTCCACTCACACCAAAAGGATTGATATCTGGGAGAACCTCATGTACATGAAATGATCTGGTGGGAACACAGATCGACAGCTGCCGACAGAAAAATGAGAAAAGGAGGAATGGGATGATGATTCAACAATCTGCTGACCTGGGCAACTCTTCCAAGACTGTGAAGGGCTGGGACTTTATCCACACCAATCAGGAATGCATCGCTATGCTGCTGGCCGGAGGCCAGGGATCCCGCCTGGGGATTCTGACCAGAAAGCTTGCCAAGCCGGCGGTACCCTTTGGTGGAAAGTACCGTATTATTGATTTTACACTGAGTAACTGTTCTAACTCAGGCATCTACACAGTGGGTGTCCTGACACAGTATCAGCCGCTGATCCTTAATTCGTACATTGGCATCGGCAGCCACTGGGATCTGGATAAGAAAAGAGGTGGCGTCACTGTTCTGCCTCCTTATATGCGCCAAGACGGTGGCAGCTGGTATCTGGGGACAGCCAACGCGGTTTCCCAGAACATTGATTTTATTGACCAGTATAATCCAGAATATGTGCTGGTGCTTTCCGGAGACCACATTTATAAAATGGATTACTCTATCCTGTTGGATTATCACAAAGAAAAAGAGGCAGATGCCACAATCGCCGTGATTGAAGTGCCCTGGGACGAAACCAACCGGTTTGGCATCATGAACACAGACAAAGACAATGTCATTCTTGAATTTGAAGAAAAACCGGAAAAAGCGAAAAACAACCTGGCTTCCATGGGTGTTTACATTTTCAACTGGCAGTTATTGCGGGACATGCTGATTGCAGATGAAATGGATAAAGAATCGGAGCATGATTTTGGGAAGAATATCATCCCCAAAATGCTGGCAGAAAAAAGACGCGTCTTTGCCTATCCATTCCGCCATTACTGGAAAGATGTCGGCACCATTGAAAGTCTTTGGCAGGCGAACATGGATCTGTTGCATGACCATCCGGAACTGGATTTATATGAGAGGGACTGGAAAATATATTCCGTAAACCCCAATCAGCCGGGACAGTTTATTGCACCGGGTGCCAAGGTGAAAAAATCGCTGGTGAATGAGGGATGTCAAATCTATGGATCCGTTGAAAATTCAGTGCTCTTTCCCGGTGTGGTCATTGGAGAAGGAAGTATAATCAAGGACTCGGTGATTATGTCAGACACCATCATCGGCAAACAGGTGAATATTGATCGTACTATCATCGGAGAGGAATGCACTGTTGAGGATGGGTGCACCATCGGCCAGCCGGGAGAAGGACAGGAAGGAATCACTGTGCTGGGAGAAAATGTGGCGGTTACTCGGGCAAAAGTCATCCCAGGCGGCGTAGAAATTAACATAGACAATTGCCA
>JAWSUV010000164.1:0-5063 GCA_033549305.1 Bacillota bacterium | reverse complement strand
ATCCACGGTTTTTCTTCAGATACGCGAAGCCGTGGCAGCACATATTCCAACCCTGCAGCAAACGGCAAGAGCTGCAGCTGCCCTGGATGTGCTGGCTGCCTTAAGTGAAACCGCATTTCAGAACCGATACCAGCGGCCGGTAATTACCGAAGCACCTCACATTAAAATCAAAAATGGCCGTCATCCCGTAGTTGAAAAAACACTGCATGGCGAACTTTTCGTGCCCAATGATACGGAAATTTACCAAAACCAGCGATACATTCACCTGATTACCGGTCCCAACATGGCAGGCAAATCCACTTATATGCGGCAGGTGGCCCTGATTGTGCTGATGGCGCAGATGGGTTCCTATGTACCGGCTGACGCGGCTCATGTGGGAGTGGTGGACCGGCTCTTTACCCGGATCGGCGCCAGTGACGACCTTTCTCAGGGCCGAAGCACCTTTATGGTGGAGATGAGTGAGGTTTCAGCCATTCTTCGGGCAGCGACGGATCAAAGCCTGATCATCCTGGACGAGGTGGGCCGGGGTACCAGTACCTATGACGGTCTCAGCATTGCCTGGTCCGTGATTGACTACATCCACCACCATATCGGGGCGAAAACCCTTTTTTCCACCCACTACCATGAACTGACTGATCTGGAAGAATCGTTGCCAGGGGTGGCCAATTACAAGGCCGCCGTCAAAGAAAAACATCACGACATCATTTTCCTGCGGAAAGTGGTGGAAGGCACCAGTGATAAAAGCTATGGGATTCAGGTGGCGAAACTGGCCGGATTACCGGAGGAAGTGCTGCAGGAAGCCCGTGAGATTCTGCTGAGCCTGGAAAACCAGCATCATGGACAACCGGAGCCCATTCTCCTGTTTGATAAACGCCAGTTAAACCGCAGTCAGACGAATGAGACCGGTACCGGCAGTGTTTCCAGGGAAGAGCGCAGGCTGCGTCATCCGGCGGCGCCGGATCAGCGGGAAGTGAACCCTGAATACAAACGCTTTCTGCACGATGTAAAAGCGATGGACGTCATGAACATGACACCACTGGAGGCGCTGAACCGGCTGTATGAGCTGCAGAAGGAAGCCGGGGAACTGGTGGAACCTGAAAGACATGAAAGAGAAAAGAAGGGGGAAACCGGACGATGAAGCATCAGATCAGACCCCTCGATGTTCAACTGATTAACCAAATTGCCGCCGGCGAAGTGATTGAGGGGCCTTTTTCTGCTGTTAAAGAGCTGGTGGAAAATGCCATTGACGCGCGGGCGACAGACATTCGGGTGGAAATCCGCCAGGGCGGCAAAGAACTCATCGCGGTGACGGACAATGGTATGGGGATTCCCGGGGACCAGATTGAAACGGCTTTTATGCCTCATACCACTTCAAAGCTCAGCACGATTGACGATTTGCAGCACATCCATACACTGGGATTCCGGGGAGAGGCACTGGCCAGCATTGCGGCGGTGGCGCGGATTGAAGTGCAGACCCGGGCGGAAGACAGCCTGACGGGATACCGGGCTGTTTTCGAGAGCGGCGCGTTGCAGGCCCTGGAGGAAGCAGGATGTCCGGTGGGAACCAGGATTACCGTCAGAGATCTGTTTCACCAAACTCCTGCCCGGTTAAAGTTTATGAAGAGCGACGGAGCGGAAGCATCGCGGATCACCGAGCTGATCACCCGCCTGATTCTGAGCCGCCCTGACATTGCCTTTCAATACATCAACAATAATAATATTATGTTAACTAATCGCCGGCAAACCGATCCACTTCAGACCGCCATGACGGTTTTTCCCCATGAACTCGCCAAAGGGCTGTTTATAGCTTCAGAGAAAACCTACTCCAAAGGGGAACATCACCTGCGGATCAGCGCCCTGATCGGGCAGCCACAGGCAAACCGGGGGAACCGTAATTACCAGGCCTTTTTTGTCAACGGACGCAGTGTAAGGAGTGATGTCCTGACACATGCGTTTGAACAGGCTTATGAAGGATCCATTATGATCCGGCGTTTTCCTGTGGGCATTCTTTATCTGGAGATCTCGCCGGAGGTGCTGGATGTGAACGTGCATCCTTCCAAAACAGCCATCAAGTTTCAGGAGCCACAGTGGGTGGATGATTCCCTGAAGGATTATGTGAAGCAGGCATTGCGGGAGCAGACGCTGATGGTGACACCTGGTGGACTGGGGATTGGACCGACGCCGCGGGAACTTGCGCTGCAGGCGGAACACAGGCAGCAGCATGATCAGGAGACGTTGCCTCAAGAGGCGGCAACTCTTCCACCGGAAGGCAGCCAGGTTTCCCTGGACGATACAGCACCCGCGCAGCCTATGGAGAATGCCATACACCAGAAGGAGAATGTACTTGCCGGCCAGCGTTATGCTGACGACAACCGGAAGGATGATGCCCCTCATGAGCTGATCCGGGAAAAACGGCCGTTTCCATATGTGCAGGATGACCATGATGATCCGGCGTCGGGTGCGGCAGTTCCCGAAGAATCCGGTCAATCAGCCGAACAGACGAGTGATCAGGCGAATGAATTCTTCTTCAGGGAAAGCCAGACTGAAACGCTGCAGGAACCCCTTCAGGAACTGGCGCCGGAACATCTGTCTCAACAGTTGTTTTTGGAGCAGGTACTGAAGCAGCGGCAATACCGCCTGGTGGGGCAGGCCTTTCAGACCTATCTCCTGCTGGAGTCGGGGAAGCATCTTTACCTGATCGATCAGCATGCGGCTCATGAGCGGGTGGTTTATGACCGGCTGCTGGCAGACGCTCAGCGTGGAACGGTGGATGTGCAGGAGGTACTGGACGGACAGATCCTGGAACTGACCCTGGCAGAGATGGAATGGTTTCAGGTGCATCAGCAGATCTTCCATCGCATGGGCTTCATGGTGGAACCTTTCGGGCATCAGGCCATTCGCCTGACAGGCGTTCCCTATCATCTGGGAATGCCGGCCCACCACCAGTTTCTCACGAACCTGATGGATGAACTGATTGATCAGGAGTGGTCCGGCGGCGAACTTCCGCTGGAGAAGCTGATTCGAAAAGCCTGCCGTTATGCCGTTAAGGCTCATGACAGCCTCACCCGGGAAGAGATCACATCGCTGCTGGACCAGATGACATCCCTCCGGGTGCCGCTCACATGCCCTCATGGAAGGCCCATTGTCCTCCAGTTGCGGGATTACGACCTGGAAAAGTTGTTTAAGCGGGTCTAGTCAAACTCACAAAGACGACAGGAAGTGACTCGGATGGCTTTAATGAAAAAACCACTAGTGGTGATCATCACCGGGCCGACCGCGGTTGGTAAAACAGCGGTGAGCATTCAAACCGCGCTGGCGGCGAACGGAGAAATCATCTCCGCGGATTCCATGCAGATCTACCGGCACATGAATATCGGCACCGCCAAACCTTCGCTGGAAGAGCAGCAAGGGGTTCAACATCATCTCCTGGACTTTCTTGATCCGGCCCAGCGATTCACTGTAGCGGATTTTCAGCAGCTGGCCCTGGAGAAAATCCGTGAAATCCATCAGCGAAAGGCACTGCCCATCGTCACCGGCGGGACAGGGCTTTACATTCACTCCTTGCTTTACCGCCTGGATTTTACAGACGTTGAAATCGATTCACAGCTGCGGCGTCAGCTGGAAGATGAAGCAGCGGCAGTGGGGGCTGAAGCCATGCATCAACGGCTGCGCCTGAAGGATCCTTCCGCCGCGGAGCGAATCCATCCCCACAATGTCAAACGGGTCATTCGGGCGCTGGAAGTCAGCCTGCATGCGGCTGACGGCATCCAGGATTTTTCCCGGGAGCTGGAAATCAATCAGGATTATGATTTCCGGGTATTCGTGATCAATGAAGAGCGTGAATCTCTGTATGACCGCATTAACCAGCGGGTGGACGTGATGCTTGCCCAGGGCCTTGAGGCGGAAGTGCGTCATTTAATGAGCCTGGGGGTTGATGTGCAGCTTCCGGCCATGCAAGGTGTGGGATATAAAGAAATGATCCGTTATATTCAGGGTAAAATCGGGTATGAGGATGCTGTGAAGATGATTAAGCGGAATTCCAGACGTTACGCGAAAAGACAGCTTACCTGGTTTAAAAAGCTGCCCCAGGATCAATGGATCCACCTGAATCATGATGTGTCCCGGGAAGCTGAGGTCAGCCGCACTGTTGAACTGATTCTTCATCAGCTCAGCGAGCCGTCGTGAAGCGGGGTCATTCACCGGAGCAACAAAAAGAAGAGCAGGCAGAAGAAGAAAAAATGAAAGAAAAGAAAATGGCAAAAGAGAGAAAAAATGGGGGGGATCGCCAAAATGAAAAACAACATGAATCTGCAGGACCTCTTTTTGAACCAGGTGCGCAAGGAGAGCATATCCATCACCGTTTTTTTGATGAATGGGTTCCAGTTGCGCGGAAACGTCAAAGGATTTGATAACTACACCCTTGTACTCGACAGCGACGGGAAACAGCAAATGATTTATAAGCATGCCATTTCAACGATCATACCGGCCAAACCGGTGAATTTTTATCAGGCGCAGCAGGAAGAAGCGGAATAATACAGCATTCATACCAGACAGACAGTGATCCCCAGGGACACTGTCTGTTCTGTCTGTTTCAGAAGGGAGTTACGATCAGATGCGGGAGACCAGTCAGTTTTTAAGGGACAACCTGGGGATCAGTGATGTGATCATTCAGCTGGTGCAGCAGGCGGAAGAAGAAGTACAGCCGCTTTTCCAGCGCCGGGAAGCGATTAAGGAGTATAACCAGTATAAAGTTCTGAACGCCATGCAGCGGGAGCGTCTCAGCGACCAGCATTTCCAGTGGCACACGGGTTACGGGTACAATGATCCCGGACGTGAAAAAACAGAGGAGATTTTCGCGTCCGTTTTTGGAGCAGAAAACGCCCTGGTACGGCCCAATATTGTCAACGGCACCCACGCCCTCAGCCTGGGACTGACGGGCAACCTCTTCCCCGGAGACAGCCTACTGTGCATCACGGGAGCTCCCTATGACACCCTGCATGAAACCATTGGCCTGGCAGGTAATTACCCCGGGAGCCTGATGCGGCTGGGCATCTCCTACCGCC
>JAWSUV010000163.1:0-5148 GCA_033549305.1 Bacillota bacterium | reverse complement strand
CAACATTTCATAAGATTATGTGCTTGAAAAACGTCTATTTTGACACTACAACCAACAATGAAATTTTATGATTTTACAGCAGCCAGTTTGCCAACCAGGACCCGGGCAGCAACGGGGAGATCCTGGAATTCTGCCAGCTGAATTATGGTGTGACCTTCCCCATGTTCGAAAAGATAGATGTCAACGGTGAACAGGCGCATCCGCTCTACCAATACTTGAAAAGCGAGGCAACATCACTCCTGGGTAAAGACATCAAATGGAACTTTGCCAAATTCCTCATCGACGAAAAAGGCAATGTGATCAAACGCTATGCGCCCACCACATCGCCTCTGAAACTGAAAAAAGACATTGAGAAACTGGTGTCTGCCAGGGAGTCTCAGGAGACAAAAGAAGAAGAATCAGCTTAGGGTAAGGCACAAATCACATCAGCGAACGGGGCCAATCAAGCCCCTTTTTTTTGAAACAAATTTCGATGAAATTCGTTGAATAGGGTGAACAATAGATGGGATAAGAAACCAGGTGAAGAAAAAAAGAGCAGAGCGTGTGGCCCCTTGATGATCTCCAGCCACATTGCGGCAGAAGCTGAACAACTGCGGAGGGAAAAAACATTCCCATCATCATGTTATCGGCAAAATCAGAGTGCACGGACAAAATCACTGGTCTGCAGTTCGGGGCAGACGACTATGTGACAAAACCCTTCAACGCCCTGGAATTGATGGCGCGGGTAAAATCACAGCTTCGACGCTACACCCGGTTGGGCAGCATGGAAACCTGCGAAAAAGTGTTGGTCAACGGACGACTGGAGCTGGATATGGAGGCCTGCCAACTGAAAGCCGACGGTGAAGCGGTGAAACTGACAGCCACAGAGTACAAAATAGCGGCCTTTTTAATGCAGCATGTGGGGAAGGTGTTTTCCACCTCTGTTATTTATGACCAGGTGTGGAATGAAAACGGCTATGCCGTCGACAACACTGTCTCCGTTCACATCCGGCGGCTGCGGGAAAAGATTGAAATCAATCCCAGAGAACCAGAATACATAAAGGTGGTGTGGGGCATTGGATACAAAATGGAAAAGCATTAAAGAATCGACGGGCCTGAAGGTGGGAGCCTATTTACTGGCCTGGAGCAGTTTTATGGTGATGGCCGGCGGCGGGATGACGTTGATGATACTAAGATGGTATCGATACTGGCAGGTTCAGCCTACACTGGAAGTGTTCCGATGGCCCATGCTGGCAGCCCTGCCGGTATTTCTGGCCTCATTGGTTTACCTGACCCTGGCAGTCGGTCACAGCCTCCAGCACAATAAAGAGCAGGACAGCCTCAAGGCAGGGCCATTGGACTGGCTATACACTGACCTTCATACCCTGCTGGTGCTCCTCGCGGCAGGCCTGTCTCTGGGAGCAGCTGCTCTTTTGATCAGCATTGCAGGTGACAACATTGGGCATGACAACTTTACCATCTTTGGCCTGCTGGTGGTATTGGGGATTGATGGCATCATAGGTCTTTCCTATTATCTGTCCATGGTGCGGCATGTGAAACGAAAAACCCTGTTCAGCCACACCCTTTTGGGCAGTTTACTGAGAAAAATCCGGGAAAGGTTCCGTCGGCTTTTTTCTTACCGCAGGGCACACGTGATGGTGATGCTGATGGTGCTGGTTTACGGCTTTCTCAATGGCATCCTGGGGGTGTTGTTCAGTCGCTCAAGTGGTGGTTTTTTCCTGGTGATGGTGATGTTTAACACCCTGGTGCTCATCGGGCTCATAAAACCGTTTTCCTCCTTTGCTGCCGTGATGCAAGCCACCCACCATATTGCCCATGGCGACATCGATTATCCCCTGAACCCGGAAAAAATGGCGCTGCCCCTGCAGGAACTGGGACAAAACGTAGCCAGTATTCAAACAGGGCTGAAACAGGCGGTGGGTGAAGCCATCAAGGGAGAACGGATGAAGACAGAGCTGATCACCAACGTGTCCCACGATTTGAAAACGCCGCTAACCTCCGTGATCAATTATGTGGATTTGCTGAAAAAGGAAAATGATGAAAATGAAACAGCTCAGGGATACCTGAAAGTGCTGACAGAAAAGACGGAACGGTTAAAAAAACTGATCGACGATTTGCTGGAGGCTTCCCGGGCATCCTCCGGCAATGTTCAGGTGCAGTTAGCAGCAGTGGACCTACAGGAAATCCTGCTGCAGGTGGAAGGTGAATTTGAAGAAAGACTGTCTGATGCCGGTCTGGAACTGCAGCTGGTTAAGGCAAATGAGCCGGTTACGGTTGTGGGAGACGGCAATTGCCTGTGGCGGATCCTGGATAATTTGATGAGCAATGTTCTGAAATACAGCATGACGGGAACCCGGATATATCTGTCTGCTGAAAACCGGGACAGGCAAGGGATACTGACCATCAAAAATGTCTCCTCCACCCAGTTAAATGTGAACCCGGAAGAGTTGATGGAACGGTTTGTCAGAGGAGATGAATCACGAACAGAAGAAGGATCCGGGCTGGGGCTGGCCATCGCCAGAGGATTAGCCCAAGCCCAGCAAGGCAGTCTTGATATTTCCATTGACGGTGATCTGTTTAAAACAGTGCTGAGTCTGCCTGCCGTGATGGAGATTTAACTCTTTCATGCTTCACCATGCTCCTGAACATCAGCAATAGAAAGCCTGAAAAACACAGTCTCTCAGACGAGAGACTGTGTTTTTCTTTGCTGAGGAAAGAGTATGTGCCATGTCATGTGGATCCTTTTTTAGTGATGATACGGCGGCGAAGGCGGTATTGTTCTAACGGGAACTTTTAGGCTTCAGGCTGTTGTGATATGCTGGAGTGAACAGATCCTATTTTTTCGAAATGCGGGTTGCTGACAGATGGAGAGGTGCCAATGATAACAGTCTTATTACTGATGATCATCTATATGGCGTTTATTTCGCTTGGCCTGCCGGATGCTGTTTTTGGCGTGGCCTGGCCCCTGATCCGCACCGAATGGGTGATGGATCTTCGGGCAGGCGGCTTGATTGCTACGGTGACAACCCTGGGAACCGTTGCCAGCAGTTTGCTCAGCGGCAGAATGATTGCCGCCTTTGGGGAAGGTAAAATCGCTTTTTTCAGCAGTTTTATGACAGCCGCAGCGCTGCTGGGGTTTGGCATGGCGCCGCATTATGGATGGATCCTGTTTCTGGCAGTGCCCCTGGGATTTGGCGCCGGATCAGTGGATACGGCGCTTAATCACTTCGTGTCAAAAAACTTTGGGGCCCATCATATGAACTGGCTCCATGCCAGCTGGGGGATCGGCGCCACGGCCGGCCCCCTGATCATGTCCGCAGTGCTCCTTCAGACGCAGTCCTGGCGTGCCGGGTTTCGTACCATCGCCATGATCCAGTTTGCATTGGCGGCGGTTTTGCTTCTTTCCCTGCCCCTGTGGCAGAAGCATCAAAGCCTGAAAGAGCCGAAAAAACTCACCGCCAGGGCGCTGAGCAGCCTCGAAGTCTTTAAAACCAGAGGAGCTCCCCATGCCATGCTGGTCTTCCTGTTTTACTGCGCCGGGGAATACGCCATGGGGCTGTGGGGCAGCAGTTATCTGTTTCAGCATCACGGCATCTCCCTTGAACGTGCTGCACAGATGGTGGCCCTCTACTATGGCGGAATCACGGCTGGCCGACTGCTGGCAGGCGTGATTTCCTTTAGGCTGAATAACTGGCAAATGATGAAGCTGGGCTTTACCCTGTCCGTCATTGGTGCGCTGCTGCTGATATCAAATTTCTATCCCCTGCCGGCATTTATGTTTATCGGCCTCGGGTTCGCCCCCATCTTCCCGGCCATGGTGCACGAAACGCCTCGACGATTTGGAGAACAGGCCTCCCAAACCCTGATTGGGTATCAGTTTGCTGCAGCTTACGTGGGCATTGCGACGGTTCCGCCCCTGATCGGCATTGCCCTGTCTCAGTGGGGGATCCGGCTTTTCCCTTTTTTTATGTTGGTGCTGGTCCTGCTGCAATGGAAACTGGCCTCAGCCATCAAACCGTATGCAGTGTCTGATACGGATTATTAACAGGAGGAATGATCATGAAAAGAAGCAGAAGAACCATAACAAGAATAGCCGTCATCTTACTGCTGGCAGTGACCATGCTGGCAACGCTTTCCGGCTGTCAGATGGCCGGCAGCCTGTCAGGAGGTCCGGCCATTCAGGCAGCCGCATTAACCGAGAATGAAAAAAGCCTTCTAACAGCAGTAGGCGTTGAACGGTATTTTGCATTCGACATCGATCTGGATCGAATTGATTTTGATCAGATGGAATACCGGGTGGACTATTATGAAAACGGCACACATGTGGAACCAGTGATGCACTGGCAAATGGGCGGTTTTCTGGAGGCGGGATTTCAGCGCCTCATTTGGTCACAGATCAATACGGGTATCAACCAGGAGCAGGTTTGGTCCATCGCCTTTGGCGGCGACAGAATGACACAGCAGGTAAGCTTTTCACCAGAGCTGAATGCCTGGTCCTGGAGCCAGGCAGAACGGATAGACACTGTCATCGTGGATGAGCCGGTGATGCTGGCAGCCCTTGTGGGTTCTTCCACCGGATCCATGCGGGGACCCTCATTTATTTTTGATGCCGCTGAAGGCGGCATCGAAGCCCTGACGGAGTATGAAGCAGCGTATGTGCTCACGGTGGTCTTCCATGGTGAAGATCAGGTGCGTTTTTAACGATAATCTCCAAACGAACATCAAACTGGGTATTCTTCTGACAGATAAGGATGGAAACAAACATTATTTGGTGTGTGCATCATGTGGGAATGAAAAGCTCTGATCAAATAATAAAACGGAATCACTAAACAAGATATCGCATAAATCGGGTCGCAATGGTAAAGTAAATGGTCAACCCCACCAGGTCATTGATGGTGGTGATAAAAGGGCCTGAGGCAAATGCCGGGTCGATGTTCATTTTAGCCATGAGCAGCGGCACCAGGGTACCTGCCATCGTGGCGAAGAACAGCGTAATCGACAAGGACAATCCAATGACGAAACCCAGCATAAGGCTCCCCTGCCAGACAGTTGCAACAATGCTGACGAGAATGCCGTTAACGATCCCGATCATGAAGCCGACTTCCGCTTCGCGGCGGATAAGGCGCCAGACGTCTTTTCCCTTAAACT
>JAWSUV010000162.1:0-5150 GCA_033549305.1 Bacillota bacterium | reverse complement strand
GTAATATCTTTTACTCGGCAGTTGCGCTGACTGTGATTAAGGAAAGAAAAGTGGTGACATTGATACAGCAATTGAGTAATGGCCTCAAAAACATTGTGACAGGAAATCCAGTCTTTGATAACGATGGGAACATTATCCGCGTGGTGACCAACGCACGAAATATTAATAATCTGTTCAGCGAAGAAGATCAATCGGCAAAAGGAGACAGGGAACAATACAGAAGGAAATACACCAATCACATGATCAGTGAGGATTTTGTTGCGAAAAGCGAAAGCATGAGAGAAGTGGTTGAACTATGCAAAAGAATCGCGAAGGTTGATTCAGCTGTGTTGGTGCAGGGAGAATCAGGAGTAGGAAAAGAAGTGATCGTTCGGTATATTCATTCCATCAGTAATCGGTCAAAGGGGCCGCTGGTGGCCATTAATTGTGGCGCTATTCCGGAAACACTTCTTGAGTCTGAATTGTTCGGCTATGAAATGGGAGCATTTACCAGCGCCAGGTCAAAAGGAAAAATGGGATTGATTGAGGAAGCCAACAAAGGAACCCTGCTACTGGACGAAATATCTGAAATGCCCTTAAACCTTCAGGTTAAACTGCTCAGAGTGCTCGATCAGAAAAAGTTTACCCGTGTTGGAGGAACCCGCTCCACCAACCTTGATGTACGGGTAATCGCCGCATCAAACCGCAACCTGAAAGATTTGGTTGATCAAAAATTGTTCCGGGATGACTTGTATTACCGACTAAAAGTGGTGCCGGTTAATGTTCCGCCATTAAGAAATCGGAAAGAAGACATCCGCTATCTTGCCGATTATTTTCTGGGACACTTCACACAAAAATACAAGACCCTGAAAGTGATTGATGAATCAGTTTACTGTTATTTTGAATCATATCACTGGCCTGGCAACATCAGAGAATTGAAAAATCTGATCGAGCGACTGGTGGTCACGACGGATCGGATGCTGATTAAAACGGATGACCTTGAGACGGAAATGAATGATATGTTTATGTTTGAACTGCCACTGGATAATCAAGAACAGCCAAAGTGTCTGAAAGAGCTGGTGGATGAGTTTGAGAAAGGGATCATCATTCGAATGTATGATAAATATCAGAACTCTTATGAGGTCGCCAGGGAATTGAACATAAGCCAGTCAAGTGCCTCAAGGAAAATACGGAAATACACGCTGGAAATCTAACAACTGTTTTAAAATAAGTCAATGATGACTCAAACACCAATAATTTAACCCGGAATTGAATCGCTTTTTCATCCCTGCTTTGCAGAAACAATCAAGAAAGTAATCATGGGAGATGTTCCTTGTTGGGATATCTCTCTTTTATTGGTAAAAAAGAAATAATAAAGAATTTAAAATATTCAGCACTGTTGGAATAATAATTGCATCAATTAGATCGTGACATTATTAACAGGAGGGAGTGGTTCTATGATCTGAATAAAAAAAGATGATCAGTTAGTTATCAATAAGATGTGTAAAAAATCAACTTAAATTGAAAGGGGTTATTTAAACATGGATTTAAATAAAGTGACTGCGCCACTACCTGGGAATATTTGGCAGGTTCAGGTTGAAGTTGGGTCTGAAGTTAAGGAAGGCGATGCAGTGATTATTCTGGAAGCCATGAAAATGGAGAATGAAATCATTGCAGAAAAAGATGGTGTTGTGAAATCAATTTTTGTTAAAAAAGGTGATACGGTTGGTACTGGAGATCTTCTCGTTGAACTCGAATAAACATGGTGTAACCGGCCCCATTCCTTAATAACAAAAAAGGATGTGTGAAAATGAAGTCGAAGATCTCGATTAATGTGGTTGTTGCTTTGCTGGCGGGTGTATCATGCCTGGTCACGTTACCGGCGCTGGGTCTGCCGGTTTGGGCGCTTTTTATCGGCTGGGCATGGTATTTTGCCCTTGGAGCCACACCCGATGTGTTAAAAAAAATATATCCTTCGATGATTCCTGGTGCCCTTCTTGCGTTGTTGTGCATTTTCATGATTGACTTTGCCGCGGGTTTTCTTCCCCCGATGATTGCACTAATCATACCGGTCATCATCACAGTATATCTACTCATGTTGTCACTGAAAATACCGTCAATGAGCACCAGCCTTGTTGCATTTAACTCTTACTCGTGTGTATTTGCTGTTTTTTATGGGGCTGCGTACCGATCCACAGGCTCTTTTGGTACGGATGTATTGATGGCGATGATTTTTTCCTTAATCGCCACCGGGCTTGGACCGCTGTTTGGGTATTTCAGTATTTTCTTCACTTTCCCGGAAAAAGAAAAAAGCTGATGGTTTTACGGTTAATGGATTGCCGATAACCAGAATAGGAGGTTTTTGAATGAAGCCGCTGAGCTATGAAACGATCATTGATACGTTACCAGAAAAACAAGGCAGAAAAGAAGTGCTGTTTCGACAGGCTGGTGATGGTTTTTTGCAGGTTGAATACGGGCGTGAGCAAGTTCTTTACATTCCAGACTCTTTCAGAATGCTGGCCGTGGATACAGCGATTAAGGACAAACAGGTGAAAGGGCTTATTGAAACGGTTCCCGGACTCCGAACAAACATGTTCCATTTTGACCCCCTGGTACTCAGTCAGGAAGCGTTAATTGAAGTGATCAAGGAGACAGAAGAGTCATTCGAAAACGTGGATGATGTGGTGGTGGAATCACGTTTAATTAAGCTGCCCATCGCTTTCGAAGATAGTGAGACTAAAAAAGCAGTCAAAAAATACGCTGAGGGCATTCGGTCGGATGCACCCAATATCATTGATGATTACAACCTCGAATATATCGCAATGTGTAATGGGGTCACAGTCACGGAAGTCAAGCAAATGCTTTTAGGAACTGAATGGTTTAACAGCGGTTGTGGATTCTGGCCTGGCGGTGGTTTCTTCTGGCCGCTTGATCCACGCTGTGCACTGGTGGTTCCAAAGTACAATCCTCCACGCACCTGGACGCCTGAGGGTGCGGTTGGTATTGGGGGTCCCTGCGTATTTACGTATACAACAGCGACAGGAGGCGGCTATCAGTTATTTGGAAGAACGATTCCAACCTTCCAGTTTGCAATGAAGCATCCGCAGTTCAAGGATGGCCCGTTCCTGTATAGAAATGCGGATAGAATCAAATTCTTTGAAACATCTGAAGAAGAAATCCTGGACATTTACAAACATGTTCATGAAAAAACAGATTATAAATATGATATCGAAGACGGGAAGATTATTGTCAAGGACTATATTGATTGGTTGAACCGCGATGATATCAAAAAAGAAACGGAAGAATACCTCAAGAAGCAGGCGGAAGGTGCAGCAAAGGCTCCAAAACTATAACCTTTAACAAATTGAAACCATCAGTGTTTATTTGAGTACAATTAGGGAGGTTATCAAATGCTTAAAGTCGTTAAAGGCGGATTTCAATCATTAGTTGAAGACTGGCCTGGAAGAGTTGGGTTTTTAGGCAAAGGGATGGCGCCATCAGGGGCTATGGATAATGTATCGCTGGAATTTGCCAATCTGCTGGTTGGAAACGATGTTGGTGATGCGGGCATCGAAATTGCGGTAGGGCAGTTCCGGGTAATGTTTGAGGAAGACACTGTGATTGCTGTTGGCGGCTCAGACATGAAGCCTGTATTGAATGGAAACGCCATTCCCATGTGGGAAGCGGTTAAAGTCAGCAAGGGAGATTTACTAAAATTTGGCTTATACGGTAAAGAAGGATTCAGATCCTATCTGGCCGTCGCCGGTGGCATCGATGTGCCACTCTATCTTGGGAGCAGGTCAACATGCCTGTTCGGCAGCTATGGAGGTTTTGAGGGCCGTCAGCTTAAAGATGGCGACGAGCTGAAGATCGGGAAGCCTGCGAAAGCGCTTCACGAGCTGGAAGGAAGAAAGCTTAAAAAAGAGTTTATCCCGGATTTTGTCAATGAATTCGAAGTCAGATCAATTGCCGGCATGAATGCTTATCCAGATTTCGCGACCAAAGAAGGAATGGAATATTTGTTCAGCACACCGTTTAAGGTTTCCGAAAAATCGAACCGATCAGCTTGCCGACTGGATCCGCTGCCAGATTATTTCTTTTCAAGAGAAAGTGGCGGAGTCGGGGGAAGCCATCCGTCCAATATCGTTGACCATGCCTATAACATGCGGGGAGCACTCAACATTACCGGCAACACACCTGTCATCCTGATTGCTGACGGTCCAACGCTTGGGGGATATATGTGCGCCCTGAACATCATTAATGCTGATCTCTGGAAGATCGGCCAGTGTGCGCCCGGCAGGGATCATGTGAAATTCAAGCAAGTCAGCGTTGAAGATGCCATTGAAGCACGACTGGCCCAGCGAAAACTGTTTACGGAAGACGCTATAAAATAAAGTATAATCAAGGGAGGGTTACAGGTGAAAATAGACATCAATGTTGATATGGGCGAAAGCTTTGGAAGATACACGCTGGGTAATGATGAAGAAGTCATGAAATGCATCACTTCAGCGAATATCGCCTGTGGTTTTCACGCAGGTGATCCCCTGGTGATGGAAAGAACGGTCAAATGGGCGAAACAGTATAACGTGGCTGTAGGTACTCATATAGGACTGCCTGATCGGCAGGGCTTTGGACGACGGGAAATGAAAATAACGCCCGAAGAATTACGGACCGATACCATCTATCAGCTTGGGGCCATGGACGCTTTTTTAAAAATCCATGGGATGAAAATGCAGCATGTGAAGCCTCACGGGATTATGTATCGTATGGTATTTGAATATGATGAATACATTGATCCATTCTTCCAAACCATCAAAGACTATAATCCGGATTTGTGGATTATGCTGCCCCCAAGCGCACCTGCTTATAAACGGGGACAAGAGCTTGGCATGAAACTGGCTCCTGAAATACTGATTGACCTGAGTTATGATGAAGAAGGAAACTGGGTCATCGAAAGGACTAAAAAGGCCAGAACCCCTGAAGAAGTAGCAGAAAGAGCTCTAATGGTCGCAAGAGACAAGAAAATTGCCACCATCAGCGGTAAAATCATTGATGCTAACGGAGTGACGGTTTGCCTGCATGGTGATGCGCCGAATGCGGTTGAAGTTGCCCAAAAAGTCAAAGAAGTTTTGGTGGCTAACAATGTGGAGTTAGCCAACTTAGACAGTTAA
>JAWSUV010000161.1:0-5159 GCA_033549305.1 Bacillota bacterium | reverse complement strand
GGGGATGCATCATTTTTTTATCGATCCGTCTCAAATGGACCGGGAAAATAAACGTTGCCGCATCAAAGGTCCGGATGTTCACCACCTGCATAAAGTGCTCCGTCTCACCGCAGGTATTCACGTGAGCGTTTCAGACGGCTGTGGAGAACGATACCTGGCCGTGATACGATCCATCGATCCGGAGGTTGTCCATCTGGAACTGCTGGAGCGGCTGTCACAATCGGTAATTCTTCTGGAACGGCCGATAAGGCTGATCCAGGGGATTGCCAAGGGAAGTAAAATGGACTGGATCGTTCAAAAAAATACGGAAATGGGCATTGCGGCGATTCAGCCGGTGTCGACTGAATTTACAGTGGTGCGTTTTTCCACTCCGCAGGATGCGGTTAAAAAGCAGCATCGATGGCAGAAAATTGCTGATGAAGCATCAAAGCAAAGCAAACGGACTTCCATTCCTGTGGTGGAGCCCCCCCGTACCCTGCAAGAGGTTCTTGAACTGGGCCGACAGTCTGGTGAAAGCAGGCTGCGGCTCCTGGCTCATGAAAAAGAATCGGCGTCACGGCTGGCAGATGTCCTGCAGCCGGAAGCACTTATGCATTATCAGGGTATTGAAATGTGGATAGGCCCGGAAGGCGGGTTCTCTCCGGAAGAAGTAATGTTAGCTAAGGAAGCAGGCATCCGGACTGTGGGGCTTGGTCCCAGGATTTTACGGACCGAAACTGCAAGCCTGGTGTTATTATCAGTGCTGCTGTATGAAATGGGAGTGTTGGAGGCGTAGTGGAGATGGCGAATCAATCTGAAATGACTGTCTGCGAACTGCATCTTTCCCGGGATGCATTTCAAATGACGTACGGCCGCAGGAAAAAACTGGCCACTATAACGCTGGGATGCAAAGTTAACCAGTACGAAACGCAGGCCCTTATCGAACTGTTTGAGCAGGAGGGGTATGAAACCGTTTCCGTTGATGAACCGACAGACGTGTTTCTGATCAATACCTGCACGGTGACCAGCATGAGTGACCGGAAATCCAGGCAAATGATTCGGCGTGCCCGAAAACTGAACCCCCGTGCAGTGGTAGCGGTAACTGGATGCTATGCCCAGCTGTCTCCGGATGAAGTGCAGCAGATTGAAGGTGTTCATGTGGTGTCAGGAACAAGCGACCGGCATCGGCTGGTGGATGCCGTCCAGGCTGTGAGACCGGATCAGGAAAGCCCCATTCTGCTGGTGACGCCTCACGAAGCAGGGGAGTCGTTTGAATCCCTTTCAGTTAACAAAACCCGGGAAATGACCAGAGCTTATGTGAAAATTCAGGATGGCTGCAATCAGTTTTGCAGTTACTGCATTATTCCTTATGCCAGGGGAGCAATTCGAAGCCGCCCGAAAGATGAGGTGGTTAATGAAGTCAAGCGCCTGGTGGCTAACGGTTTTCAGGAAGTGGTGATCACCGGCATTCATTTGGCGTCCTATGGCAAAGAGTGGCAGCAACCGCTGGCGCTGATTTCACTGATGGAATCCCTGGATTCCATCAGCGGCTTGGGACGCCTGCGGCTAGGTTCCCTGGAACCCACTCTGATGCAGAAAGATGTGGTGGAACGCATCATGACGTTGAACACCCTGTGCCATCATTTCCATCTATCCCTGCAGAGTGGTTGCGACAGAACACTGAAAGCCATGAACCGGCGCTACACCACGGAGGACTACTGGCTGGCAGTGGAGAATATCCGACGTTGGGCGCCTCATGCAGCGATCACCACCGATGTCATTGTCGGATTCCCGGGAGAATCAGAGGAAGATTTTCAGCAGACGTTTGATTTTGTGAAGAAAGTTGCTTTTGCCGATGTGCATGTTTTTCGGTATTCCCCCAGGGAAGGCACTCCTGCAGCCCGGTATCGGGAACAGGTGTCCGAAAGCGTCAAAAGCAGACGAAGCGACCAACTGATCCAGGCAGTCGCTCACATGAAACACCAGTATCTGATGAGATTTTACCAGCAGAAGGTGGAGGTGCTGATCGAACAAAAGTGCCAGACGAACCCTGGATGGATGGAAGGGCACACCCCCCACTACATTAAGGTATTGATCCCTTATGATGCAGCATTGCTGCATCGACGGGTCACCGTGGAAATCAGGCAGATTGAATCAGCCTGCTGCCGGGGGATTCCAGTGGCATAATGGGTATGGAAGAATCAAACAATATGATCATAGATAGGGTAAACTGGTCGAGAGAGGAGCGTTATGATGGAAAATTGTATCTTCTGTAAAATCGTTTCTAAAGAACTGCCGTCTGAAATGGTTTACGAAACCGATGAAGTGATTGCTTTCCGGGACGTGTCTCCGGTGGCGCCGGTGCATATTCTCATCGTCCCCAAAAAACACATCCCCACACTCAACGACCTGGAGCCGGCAGAACGCAGCCGACTGCTGCCACAACTATTTGACGCCGTTGATCATCTGGCAGTCCGGGAAGGCCTAAGCGATAAAGGGTTTCGAGTCGTGAACAACACTGGAAAGGAAGGCGGCCAGACAGTGAATCATCTGCACTTTCATTTACTGGGAGGGCGTTCCATGCAGTGGCCTCCAGGCTGAAAATGTTTATTGCACAACCTGCTAAGATAGGTTATAATTGGAACATGTTCAATCAACCCCGCGTTTAGACAGCCATAACCTGCTGTTGATTATGCACAATTGTGCCAGCGGAGGGAGGGAGAAGTCAATGTCAGAAATTAAAGTGAAGGATAATGAAACACTAGACAGTGCTCTTCGTCGTTTTAAGCGTCAGTGCGCAAAGTCCGGTGTGTTATCCGAGGCTAGAAGAAGAGAACATTATGAAAAGCCCAGTGTCGCACGCAAAAAGAAAGCGGAAGCGGCTCGGAGAAAGAACAACAAGAAATTTTAATCTACCCGCGAATGAATTCATACAGAATTAGGTGAAGCAGATGGCAATCAGGGAGCAACTGGCTGAGGACCTAAAATCAGCCATGCGGAACAAAGAAACCATCCGTAAGGATGTTGTGACAATGATTCGTTCCTCCATTAAGCAGGTTGAGGTTGACGAACGCAGAACCTGTTCGGATGATGAGGTGTTAGCGCTCATTATGAAACAGGTCAAACAGCGTAAAGATGCGCTGGAAGCCTTCAGGCAGGGTCAGCGGTCGGATTTGGTTGAACAGACTAATGCGGAAATCACGATTCTTGAATCCTATTTGCCGGAACCTCTGTCAGAAGAGGAGCTCATGGCCATTGTCAGCGAGGCGGTGGCATCCACCGGCGCCCAGTCAGTGAAAGACATGGGAAAGGTTATGTCGCTTGTCATGGAAAAAACAAAAGGTAAAGCAGATGGAAAGACAGTAAATCAGCTGGTACGCCGGCAATTGTCCTCCTGAACAGAACCCGGCAATCGCCGGGTTTTTTTAACTAACTGCGCCACATAACAGACTTTTCCCTTAAAGATACGTCTTAAAAGATAAAGAAACGTTTAAAAACCACCAGAAACGATATATATGTAATATAAGTAGTTTAACACCCTTACCGCACTTTAGAGGAAACCTGACATGATGGGGCATTTTTTTATGCATGCAATTAGAAAGGGGCATGTCTATGAACCGACAAAAAAGCCTTTTTTATATGGCTCTAATTCTTATAGCAGTGATCAGCATGACGTTCATTCCGGTCTTCGGGCAGGATGAAAATGATCACGTTTATGTGATTCCCCTCGAAGGAGAAGTGGGGGTTGCCATGGAACAGTTTCTGGCAGCCGCTCTGATCACCGTCCAAAATGATCCGCAGCTGAAAGGCATCATTTTTGATATTGACACTTATGGCGGCCGGATAGATTCAGCGGAAAACATCAGTGACATGATTATCGCCCTGGAAGTGCCTACTGCCGCATACGTGAATCCCCGGGCTATCTCCGCCGGCGTCCTGATTACCATATCAGCAGATGTGATCACAATGGCTCCCGGCAGCAATATTGGGTCTGCAGAAACGATCCCGGACACGGAAAAGGCGTTGTCGGCCTGGACCGGTGTGTTGCGCTCGGTGGCAGAGGAAAAGGGCCGCGATCCTGAACTGGTGGCTGCCATGGCTGACCAGAGCATTGAAATTGAAAATCTGGTTGACAGCGGTAAATTGTTGAATCTGACAGCATCGGAAGCCCTGGAGATTGGATTGTCAGACAATACCTCCAGAGGACTTCAGGAAGTGTTGAATGTTTTGGAGTTAAGTGACGCCACTCTTATCGAAGTGGAAGTATCGCGGGCGGTCCGACTGGCCCAGATTCTGACCAGCGTTTACGTGGCTCCCGTCCTCCTGTCCATCGGATTTATCGGACTCCTGATGGAGATATTGACTGCCGGATTTGGCGTTGGCGGCACTGTCAGCCTGATTGCTTTTGCCTTGTATTTTGGGGGCAGTATTTTGGCCGGAAACGCGGGCACTGCGGTGTTGCTGGTCTTTCTGGGGGGGATTTTGCTGCTGCTGATCGAGGCTTTTGTTCCCGGGTTTGGATTTCCAGGTGTCGGTGGCATCCTGCTGATTGTCATCAGCATTGTGCTGGCTTCCAGCAGTATGACCAATGCCATCGTATCGTTGGTGATCGCCCTGGTTACATCCATCATCGCGTTCTTTTTAATTTTGAAATATGCACCCAAGAGCAAGTATTTTGACCGGCTGACCCTCGTGACAGAAATGCGCAGTGACCTTGGCTATGTATCGACTGAACATAAAACTGAACTGCTGGGAAAGGAAGGCATTGTAACCAGTTACCTGCATCCAGCAGGAACTGTTGACATTGAAGGAGAGAAAGTGGATGCTGTTTCTGAAGGAATGTATGTGGAAACCGGCACCCGTGTCAAAGTGATTCGCCGGGAAGGCAGGCGGATCGTTGTCAGGAAAATTGATTAGGAGGGATTATTGAATGGAAGGATTAATCGGTTTAATCATCATTGTTGCAGTCGTCATTGTCGCACTATCCGTATTTTTAAGCTTTGTTCCCATCGGACTATGGATTACAGCTTTTTTCTCAGGCGTGCGTGTCGGTATTTTCACACTCATCGGTATGCGCTTCCGACGTGTTGCACCTTCCCGCATTGTCAATCCGCTGATCAAAGCTACGAAAGCCGGGCTGGATCTGAACATTGACAAACTGGAAGCTCACTTTCTGGCCG
>JAWSUV010000160.1:0-5254 GCA_033549305.1 Bacillota bacterium | reverse complement strand
CTGGCAGGTCTCGTTCATTCGTTCGCTCATTCATTCACCTCCTTTCAAAATGTATGATGCTTCAATTTCTCCATGCGAAACGCAAAGCGTCATGCAGAAGAATTCCGTAACATTTGGTACTGACACTGGGGGACGGAAGAACCTGAAACGCCGGAGACATCAGAAATTTGTGTTCCTGTCTTTGGAATACAGCTGCGCTCTCACCCTGCGTTGGATTCCCCTGTGTTGCCCTAAAACGTATAGCTCTTTACAATGCTCGCCGGGTCCACATCATCCTCCCCGTCCTCAAACACCTTCACCTCAATGGGGCTGCCCTCCAGCACCACCGGCGCCGACAGGTCATAATCGGCGGGGGTACTTTCGCCACTCACCGCCCGCGCCGGGGCCGGCACCGGAGTGGCATCCGTGTCCCTGTCCAGAAACAGGGTTTTCTGCTCTTCCGGCAGATCCCCCAGGGAGAGCTGCAGGCTCTTCAGGTTTACCAGCACCTCCTCAAAGGGGCGGAACTGCCGCAGGGCAATCAGGTTCTCGTTCTTCAGTTCAATTTCCCCCAGAGTCAGGGTGATGGTCTGCTTCCAGTCCTCCCCGATCACCCGGTTCTGGATGTCCAGCTTTTTCACCTTCGCAATAATGTTGGTCATGGGCATAGTTGATCATCTCCTAAAGCTAGTCTATTCGCGTGGTGCAGTGGGGACGGTTCCTCGTGCGTCAGAATGCACTCATTCCAAAGTGACGCAGAGGGAACCGTCCCCGGCGCCTCAGTCCCGCGAAACTGCGGGGCCTGTCCCCCTGTTTCGCCCCTTTGGCGCCTCAGCCCCGCCACCTTGCCGGCACCGGGCGGATGTCCACATGGGTGAAGCCGGGGTAGATGCCGATGCCGGTGAAGCCTGCCGCGGCCGCCAGCTGGGCCACTTCGTCAGGGTGGAGGCCCGGAATCCGGATGTCTGCCGCCTCGCCGGTGAGGTGCCGGCTGGTGGGGCTGCCGCCCACCGCCCGGTTGTGGGCCGGGTTCCGGTAGCCGGAAGTGATGATCACCGGCCGCGCCGCCTCCTCCCGCAATTGCTGCAGTTTGTCCAGCAGTTCATGTCTCAGGGCCACCTGGTGACTGCCGTCCCTGCATTCAAATTCGTTGAGCCGAAAGTTCTCACTGATGCGGATCTGGTTCATACATCCCCTCCCTGTGCCGTTGGTTTCCGGTTCGCCCGTTGACCGTACACGGTGCGGTGCTGCCTCATCAGGTACCGGATGGTGCCACTATACTACAGCCCGCTGCCCCAAAGCTAACCGAAAAGGGGTCTTTTTCACTGGAATTTTCGCAGTTTGAAGCCTGAAAAACAACGAACCATTACGATAAACATTGAAATAACTAAACACAAACTCAACAAATCAGCCAATTGGAATTATCGCAGATTATAATGACATTTAACGGATAACTTGGTAAAATATAAAAGCTTGATAAAAAAAAAACAAGGAGGAATCATATGAACCAGTCAGACAAGCTCGTGAAAAACCTGCAGCAAATAATCGGCAATCACATTGCGGAGGAAAAGGTCACCATCAGGGAAATGGCAAATGAGATCGGCATTGATCCCACCACCTTCAGCCGTAAATGGAAAGGCAAAAGCACCTGGCGTATGGATGAGATGCTCGAACTCATCCGCATCATCAAGCCTCAACTGATGAACGAGAGCGAAGCGTTGTCCGACACATACCAGTAAACAGCCGCAACCCACCCACAGGAAGGAGAGACCCCATGCAGCTGCGCATCAAACGTCTCAACCTCACCAATTTCAAGGGCCAGACCCTCATCATCCTCTTTGATGGTGACCATTACGAGATCATCGGCGACAACGCCACCGGCAAAACCATCATTGCCGACGCTTTCCACTACCTGTTCTGCGACCGGGACAGCCTGGGGCGAACCCAGTACGAGATCAAGAACCTCACCCCCGCCGGCGAACCCGTCCACGGGCTGGAGCACAGCGTGGAAGCCGATCTCCTCGTCGACGGCATCCCCCTGAACGTGAAGAAAACCTACGCGGAAAAATGGACCAAACGGAAAGGCGCCTCCCGGCGTCTTTTCGAGGGCCACGTGGTCACCCACTATGTGGACGGCATTGCCCGCCGCAAGAAAGACTACCTGGACACCCTCCAGCGCCTCATCCCCGAACACCTGCTGCCGGTGTTCATCAGCCCCACCGGCTTCAACAGCATCCCCTTCCAGGACCGCCGCCGCCTGCTCACCGACATTGCCGGCGACGTCACCGACGGCGAAATCCTCACCCGGCACCCGGAATTTGCCCTGGTGCCTGAGCTCTGCGCCGGCCGCAGCGAGGAAGAAACCCGCAGCGTCCTCAAGGGCACCCTGCGGGCCGTGAACAAAGAGCTGGAAAAACTGCCCGTGCGCATGGACGAAGTGAACCGCACCCTCCCCGAGGGCCTGCTGCCCGGGGACACCGCCGACAGCCTGAAGGCCATCCTCAAAGAGCTGGAAGCGGAAGACACTTCCACGCGCCAGTCCCTGGAACAGCTGCTGGAAAACGAAGCCCGCCGCAGTCTCCAGCAGAGCCTGGCCGCCGCCCGGGACGCCCTGGGCCTGGAAGAAGTCCGGGAAGCAGAAGTGCGCCGCAGCGGCCTTGCCGGGTTCACCGCAGAACTGCAGAAGGCCGAACGCAGCCATCAGCAGGTCCAGTTCGAGATCGATCGGCGGGAGAGCCGCCTGCAGGCAATCAGCGCCGAAAGCCCCAAACTGCAGACAGAAAAAAGGCAGCTGCACAGCCAGTGGGAAACCACCGCCGCCGCCGCCTTTCAGCACACCGACACCTGCACCTGCGCCCTCTGCGGCCAGCACATCCCCGAACCCCTCCGTCGGGCCGCCCGGGAGAAAGCCCGCGCCCGCTTTGTGGAAGATCAGCAGCAAACCCTGCAGCGCATCAGCCGCCAGGGGCAGGAGACGGCCCGCCGGCTGGAAGCCCTGGGCCGGGAAAAGGCCGCCCTGGAAGAAGAACTGCCTCCCCTGCGGGAGCAGGCCGCCGACGCCGACCAGTCCCGGGCCTTGTACCGGGATCTGCGCGATTCATCGATCGCCAGCCTGAGCCAAACCCTCACCTCCCCGGTGCTGGACGACCTCCGCCGGGAAGTCGAAAAGTGCGAAGACGCCCTGCAGCAGCGAAAAGCGGAAGAAGCCGTTCAGGAGAGTGCCCTGCGCCGCCGGCTGGCAGACCTGGCCGCCCGCATGGACAAAACCCGCGGCCTGCTGGCCCACACCACCGCCGCCGAAAACGCCCGCCGCCGCACCGCCGAGCTGGAAGAAGAACAGCGCACCCTCACCGAAGAGTACGAAAAGCTGGAAGAGCAGCTGGCCCTCCTGGACGCCTTCACCCGCACCCGGATGGAACTGCTCCAGGACCGCATCAACCATCATTTCACCATGGCCACGTTCCGCCTCTTCGACACACAGGTGAACGGCGAAATCGTCGAATGCTGCGACACCCTCTACGAAGGCGTGCCCTACAACACCAACCTGAACCACGGCCACCGGATCGCCGTGGGCATCGACATCATCAACACCCTGAGCCGCCACTACCACATCAGCATGCCCCTGTTCGTCGACAACCGGGAGTCCGTCAGCGAACTGCCCCCCACCAACGCCCAGGTCATCAGCCTGGTGGTGGCCCGGGGCGAGCGGGTGCTCCGGTGCCAGCCCGACCCCACCATCAAGTCCCTGCCCCATCCCGCATCCATCCCCGGCGGCGGCGGCCCCGGATTCTAACCCAACACCCACCTCACAGCAAAGGAGAAGCCCCATGCAGCCAACCCAACAACCGCCCCACAGCCCCAGCCACCAGCCCACCATCAGCGGCTGGGTGAAGCTCCACCGGGAACTCATGCACAAGCCCATCTGGCACCAGTGCACCGCCGTGCAGAAGGTGCTCCTCATCACCCTGCTCATGAAAGCCAGCTACAGGGGAAACAGCTGGGTGCACCAGGGCATCGCCTACCACCTGAAACCCGGCCAGCTCATCACCAGCATCAACCGCCTGGTGGAGGAATGCGGCGAGGGGGCGACACACCGAAAAGTACGCACCGCGCTCTCTCTTTTCGAAAAGTACGGATTTTTGACAATCGAAACGACAAACCAGCACAGCCTCATCACCATTGCCAACTGGGAATCCTACCAGAACGAACCCCCGGCGGCGACACAGCCTCCGACACACGAGCGACACACGGGCGACACACGAGCGTCACACCAACCGACAACTAACAAGAAGGTAAGAATGACAAGAAAGAAAGAAGGTAAAGAACCACTGCCTCCGGCAGCGGAGGAGGCGGCGGCTGTGGATAACACAGAACCGCGCGCAGCTTCCTGCCCCTTTGACGAGATCCTGGCCCTGTACCACCGGCACTGCACCGATTTACCCAAAATCAAACAGCTCACAGCACACCGGAAAGAGGCCCTGCAGCAGCGGTGGAGGGAGTACCGGCAGGACCTGGCCGTGTTCCGGACGCTTTTTGAAAAAGCCCAGGCTTCCCCCTACCTCCGGGGCCAGAACCCCCGGGGCTGGCGGGCCGATTTTGACTGGCTTCTCCAGGAAGGCAACATGGCCCGCACCCTGGAAGGCCTCTACGAAAAACCGATCACCCCGGCTCCCGCACCGCAGACCCCCACACGCCGCACCAGCTTTCACCTGCCCGAAAGCCGGTTCAGCCAGTACTCCAACGAACAGCTGGAGGCGATCCTGCTGGGCAAAAAAAAGCAGCGGCAAAGCCGCACACAGCCGGAAAAGGAGGCCTCCCATGGCACATGACCCCAATGACCTGCATTTCCTGAAAACCGGCGGCCCCTTTGTCATCATCCTGGACGACCTCGATTTCACCTTCTTCCCCCACGACCTAGACCAGGCCGTGGAACTCTGGGAAGCCGGCACCCCCCTGCCCGAAATGGCCGCCGCCCTGCGCCCCTGCGGCACCCCCGGCAAAGCCCTGGACGAGATTCGGCTGCTGCTGATGCACCTGCGGCGGCGGGGGCGGATCCGGGAGCGGTAGTGCAAGAAAAAACCCATGGAAGCACGAAAACAGGGGATCGATGGAAGAACCACAGGGTCTCCCCATGGTATAATGAACGAAAGGTTTGCTAACGAAAAAACAGAGGAGGGCCTCTCAATGAAAGAGCCGGTACAAAATAAACGCATCATATCCATCGCAGGGGCATTCATTGGGTTTTGCATTGGCGCCGCCTTTGCCACTGGACAGG
>JAWSUV010000159.1:0-5268 GCA_033549305.1 Bacillota bacterium | reverse complement strand
CCTGTCCAGTGGCAAAGGCGGCGCCAATGCAAAACCCAATGAATGCCCCTGCGATCGAAATGATGCGTTTTCCTTTTACCGGCTCTTTCATTGAGAGGCCCTCCTCTGTCATCGCCTGATGGACTCCCCCATTTGAGTATACCCCATATCTGTATCGCAAAGAAGCATGAAAAAGAATGGCGCTGACCCCTGGAACTGGATGGGACGTTCCTCCCATCAAAACCGGGCTGCCATCATTTTTCATTTCATCATTTTTTCTGTATTTCTTCATATTTGCATCATACTTATCCTTTATCCTGAAGATGCAGCAACGAGTTGATGACTGATCAGCTCAACACCATCAATATACCAGTATAGGAGATGTGAATCATGAAAAAAATCATCAGCAGAACAGTGGTAAGCTTTTTGGCAGTGGGTTTGGTTGTGATGAGTCTGGCAGGAGCCGTATCCTTCGCAGCGACGGATACAGGCGCTGCAGCGGCTTTATCCGGCAGTGCGCATACGTTGGAGGAAATGCTGACATATGCCATTGAAGACGAGTACCTGGCGCAGGCAGAGTATGCATTGATTTTGGACACCTTTGATGTGACAAGACCCTTTTCTAACATCATCAAGGCAGAAGGAACGCACATCCGTTTGTTAACACCCCTGTTGGCCGCTTATGATGTTGAGGTGCCGGAAAAAGACTGGGCAAGCCTGGTCAGCCTTCCGGGAACGTTGGCAGAAGCCTATAAAGTGGGTGTTGAAGCGGAAGTGATCAATATCGCCATGTATGAACAGTTCCTGCAGCAAGACTTGCCGGACGATGTGGAAGCTGTCTTTGAAAGACTGAAAGCTGCTTCAGAAAAACATCTGGCCGCTTTCCAGCGGCAGGTCGATGGAAAAGCAGCAGGCCTTGGATACGGCCGCAGAAATGGAAACGGGTTTCAGCAGGGAAATCGGGCCATAAACCAGGCGAACAAACCCTCTTTCACAGGGATATGCCTGCAGCCATAAGCATGTGACAGGAACAACGTAAAGGATCAGTACGAGAGCACTTCAACCCGTACTGATTTTTTACGCCTGTCATGGGTCATCTTTTCAGCCAGGCTGCTTGAGACTGCAGATCCCGGATTCATTGACCGGGCGGCAGATGATTTGGGAGAAATCCCAGCCGGTCGGGCTGGGTTACGATTCCACCTGGCGGCTGTTCCGGATCATCCGCCTCATGTTGGCATAGAAAAAGATGGCCGCCAGTTCTGCCGCAAAGGTGAAGGCCATGATCATGCCGATCTGATTCCACTCGTAAAGCAGTCCCATCAGGGAGGCTCCGCCAAACAGCGCCAGCCCATAACCGGTATTAAAGACGCCATAGCCGGTGCCCCGCTTGTGAAAGGGTGTGATGTCTGCAATGGCTGAGCGCATGACCGTTTCATGGGTGCCCATGACCATGCCAAAAACAACCATCCCCAAAACGATGAGAGTTGGAGAGTGACTCAGGGTCAGCACCGGCAACAGCATGGTAATGACCGGAATCGCCAGCAACAGCAGCATGCCGCCGGTCCGCTTTTCCGTCCTGATTTTCAGCCGGTCATAGGCTTTGCCGACAACCAGTGCTGTCGCGGCATCCACCATCATTGCGGCTGAATACACCAGGGTGATGTGTCCGTCGGACAGCAGGTTTTTCGCCTTGAGGTGATACCCCACAGTGCTGAAATTCACGAAGCCCAGCGTGCAGAAAAAGGTGAAGGCTGTATACGTCCAGAAGACCGGGTTGAGGCGCTCGGAATGAAACCCGTTTGGGGCAGCGGCAGGAATGAGACGGTCCCGCTTAATCCTCCTGTAGGCATAGGTGAGGAAGAGCATCAGCAACAGAAAAGGAACCAATAACAGTTGATACCCTGCCTGGTACTGGGCAATGCCGCTCTTGCCCGAAAAATAAAAAACGGCCGTAAAAATAAGCGGACCCAGGAATGCGCCGATCTGGTCCAATGCTTCCTGCAGCCCAAACGCGAACCCGACACCCACCTGTTTTTCGGCAACACCGGATAAAACCGTATCTTTCGCCGGGCTGCGCAGTGCTTTTCCGATTCGCTCCATCAGAATGAGCACCACGAGCATGTTCCAGTTCATGGTGAATCCGATCAGGGGGACCACCAAGAGCATCCCGTACCCCAGGAACATAAAGGGCCAGTGTCTGCCGCTCTTATCTGATAAAACGCCCGCCATGAGCCGCAGCGCATGCCCCAGAAATTCTCCGATGCCAAAGACCAGGCCGACTTGCGCAGCACTGATGCTCAGCAAGTTTAAATACTGGCTGTTGGCGCTTCTCGCTGTTTCGTAAACAACATCGCCCAGCATGCTGATGATGCCAAAGAGGATGATCACCGTCACAGCCGGGGTGAAACGGTTTTTCGATGGATTGTTCATGGTTCAGGCCTGCCTTATCAATATACTTCCACATTCATTCAGTGATGATTCTCCGTTTTATTGCACCATATCGCAATGTCGGCGATTAGATCCAGCGGGAGCGGCTTACTGTACGGCAATTGTACAGCGCCTTTGCTTGTTTTGTACTCCGTTAACCGGCCGGCGAAATTCTCTATCGTTTTAGGGCCGGGATATACTCCGATGTGTTTTTTGAAGGCCGCGAAATGGATGATGTTATGTTTGTTCCAGTAAGTTGGCATGCTCCAGGAGATACGCTCCTGCGCGTCTGGCAGTACGGCACGAATTATATCTCGCACCTGATTCAAAAACGGCTGTACATTCTCAGGCTGTGCGGCGATATACGCGTCAATCGTTTTCGGCGGCTCGCCACAGAAATGATCCTGATTCTGGTTCTTGAACTCACGACCGCACTTTAGGCATTGCCACATAGACTTTTCCCCACCTTCTCCTTAAGTTTGATTAAATCACAAGTCCCCAGGTTTTAAGCAGTGATTTATTCAAGAATTTATCTGATCCAGTTTCCATTGTCAGCTTTGCAACAGATCTTTCCACTTCATCACAGTTTCACCTAATGTAGATATCACTAATTCCATAATCCTCCTCTATATCGTCCGTCGGGTAATCTTCCCGACTAAGGGAATTTATAACTGTAAGCAGATTGATCCTTACAACCATCGCCGTAACAACTGCCATGATGTCTGCCATCTGCTGATTAAACGTAATGGAGATTGCCAGCAGCACCACGGTTATTCCCATTAGGATGATATAGGTCTTGTCCTTGCCGTTATATTTATCGAAAGTTTCCTTTTGGTCAAGTGAATTTATATGATGATATGAATCATTCTTCATATCTTTGACATACATTATATGCACCTGACTCCCATGATATATCCACTTGAATCCTTAAGATACGTATTCATCATGGCTCTTCGATTTATGTCACACTTCATCCCACTAACTCTAACATTTCTATCTTGCACTATTTTACATCGAGGCGGGATTACAGAGCCCGCCAGCCTTCAGGGCGGAGCCTTCCTTCCTGCCGGGCTGCCTGGATCTGGGCCAGGAGCCGGTCCTGGTCCCGGTTCAGCACCCCGGAGAGGTTCAGGTAGTTGGAGGGATGGTTGCTGCGGAAGGTGCAGCCGTTCAGCTGCAGGTGTTCCAGGAGCAGCCGGGTTTCTTCCAGGACGTCTTCCGGGGGGAGCGGCTGGAACAGGCCCTGGCGGATCTGTCGGTGCAGGGGGGTGTTTTCCTCCACCAGCAGGGTGAGGAGGCTCAGGTAGTCGGGGTTGATGACACTGATCACCCGGGCGCTTTCCAGGGCGTGCTCCCGCCAATGGGTAGTGCCCCCCAGACCGGAAATCAGCATGCAGGACAGCAGGAGGCCCGCCTGGCGCACGCGGACGCCGGCGGTGATCATCTCTTCTGCGGTGACACCTTTATGCACTTGCTGCAGAACGGCATCGCTGCCGCTTTCCACTCCCAGGTAGACCAGCTGGAGGCCGGCCTGGCGCAGGGCGGCCAGTTCTTCAGGTGTTTTCCCGAGGATGTCCCTGGGGCCGCCGTACACGCTCACCCGTTCCAGGGAGGGAAACTCCCGGTACAGGGCGGTGAGGATCTCCAGCAGCAGGGAGGTGTCAAGGCCCAGCACGTTGCCGTCGGCGAGAAAAATCCGCCGGGCACCCGGATCCATGGCTTTTCCCCAGGCAAGGTGTTCCCACATTTCCTCGCGGGATTTCACCCGGTAGGGCTTGCCTTTGTACATGTAGCAGAAGGTGCACTGATTGTGCGAACAGCCCAGCGTCAGCTGCAGGATCAGGCTGCGGGCTTCGCTGGGCGGACGGTAGATAGGGGCTTCGTAGGTCATGGAACGGCCTCTCTTTCCGTGGGTTTCCGTGATTTCTTTCTATCGTACCAGTTTTCCGTCCGGGATGCCACATATCGAAAACAAAACCTGCAGCATCAGGCAACAGGCTTCGCCGGACGGGCGTTAGTGTGGAGCCGCTGGCCAAACACGTGAATCACCAGCCCCGTCATCACCAGCACCGACCCTGCCAGCTGGTGGAGGGTGAAGGTTTCACCCAGAAACAGGACGCCGGAGATCATGGCCAGAATGGGAACCAGGAGGGCGAAAGGTGATACGGTGGAGGCGGGGTAGCGGGCCATCAGCCTGCCCCAAAGGCCGTAGCCCACCAGGGAGGCGCAGTAAGCCAGGTACATCAGGGAGAGGGCGGAGACCCAGTTGGCCTGCCGGAGGGCGTTGACCCAGCTGGCCGGGCCTTCGATAAGAAATGAGAGAATGGCCATGGGGAAAAAGGACACCAGACCGCTCCAGACCACCAAAGAAAGCATGGAAAAGGGGGGCACGTCCAGGGTGACCTGGCGCATGATCACGTTGCCCGCTCCCCAGCTGGCGGCGGCGGCAAGGATCAGCCCAAACCCAATGAAGGTCATGCCGGTGTTTTGGCGGGAGGCGATGAGAACGATGCCAACAGCGGCGATGAGGAGGCCGGCAATGTGGTTCCAGCGGAGTTTTTCCTTGAGGAAAATCACGGCGATCAGCAGGGTGAAAAAAGCCTGGGACTGCTGCACCAGCGAAGCCAGGCCGGTGGGCATGCCCAGCTTGATGCCGAGGAATAGCAGGCCAAACTGGCCCACATAAAGGGTCATGGAGAGGGCGATAAGGCCCTTCCAGGGGATCTGGGGCCGGGGAAGGAAAAAGACGGCGGGAACGGCCACCAGGAGAAAGCGGAGCGCCACCAGAAACAGGGGCGGCACGTGGCTGACCCCCAGCTTGATGGCGATGAAATTCATGCCCCACAGGGTGACAACGATCAG
>JAWSUV010000158.1:0-5284 GCA_033549305.1 Bacillota bacterium | reverse complement strand
ATCAAAAAACTGGCTTGGTTTCGTTTCTTCTTTTCTGCTGTTCAGTTTTCAAAGAGCTTTTCATTGGCGCCACTGTGTTTTAGCGACTTGTATATCTTACCATCGACCACAGCGAAAGTCAAGCGATTTTTTCGCTTTTTTTCAATAAAAGCAAAGCCAATAAAAGCAAAAACCCGAAAAACCATTTACCCACCAAGGTTTTCGGGTTCGTCTTTGCTCATTGTAGTGATAGTGATTCAGTGATCACGTCAAGTGCCAGGCATCAATCACATACTTGCCATGATGGCGACTATTTTTCAAGAGGTTTCATTGTGGGAAACAAAATGACATCTCGAATGGACGGCGAATCGGTGAAAAGCATCACCAGCCGGTCAATCCCCAACCCCATCCCTCCGGTGGGAGGTAATCCTACTTCGAGCGCATTCACAAAATCTTCATCGTAAGGATGCGCTTCCTCGCTACCAGCTGCTTTTTGCTTTACCTGCTCTTCAAACCTCTCACGCTGATCAATGGGATCATTGAGTTCAGAAAATGCGTTGGCGATTTCCCATGTATTGACAAATGCCTCAAACCGATTGGTTAGTTCAGGGTTGTCCGGATTGCGTTTCGCCAGAGGTGAAACTTCCACAGGATGGTGAGTAATAAAGATTGGTTGAATAAGGTTCTTTTCGACAAACGTCTCGAAAGTCTGCGCAATTACCCACCCTTTCGTAAGCTCACCTTCAATTTCAAGGTGATGTTTTTTGCACAATGCTTTTAATTCTTCTTCTGTGTGAACAGCCTCAAAATCGATTCCGGCAAATTTAAGGCAGGCTTCAATCATGGTCATTCGCTTCCAGGGTGGTGTGAAATCAATTTTCTGGCCTTGATAGGTCACCTTTGTCGTTCCCATTGCTTTTTGAGCTGCATTCGCAACCAAATTTTCGGTCAGCACCATGATATCCTCGTAATCAGCATAGGCCTGATACAATTCAATGGAAGTAAATTCCGGATTATGCTTGATGGACATCCCTTCGTTACGAAAAATACGGCCGATTTCATAAACCCGGTCAAACCCACCCACCGTTAAACGCTTTAAATGTAGTTCTGTTGCAATGCGCAGGTACATATCAATATCCAGGGCATTGTGGTGGGTAATAAAAGGTTTTGCATTTGCGCCGCCAGCCAGGGTATCCAGGATGGGGGTTTCCACCTCCAGATAGTCCCGTTCATCCAGATAGGTGCGAATCGCTTTGATCACCTTGCTGCGAATCAGGAAAACCTTCTTGACCTCCGGATTCATAATGAGATCGACATAACGTTGCCGATACCGTATATCTGTATCTTTCAGTCCGTGCCATTTTTCCGGCAATATCTGAAGCGATTTTGAAACCAGTCTAATGAAGTCTGCTTTGAGAGAAACTTCGCCTCTTTTGGTGCGAAACGGTTCTCCCTGCACTTCAATTAAATCACCAATATCATAATAATGAGTAAATTCTTCATAGGGTTCAGAACCGACACGGTCTTCACGGACGTATACCTGCAATTGTCCTTCCTTATCCTGAAGATTAATAAATGTTGCTTTTCCATGTTCCCTGCGGGTCATAATTCTTCCCGCCAGAGTCATCCGGGTGCTTTCCAGTTCCTCAAACTGCTCTTTCACCTGTTGGCTGTAATGAGACACAGCCACCCTTTCTATCAGGTATGGGTTTTTACCTGCTTTCTTAAGCGATTCCAGTTTCTGGTGTCTGATTTTCAGGAGTTCATTCAGGTTTTTTTCTTCTCCCTGCATACTCATTTATTCACCTTCTTTGTCTGATATCATTAAACTAATTCTTCAACTTTCTCAATTTTGACAACTTCGTACATGGTTATTCCGTCCGGAATCTGAACTTCCACTTTATCTCCTACTCTTTTACCCAGCAGTGCTCGCCCTACTGGTGACTCGTTGGATATTTTCATCTCATAGGGATCTGCTTCCGCAGAGCCGACAATGGTGTATTTTACTTCTTCCACGTCCCCATTTTCGCGAAGGCTTACTGTTGAGCCGATACTGACCACTTCCGTACTGATATCATCTTCATCAATGATGACCGCCTTTTTCAGGATATTATCCAATTTCATAATCCGCTCTTCAATTTGAGCCTGTTCATTTTTTGCTTCATCATATTCCGAGTTTTCAGTGATGTCGCCAAATTCAATAGCCTGCTTGATCCGTTCAGAAATCTCTTTGCGACGCACAGTTTTCAAGTGTTCTAACTCTGATTCGATTTTTTCTTTTCCTTTGTTCGTCAGAATTGTTTCATTTGTCACCATATCGCCTTCGCTCCCTTGATTGTTTTGGTATGGCTGAATATCAACCGTTATATCACTTTAACTGTTATACGTAAAGCAAGAAACACTGATTTGCTCAGTGTTTTCAGGTCTTCGATTCTTTCAATTATAAGTCAGCGTTATCCTCTTGTCAAGCAATTGAGCCTGCCAGCAAATATTCAGAAAGAAGACGTAGTACTTCTTCTGCCGTTTCCAATTGATTGATTTTCTGACGAATGCCAGCAGACCCTATCAACCCTTTAGTGTACCAGGCGGCATGTTTACGCATTTCTTTTACTGCGATGACTTCTCCTTTATTTTTAACAACCAGATCAAAGTGTCTCTTCACAACCTGATAAATAAATGAAGGTTCTGGTTTTTGTGCAAATTGAACGCCCTTGGCTAATTGTCTTATGTCCCTGAATATCCACGGATTTCCGTGAGCTCCACGGCCAACCATCAACCCGTCACATCGTGTTTGATGCACCATATCCCGGGCATCGAATGCCGTAAGTACATCACCATTCCCAAATACCGGAATCTTAACCGCTTCTTTCACCCGTCGAATAATATCCCAGTCCGCCTTCCCAGCATAATATTGTTCACGGGTACGCCCATGAACCGTAACAGCCGCCGCACCATTCGCTTCTGCAATGCATGCCATCTCCACCGCATTGATTCGATGCTCGTCCCACCCCTTGCGAATTTTAACTGTTACCGGTTTATGGCTGGCTCTCACGACTGCTCGAATAATTTTGCCTGCTTTCGCAGGTTCGAGCATCAGGGCACAACCATCCCCATTTTTAACGATTTTGGGAGTCGGACAGCCCATGTTGATATCCAGGAGATCATGTGGTAATTCATTGAGTTTGTGCGCTGCCCATGCCATTACTTTTTCATCAGACCCAAAGATCTGGATGGCAGCAGGCCCTTCAGCCGGATCTGTCGAAAGCAGTTCCTTTGTTTTGGCATCTTTATAATAGAGCCCTTTGGCGCTGATCATTTCAGAGACAACCATGCCGCAGCCCATCTCTTTGCATATCAACCGGTATGCCAAGTCTGTCACGCCAGCCATCGGTGCCAATACCACCGGCAGTTCAATATGCGTATTCCCGATACTTATTGGCTCAAGCACAGCTATTCCTCCCGATTGATAACGCATCCTGCATATTGATTGTATCCGAGGGTCTGCCGTATTGGCAAGGTGTTTGGATAACATAAAGCAGCGATCCCCCGTTTACAATGACCTTTTCAGCATTTCAGTTCGATTCTCAGAAACTGGCTCATTTAATTAGCAAACCGTTAGATGAATGTCAAAGCATCGTTTATTCAAGCATCTCAGCAGGAATTTCTTTATTGCGCCCTTCACGGTTCATGTCATAGATAACTTTGAGACCATCCAGGGTAATACTTTTATCTACCACATCAATTGTCTGTGTTTCACTGGAGATCAATGTAGATAATCCTCCTGTAGCAATCACCTTTACGCCTTCAGGATCATGTGGAGACAGTTCAATTTTCATTTTTTTGACGATGTGCTCCACCAAGCCTACATACCCATAGATGATACCTGATTGCATACTGTTGACTGTGTTTTTGCAGATCACCTGGCCAGGTTTTACCAGATCAATTCGTGGCAGTTTAGCCGCCTTTTGAAACAGCGCATCACTCGAAATTTTGATTCCCGGAGCAATGGTTCCTCCCAGGTACTGGCCGTCCTTTGAAATGGCACAAAATGTAGTGGCCGTTCCAAAATCAACGATTATAAGAGGACCACCATACTTTTTCATCGAAGCCACTGCGTTAACAATACGGTCAGCACCCACCTGCTTCGGGTTATCATATAAAACCGCCATGCCGGTTTTAATACCGGGTTCAACCAAGAGAGGCATCAGCTTGAAGAGTTTTCGAATAGCATGTTCCAGTGAATACATTAGATCCGGCACTACCGAAGAAACGATGACATCATGCACCTGTGATGGCTGGATGTTCTGATACTGAAGCATCTGATTGATTAGTATCACATACTCGTCAGAAGATTTGTCTTTGTCTGTTGACATGCGCCATGAAAAAGTCAGTGCATCTTCCTCAAACGTGCCCATCACAATATTTGTGTTCCCCACATCAAACACCAGTAGCATACCCTCACCATCCTTTTTGTATGTCCATCTCAGATTTCATGTTTGTCATCAGCCACACACAGGTTTCCGCATAGTCATCATCTTATCAATTTGAGTCTTAAAACACAATCGATCTTTTTTGCTTCGATTTACCGCCTAATCGAGACCTCTCCTCCTGAAAGAAGTTCCTGACGTCCATCGTCATACTGAACTTCCAGACGCCCGTCTTCATGCACCTGAATCGCTGTTGCAGGCAGGCAATCGTCTCCCCGGAATATGTTAATTCGCTGGTTCAGGAGTGATGAATTGTTTCGTACAATTTCCAGAACGGACTCATATTGATCGTTTTCCACAAAATCGTCAAACATTTTCTCGAACTCCTGTAAGAATACTTCCAATAGCTTAATTCGTGAAACCTTTTTGCCCGTCAGCTGTGCGAGAGAAACGGCTGTCTTCTGAATTTCTCCAGTAAAAGATTGTTGATTCACATTCACGCCAATTCCTACCAGCAAACTTTCTATCCGGGTTAATTCACCTGTCATCTCTGTCAAGATTCCGCATATCTTCCTGTCATCTACCAACAGGTCGTTTGGCCATTTGATCTTCACCGGTAGATTGGTTAATCGAATCAAGGCCTGGTGCATTGCCGCAGCTGCCAATTGTGTGATTTTAGCACCTTCCCCCATGGGAAGGTGCGGCCGAAGCACCAGTGTCATCCAGATCCCGTCACCTTTTGAAGAGTCCCAGTATTTTCCGAGGCGACCCCGTCCCTGCGTCTGCTCTTCTGCCAATACAACTGTCCCATGAGCCAAATCCATGAGATTTTCCTTTGCCCACAGGTTTGTTGACGAGACAGTATCCATATAAACCAT